>CALEMB010000146.1 GCA_937902805.1 uncultured Bacteroidales bacterium
AGGCTCCCTGTTGCGGAAGTATGCGGGGGCAGGCATCACCACCGACCACGAGTGTTTCCATCTGGCAGGTGCCTTGGAGAAAATCAGCCTGGGTATGAAGATCCTCATCCGTGAGGGCAGTGCCGCCCGTAACTTCGAGGCCTTGATACCGCTGATGGCCACCCATCCCGACAGGCTGATGTTCTGCTCCGACGACAAGCATCCCGATGAGCTGGACGATGTTCATATCGACGTGCTGGTGCGTAAGGCCATCGCCTTGGGCTACGAGGTGATGGATGTGCTGAAGGCGGCCTCGCTCAACGCTGTCAAGCATTACAAACTCAACGTGGGTTTGTTGCAATTGGGTGACGATGCCGACTTCATCGTGGTCGACGACCTGCGCCATCCTGTCGCCAGGCAGACCTATATCAGGGGGGTGCTGGTGGCGGAAAATGGCGTGTCGAACATTCATTACAAGGAAACGCTGTGCCCCAACATCTTCAAAGCCGAGTTCATCCATGCTGACGACATCTTCCTGCCTGATGTGGGCAAAAAGATCAAGGTCATCCAATGCCAGGACGGACAGCTGATCACCAAGAGTTTCGTCGCTGAGCCCAAGGTGGAGGACGGTGGCATCGTGAGCGACGTGGAGCTCGACATCCTGAAAATCGTGGTCGTCAACCGCTACCAACCCACCAAACCTGCCGTGGCTTTCATTCGGGGCTTTGGGTTGAAGCGGGGTGCCTTGGCTTCGAGTGTGGCGCACGACAGCCACAACATCGTGGCGGTGGGCGTTACCGACAAGGACATCCTCCATGCCGTCAACCTGCTCATCGAGCATAAGGGGGGCGTGACGGCCTATTGCGGCACGGAGATGGTGGCGGTGCCGCTGCCTGTGGCGGGACTGATGAGCAATGAAGACGGCTACGAGGTGGCGCAAGCCTACCAGAATGCCGACGCGCTTGCCAAGCGCTTGGGCTCGACGCTGTATGCGCCCTTTATGACCTTGGCGTTTATGGCCTTGCTGGTGATTCCTGAGCTGAAGATTGGGGATCGGGGGTTGTTTGATGTTAAAAAATTTGGAATCACCTCAGTATATGAATGAGGTTCATAGCAGCCCATGGGATTCCCTGACGGGAATGGAATTCGTTCGTTTTTTTCTTCATACGGCGGCCAGTGGGGTTTACGAATAGTCAACTTGTTTATGCCGCCGTTTAACAACTATGATTTAACTCCATTCCCGTTAGGGAATCTATTTATTTAAAGCACATTCAATCTATTGGCATCCTGTTTTACGAAGATGGCTAACATCATCGTGAAAGCGAGCATGCTTGAGCCGCCGTAACTTAGGAAGGGCAGGGGGATGCCGATGACGGGCACCAAGCCTATCGTCATGCCGATGTTGATGGCGAAATGCACGAAGAAGATGCCTGCGATGCAATAGCCGTACACGCGGCTGAAGGTGGATCGTTGTCGTTCAGCCAGGATGATGATCCGCACAAGTAAGGCCACATAAAGCAGCACCACCGCACAGGTGCCCAAGAAGCCGCCTTCTTCACCTATGGTGCAGAAGATGAAGTCGGTATGTTGCTCGGGAACGAAGTCGTATTTGGTCTGTGTGCCTTGGAGGAAGCCTTTGCCCGTAAAGCCGCCCGAGCCGATGGCAATCTTGGACTGGTGGACGTTGTAGCCCACATCCTTGGTGTCGTTGAGCATGCCCAGCATGACGAGGATGCGGTTGCGCTGGTGGGTCTGCAGCACATGGTTGAAGGCGTAGTCGACCGAGAATACGAACATGATAGCGATGGCAAATATCCCCAACATCTTGACGATGCCTCTTTTTTTGGTAATGATGTAATAAGTCAACGTGAGGACGAGCAGGCTGCCGAGGATGATATACATCACCTTTTGTGACCATATCAAGGTGAAGATGAACAGGAGCACGGCGATGACGCCTGCCACCATGACCCATCCCGCTCCAGGGAAGCCTTCACGGTAGAGCATCAGGATAAAAGAGACAAAGACGATGGCCGAGCCGGTGTCGTTTTGCAGCAGCACCAAGGCCATGGGAATCAGGATGAGGGCTGCCGTGACAATCTGGTCCTTTCGTTTTTGCAGGTCGACATCCAGTCGGTCAAGGTAACCCGCCACCGCCAAGGCCGTCGCCATTTTGGCAAACTCTGAAGGCTGGAACTTGATGCCTGCACCCAGGTCAATCCACGAGGTGGCGCCTTTGGTGGCTTTGCCGTATACCAACACCATGAACAAGGTGGCGAGTACGGCAATATAGATCCATAGGGAGAAGGCGTTGAAAAACTTCGCGTCGATGAGCAGGACGATAAAGCCCACCATCAAGGCAGCACCAATCCAAAGCAGCTGTTTGCCATACACCTGCGACAGGTCGAAGATGCTGGGATGCGCTTCGTTGTAGCGGGCGGAGAAGATGCTGAACCAGCCTATCAGGACCAAAGCCAGATAGATGAGCACCGTCACCCAGTCGATTCTTCCTATGATGTTGTTCCTTTCGTTCATCGTTCGTTCTTATATGAGATTCTGCCTTCCATTATGCGTTTTTCCAGGTCCTCGCGTTTCGTGTAGCCACGGATGTATTTCTCTATCATCAGGCTGGCGATGGGGGCGGCCCAGGTGGCGCCGTAGCCACCGTTTTCGATGATGACAGCGAGGGCGATTTTCGGGTTGTCGGCCGGGGCGAAGGCGATAAAGTTGGAGTGGTAGTTGCCGTGTGGGTTTTGGGCCGTGCCGGTCTTGCCGCATTGGGCGATGTCGCTCATCTCGTAGCGTCGGGCCGTGCCTGCCGGACCGCTAAACACGGTGCGCAGCCCCGCTTTCATCACCCTGACATACTTGGGGTTAATGCCTGGGTCGACTTTGGTCGTCATCACCTCGGGGATGGCGGTGGAGTCGCCAAAGCACTTGATGAGGTGCGGGGGGTAGTAATAGCCTTCGTTGGCAATGAAGGCGGCGATGTTGCAAAGCTGCAAGGGAGTCACCAGCACCTCGCCTTGGCCGATGCCCAAGGAGCGGATGGTCACTGAGTTCCATTGCCCGTTGTACATGCGATCGTAGTATTCGCGTGAAGGGATGTTGCCCGAGCGTTCGTAGGGGATGTCGGTGTTGAACTTATGTCCGAGGCCCATGTTGTAGGTCATGTCCTTCCAATACTGGTAGCCGTTCTTGATGTTGCCGAACTTGGGGTTGTTGATGGTGGCCTTGAACGACTCATAGAAATAGGGGTTGCATGAGTTCATGATGGCGTTGGCGAAGTCGGGGCTGCTGCCGTGGCTGTGGGTACACTTGATGGGCAGGGAGGCTTGTCCGGAGCAGTGGAAGCAGGTGGCGGGGGTGATGCTGCCGCTTTGCATGGCGATGAGGCCCACCACGGTCTTGAAGGTGGAGCCGGGCGGGTAGGTGCCACTGATGGCCCTGTTGATGAGGGGCTTCATTGGGTCGTCCTGCAGCTCTTGGTAGTGCTTGCCCCGCTCGCGGCCCACGAGGAGGTTGGGGTCGTAGGTGGGGCTGGTGACGAAGGCCAAGATCTGTCCCGTGGAGGGCTCTACGGCCACGATGGAGCCTATCTTGCCCACCATCAGCTGCTCGCCATAGGCTTGCAGTTCGGCATCCAAACCGAGGTAGATATCCTTGCCAGCCACGGGTTCCACGTCGAGTTCGCCTTCGCCATAGCTGCCCATGACGCGGTTGTGCACGTCCACCATCATCACCTTCAGGCCTTTCACGCCACGCAGCTCCTTTTCGTATGACTTCTCGATGCCCGACTTGCCGATATAGTCACCTTGTTTATAATAGTTTTCTTCGTCTTTGTCTAACTCGGCCTGGCTGATTTCGCCAATGTCGCCCAGGGTATGGGCGGCGATGGACTGGGGGTAATGACGCACCGTGCGGGTCTGGAAATAAAAGCCCGGATAGCGCCAAAGCACCTCAGCGATGTGGGCGTAGTTCTCCTTCGAGACCTGCGTCATGAAGGGCGAGGGCTTCAGGTACGACTCCTTCTTGGCCTTGTTCATCCGCTCAATGAAAGAGGTCTTGTCAATGTCCAAAAGGCGGCAGAAGGTGGCGGTATCGAAAGGGTCGAGGGAGTCGCGTTTCATAGCTTGGCGGGGAATCACCATGAGGTCGTAGACGGCTTCGTTGAACACCAACAGCTGGCCGTTGCGGTCGAACACCTTGCCTCGGGCGGGATATTGCGTCACGAAGCGAAGGGCGTTGTTGTCGGCCATGGTCTTGTACTTATCATCGACGACCTGGAGAAAAAACAACTTCATGATATAGACCACCCCCACGGCAATGAAGATGCCCATAATCAGTAACCTTCTGGAAGACAGATTGTTGTTTTTGGTCCTCATGGTGAAATCGTAATGAGCAAAAGTATAAGTTTTTCTTGATTCCTAGGGTATAAAAAAGCGAAAAAAATTGCGGTACTTTTCTTTATCATATCGTTTTTTCGTATATTTGCACGATTTTTCAGGTGAACCGATGAAAAAGATTGTTTTGATAGTCAGTTGTTTGTTGTGTCTTCTCGGCTGTGCGCGACAGGAGGAAAACAAGGTCGTGTTGCACCGTGAGTTCTATGAGACATTATGGGAACGCTTTGACTATGTGCAGGATAACATCGAGGTGAAGGCTGAGACCACCTACGACTTGAGCCTCAAAATCGCTTTCACCGACGACTATCCCTACCAGGATTTCTCGATGGTCTTCACGGTGTTTTCCAGCGACGGCGAGCCTTACCGCTCCAAAACATACAAGTTCAATCTGAAAGACGAGGAAGGAAATTGGAATGTGGAGCAGGTCGACGGTGCCCATACCTTTGTCTTGCCCATCAACAAGAGCCTGCGCATCTCGGAGACGGGTACCTATACCTTCCAAATCGAGAACCGCATGCCCATCACGCCCTTGGTGGGGGTGAAGGAACTGACTTTATTGAACCATTGAGAAAATAAATTGATACCATCATGAAAAATATGAGCAAAATCACGAAATTGGGACTGGCGGCGTTGCTGATGGCGATGCTCTTTGCCTCCTGTGTGCCCCAAAAGAAAATGCTTTACCTGAAGGAAGCCCAGATGTTGGCCGAGAACCAATCCATCAACTATGTCAACGACCGCTCCATTAATTACAAGTTACAGCCGGGTGACAACCTGTACATCCGCTTTGTCAACACCATTGACGAACGGAGTACGGTGTTGTTGAATGGTGGTGAGGCTTCAAGAACTCTTTCATCTGATGCTTCCATATATCTTCAATCTTATACCATAGACGAGGAAGGCTTCATCGAGATGCCCTTGGTGGGAAAAATTGAACTGCAAAATCTGACGGTGGATGAAGCCAAGGACAGGTTGCAAGCGGAACTCAACCAATATATCAACCAGACCACCATCATCGTCAAATTGTCGAATTTCAACCTGACGGTGTTGGGAGAGGTAAGTCGTCCTGGCATGTATAAGGTCTATCAATCCCAAATCAACTTGTTTGAGGCCATTTCCATGGCGGGCAATATGACTAACTTTGCCAAAAACGAAGAGGTGAGGATTATCCGACAAACCGACAATGGTTCGGAGATTATTACGGTTGACATGGGCTCGGCAGACATCCTTGCCTCTCCCTATTATTATCTGAAGCCGAACGACATTATTTATGTGGAGCCGCTCAAAATCAAGCAATGGGGCTTCACCACCTTCCCCTATTCCATAGTGCTTTCCATCATCACGATGGTTATTACTTTGTATAATTTGTTTAGAAAATGATAGTTTAAATAATGACAATATGCAAAACGAAACAATAAATAATTCTCAGCAAAACAACGAGACGCAATCTGTTGATATCAAACAGCTGATTTTCATTTTTTTGAGCCATTGGTACCTGTTCCTTGGTGGAGTGGTGTTGGCCTTGGCAGTTGGTTTTGTTGTCAACCATTTCAAGCCTAGTGTATACCAGACTTCTGGTACAGTGCTCATTAAGGATGCAGCTTCGGGCTATGATGCGACTTCCATTATGACCAATAGTGCCTTTGGTGGCTATCAAAAGGTGGACAATGAAATTGCTGTTTTAAAATCCTATACCCTTACGGAAAGGGTCGTCAAAAAAATGGAATTGGAGGTGACTTATATGGAGAAAGGGCGTATTAGAAAAGCTGAATTGTATAAGACCTCTCCTTTTACTGTTGAGTTCGATCGGACTGTGCCACAAGCCGTGGGATTGGTGTATGAAGTGGTCAGTATAAATGAGGGCAAAATGATGCTGCATGGCACCGCAAAAGGCTTGAATGTTTACGATTATGCTTTGAATCAATCCGTGTATAGGGATCCAGAGAAAGAAATCGATGTGAGCACAGAATGCCAATTGGGTGAGATGATGGATAATGGCTACAACCGTTTCCGTATTGTGATGAACGACAAGTACAATCCTGAAAAGGACAGCAATAGAAAATTCTCATTCTGGTTGAACAGCTATGCCAGTTTGGTGAGACAGATGAGTGTTTTCACGGCGAGTGCGATCAGCAAGCAGGCTTCTATAGTTTCCATAGTGGCACATGGCCACAACCAACAGAAGATTGTGGATTTCGTCAACACTTTAATGGATGAATATGTCTCAAGAGGATTGGAAAAGAAAAACCATGTTTCGGAAAGCACCATTGCCTTCATTGACAACGAGTTGGAAGGCATTCAGGAGACCTTGAGCTCTGCCGAGATTGAATTGAAGGATTTCCGTGAGCAGAATGATGTGATTAATATTGACCTGCAAGCTTCACAAATCTACACGAACTTGCGTGCCTTGGAAAAACAAAGGTCTGAGATGGCTGTCAATTTGAAAATTTACAAACGTTTGCAGGAATACATCCAAGCCCAAATTGACGACCCGGAGAATCTTGCCGCTCCCAGCACAATGGGCATTGTCGATCCTCTGTTGAACAGTTTGGCTAATGATCTTGTTAACTTGGCGCAAACCAAATCCACGCAGTTGCTTACCCAAACCGAACAACACCCACAGGTGATAAAAATAAATGAGCAAATTGTCACCACGAAGAAAGCCTTGCTGGAGAATGTCAATAACCTGGTTGAAAATGCCAGGATGGGCCTTGCTGAGATTGAGCGTCAAATTGCCGTGTTTGAAAACGAATCCAGCCATTTGCCCAAAAAGCAGCAAGAGTTGATTAATTACCAGCGTAATTTCCATTTTAGCGAGGATACCTATAAATATTTGATGCAACGTCGCGCTGAAGCACAAATCCTGAAGGCCTCCAATACGCCGGACAACGAAGTGCTTGATCATGCCCGTTTGGAGAGGACCTACAAGACTTCTCCCAAAACCAAGATGAATTATTTCATCGCTTTGTTTTTAGGTCTGTTGATTCCCGCTGTGTACCTCTACCTTAAGGATTACTTCAATATGACCATAGGTGATCGCAAGGATGTGGAGAAACTGACCTCCTTGCCCATTATCGGTCAAGTGTCGCAAATCAGCGACAAGGATCCTTTGGTGGTCATCAATTCGCCCAAATCGCCCGTCGCCGAATCCTTCCGTGCGATTCGTACCAATATTGAGTTCATGACCCAAGGCAAGGCGCAGAGTACCATCCTCGTTACAGGTGACATGCAGAGCGTGGGTAAGACCTTCAATAGTATCAACATTGCCTCCATCTATGCCTTGTATGGCAAGAGGACAGTGCTCTTGGGCTTCGACTTACGTAAACCTAAGCTCTTCCAGGAGTTTGGTTTGAGCAATAGTGTGGGTATCACCTCTTTCCTTTCCAATAAAGAACCTTTCGATAAAGTCATCCAAACCACGAATAAGGTGGCGAACCTCGACATCATCACCAGCGGTCCCATCCCGCCCAACCCGGCTGAATTGATTGCTTCTGAGAAGTGCGACGAGTTCTTCAGGCTGCTGAAGGAGAGATATGATTACATCATCATCGATACGCCGCCCTTGGGTTTGGTGACCGATGCCTTCCTGCTGATGCGCTTTGCCGATGCCAAGGTGTTCATCGTCCGTCAGGGTGTCACCAACAAGAACATCTTCAGCACCGTCATCAAGGATTTGGAAAACCGCAAATTGGATATGTCCATCGTCATCAATGGTGTGGAAACGCGTAAAGGCTATTATGGCAAGCGCTACGGCTACGGCAGCTACAGGTATGGCTATGGTTATGGTTATTCCTACGGCTATGGCTATTATGGCAGATATGGCGACCACTCGGGCTATTATGGCTCCGATTATTATGGCGAGGACAACCCGGGCGAAAATGAAAAGGACAGAAAGCATAGACACAAGAGACATAAAGATAAAGATGAATCAACTCAAACTTCTTGAACGGCATTGGCATGCGCTGTATGTCAGGTCAAGGTCGGAGAAAAAGGTGCTGTCGCAGCTCGAAGAGTTGGGCATAGAGGCCTACCTTCCTCTGGTGACCAAAATCAAGAAGTGGAGCGATAGGCGCAAGAAGATAGAAGAGCCGCTGTTCAAGTCGTATGTGTTTGTCCATTCCAATGCCAAGGAGTATCTCCCTATCCTGAATGTGTATGGCGTGATGCGTTTCGTGACGTTTGAAGGCGTGGCCGTTGTGGTGCCCGACAACCAGATTGCAGCCATCAAGAAGTTTGTGGAGGACTATGAGCATGGCGAAGAATACAAGATGCAGAACCAAGAGGAGCTAAAGGTGGGGCAGAAGGTGAGAATCATCAACGGCCCAATGAAGGACTTGGTGGGCAGGCTCGAGACCATCTGCAACAGGCGGCATCTTATCGTTTACATCGAAGTGGTGGGGCAATACATCCCCGTGCATCTGTCAAGGGCAAAAGTGGAGCCCGTCATCGAAAGTTGAGCCTAAAGTGCCGTGTACAAGGAATTTTTCATAATTTTGCAGAATAAATACCAAAAGATATGGATTCAGAGAACAAGAAACAATCGAAACTGCCCATTTGGCTGTATGCCATCATTGGCCTATTGGCGATAGCTTTGGTCTTGCTGTTGGTGCGCAATGGCTCGATGAAAAGCGACCTGCAACAACTTGAGGCTGAGAAGGAGCTGCAACGTGCCGACTTCCAAGCCGAAGTGGATAGCCTGATGAAGGTCCACAACGAGCTGAAGGAGAGCTATGGCGAGTTGAGCCTCGAGCTGGCCGAGAAAGACAGCATCATCCAGGCCGATGCCGTCGAGATTAAGAAGCTCCTTGATTCACAGTGGGATTACAACCGCATCAAGAAGAAACTCGCTTCATTGCAGACCATCTCGCAGAAGTATGTCCGCCAGATGGACTCGCTGTATACCGTCAACCGTGAGTTGGTGGCCGAGAACGAGCGCATCCGTGAGCAAGTACTGGCTGAGCGCCGTGAGAACTCCAACCTCAGCCGCCAGAAGGAAGAGCTGACCAACAAGGTCAACCAGGCGGCAGTGTTGAAGCTCTACAATTATTCGGCCCAGGCCGTGCGCTTTAAGAGCGGTAGCAAGGAAGGCGACACCGACCGCGCCAACCGTGCCGAACGTATCAGAATTGACTTCACCGTGGCTGCCAACGACCTGATACAGCCAGGTTCAAAGATTTTCTATGTCCGCATTGCCGACCCGAAGAAAGCTATCATCTGCAAGGGCACGGGCGACGAATACGCCTTCCAGTCCAATGGCGAAACCTTACAATACACTGAGAAAATCAGGGTGAACTACGAGGGCAAGGAAACGCCTGTGAGGGCTTACTACACCAAGCCTGCCGACCGGGAGTTTATGCCTGGCACGTATTTCATCGATGTTTATGAACAGGGGGGCAAGCTGATTGGACAGACTGCTATTGATTTGAAGTAAACGTCATTGCGAGGAGGAACGACGAAGCAATCCAGAGTAAGGGCTTATTTCCCTGGATTGCTTCGCTACGCTCGCAATGACGCGAAGCGCGTCTTTATTCCAACACCGTCTTTAAGACTTCGTGCGAGTGGAAGTCCCGCATCACGGGGGCGTGCAGCCGCATGAAAATAATTAAGCCGTCGAGCAATTCGCGACGCTGATTCAAGCGGAGCGGCCGACGGCTTGCTTCGTCTATGCCCACGTTGAGAAGGCTTGACAGCAAGGCTGCAGCTTCGGCATCAAGATAGTAGGGATGCAGAGGATAGTCATGCGCGAAGGCTCCTTCCATCATGTCGAAACAAAAGCCTTCCTGATGATTGGCTTGGGGATAGAAGCCTAGGTGTCGGGTGAGCTCGAGGGTGAAAAACAGAGGGAAGATGGCATAGTCTTCTTCCTTTAGGTCGAGCCATTGCAAGGAGTTGACGATGAAGTGGTATAAAGCCTCGTTTTGCTCTTGTTCTGTGATGGTTTTCGATAGCAGCTCGCTGACGTACATCATGATGGCGCTTTTGTTCATCACAAAAGGCAGGCTGTGGTAGGCCATGGCGATTTGCGCGTCTTTCAGGTAGTTCAGGTTGTGGCTTTTGGGTGCGTTTACCTCGACGTAGCTGATGACATTCAGGTTCTGGAACAAGGCCGCACGGTTTTTCGAGCTATGGTTGAAAGCGCCTTTCAGCATGTAGGACTTCATGCCATGCTGTCGGGTGTATACCTTCACGATGAGGCTGGTGTCGCCGTAGCGCAGCGATTGCAGGACGATGCCTTCTGTCTTGTCGTCCATCAATTCTGTAAGAGGATCTTGGTGGCGAACTTGTTCTGGCCGTCCTTGGTGCTGACGTAGATAAGGTAGACACCAGGAGTCACCTTTTCGCCGTTGATTGTGGTGCAGTCCCAAACGGCTTGTCCGCCTTCTGATATCAGCTGGGTGACGAAGGCACCGTCGACGGTGGTGATGCGTACCAAGGAATTGGCCACCAAGCCTTTGATGCCTACAAATCCCGTGTAGCCAGGTCTGACGGGATTGGGGTAGACCACCACGTTGTCGATTTCAGGCTCAGGTGTGGCCGACTCACCACGGTAGGAGATGACACCATTGCTGGTGCCGAAAAACACCTCACCGTTCTTGTCGACAGCCATAGCGGTGATGGCGTTGTCGAGCAGCGGGCTGTTGTCGACATTGAAGCAATGGATTTCCTTGGGTTTTTGCTCGAAATCCATCAGGTAGGCACCGGACTCGAGGCCGAACCAGATTTGGTCGGTGCCAGGGAGGGCGGCCATGGAGAGCACATTGGAGCCGGCAAAGAGGTAGTCAAACTGTTGTGTGCCGTCGTCGCGGGGCACCTCTTTTTGGATGGCGTCATAGTTGCCGCCATTGAAGATGTTACGGGGGTTGGTGAAGAGGCAAGGGCCGTTGTCGGTGCCTGCCCACACGTTACCGCTTTGGTCGACGGCGAGGCAGTTGACTGCACCGATGAGATGGCCGCTGCCTTGTGCTGTGTTCAAGGTGGCGCTACGGTCGTCGGCTGTGATGTCCAAGGTGCCGTTATCGTTGAAGACAATGACCTCTCCGCCACGGCGAATAATCCATTTGTAGTCGTTGTCGTCGATGATCATCGTGCTGATGTCGATGCCGCTCAGGCTACCACCAAGGTTGTAGGAGCGCCACGTGCCGTTGCGTTCCATCACCGACAGGAGCTTGGTGGCACCGGTGTTGGCCACCCAGAGGTTGCCCTTGCTGTCAAAGGCAAGGCCGCTGATGTTGATGAGGCTGGGGTCTTGCACCCAAGGCTCCAGCGTGCTGTTGCTGGCGTTATATACCTCCACCAATGCGTTGCCGTCGAACTTCAAAACACCTTTACCCCAGGTGCCGACATAGGTCACGGAAGGGTTATTGGGGTCGGTGGCGGTGCAGATGAAATCGGAATAGCTAGTGAAATCGGGGAGCGTGCTGCTGTTGAGGATGGTCCAGAAGCCATCGAAGCGTGCCACGCCTTCTTTCATGTAGCGTTTGCCCCAGTTGGAGGCATGGCCTCCCGTGGCAATCCACACCTGGTCGCCACAGGCTTTGAGTTCAAACACGTTTTTGGAGGCGGGACCATTGGGCTTCACGTCCATGTTGTTCCAGCCGTCAGAGGTCTTGATGAGGCCACGATGGCTGTCGCCAATCCAATAGTTACCGCTATTGTCGCGGGCTACGGAGAGAGGCTCGATGGAGCCACCGGGCGAGTAGATGTTGAGGATTTCGTTGAGGTCACGGTCATAGACATTGACGCTATAGCGGTTGGCGAAGATGAACTGGTCGTCATAAGCCCGCAACTCGTACTTTTGTTTGACATCTTCCCTGTTGTAGTAGCCCCAATGACTGCCGTCGTTGACGAAAAGCGTGTCGGCTTCGAAGCCACCGTCATAGTTCAAGTAGAGCTTGCCGTTGAAGACCTCCATCTCGGTGTAGGCCAGATGCGGGTGTATCAGGGTGTTATCGAAATGCCATGAGGTATAATTGGCTAAGTTTTGGGCATGTTGCGAGGCATAGTATACGCCATGGTCGGTGCAAGCATAGATGCGGCCGTTGAAAATGGCGATGTCTGTGACGTTCACAGCATCACCTTGGTTGCCAATGTAATAGGTGTCTTTCACCTCTTCCTTGTCCAAGTCGAAGACCACGATGCCGAAGCCGCAAGCCACATAGGCCAGGTCACCGTCGAAGTAGACATGGTTGATGCTCTTGTTGCCCACGATGTCCTTGTCCTTGATGTCGCTCATGTTGGTGACCTCGTCATCGCTGTCGATGAGGTCGACATTAGCATTGGTGTAGGCCACAAACAACTTATGTTGGCTTTTGTTGTAGCTTATCGTGCTGATGCCGATGTCCGACAAGCCGTTGATTTTGTTGAGGATGTTGATGGAGTTATCTTCGGTATCGTAATAAAACAGCTCGTATTCTGTGGCGGCATAGATCTTATGGCCGACAGGCTCCACGCCAATCACCTTTTCATAGGGGAGATGGGTGCGCCATTGGCCGATGGATACGCCATTTTGTGCTATGGCTAACGTCGGGATGAGCATTAGGGCTTTTAGAAAGAGTTTCAGTCTGTTCATGTAGGTTCGATTTTATATAGGCGGCCCTTCGACGGGCTCAGGGACCTTGGGTTTTGTTTGTTTTTTTACGGCCCTTCG
>CALEMB010000147.1 GCA_937902805.1 uncultured Bacteroidales bacterium
ATGGTTTAGCTGTGGTCAGATACGATTTGCGCACCATGCAACGGAAAAACTTGATTCTGTTCGACGACCTGCCTGGATGGAGTTCCGAGGCGACTTGCCTTGGCCTCCAACGGATGTCGGATGGTGCAATTTACCTTTTGTATTCGGAACGAGAAATCTATTCTGGGCAAAAAGTCACATATGCAGTGAAGATGGACCATGATTTCAACGTGGAATGGAAACGATACTGCAAGCCAGTCGAAAGATTCAAATTACGCACAGAACACTGCATTCCCGCAACAGACGAAGAAGGAAACGAAGTCATGGCCGTGGCTGGAAGTAGCATCGATTTGGAAAACGATGCCATTGGCATCTTTTATTTCTTTATCCACCACGACGGCACCGTCGGCGTAAACGACGAGGAAATACTCCAAGTACGCCCCTACGCTTTCTACCCCAACCCCGTGAAAGACCAGTTGCGCATGGTGTTCTCCCCTGACGTCCAGCCCGCCTCGGTGCAACTCCACGACCTGCAAGGCCGCCTCCTACGCACGCAAGGCAACGCCTTCGAGCGCATTGACATGAGCCAACTGCCTGCCGGCATCTACACCCTGCGCGTCACCATGCAGGACGGACAGGTGTTTTCGGACAAGGTGGTGAAGGAATAAAATATAATGATTCGATGAAAA
Source organism: uncultured Bacteroidales bacterium (assembly GCA_937902805.1). Classification (GTDB taxonomy): domain Bacteria; phylum Bacteroidota; class Bacteroidia; order Bacteroidales; family F082; genus Limimorpha. Next base: position 669 of record CALEMB010000147.1, read on the forward strand.
ACAGCACAATCTTTATCCCGAATAAACAAGCATAAAAATTTACAAAACCATGAAAAGACAGTTACACACAACGAAATTCGCGGTTTTCTTCCTCCTGCTGCTGGCAGCGGCGGGCGGAGCAGGTGCGCAAACCAAGACTTGGCCTATGCCTGGTGCAAAATGGTCCTATTGCCTTTACGCTGATGGCGATGCATACGCCAAGGAAGTGTGGCAAGTAACAAATGACACCTTGATTGGAAATCGAATTTACAATATAATTCAACCAGTGGACTCCTTTGGGCTTCCCATTGCCAATTCCGGAAAAATCCTACTTACACGCTGTGAAAACAACATAGTTTTCCGTTATGTCAATAACCAGGAGTATCTTTTCTTCCCTTTAGACCTCGAAGAAGGCGATGTGTTCACCACGTTCCGCTCAGCTGGTTGGGGAGCAAATAGTGTTCTTAACTATGGTAATGATTCCACCTGCTGCTCGCTGAAACCTTTGTCGGTGACAGGGAAAAAAGAAGTGGAGTTGGGAGGACTTGTATTGAATGAATACACCTTGAAAGACACATTATTCTCAAGTTTATACGGTTATGAAGACCTAGGGTATTGGAGAATGGTTGACAGGATTGGTCCAATCGACACCTATCCCTTGATAGATCTTAGAGAAAAGGGGGGAGTGTATAATGGACAAGGCTTTTGTAATTATATTGTATGTGGTTACACAAGTGCTATTTTATCAGCTTACCATGATGATGGCTTTGAATATGTGTGGTTTGAATGTAATCCGACTTCTGTTGCTGAAAATAGTGCGGAAGAAAAAATAGAAATTTATCCCAATCCTACATCAGGAATAATCAACATTGAAGGCAAAGAAGTTGCTGAAGTGCAGGTTTACAATAGTTTTGGCCAATTGGTAAAGATGTTCCTGAATGCAAATATAATTGACCTGGGGACTATGCCCAAGGGCATTTATATGCTTATTATAAATGACGTCAAGGGTGCTCAATGTTCGACAAAGATAGTATTAGAATAATAAAAAAACTGCTATAAAAACTAATGAAATACATACTCAACTATTAACTATTAAGTTTAATCCCGACGGAATTGCGCACCTGGCTCGGCAACATGAACGGACATCGCCGCCGACCGCATGGCCATCTCGTCCTACTTGCAGGAAGGTGATTCGGCCAGCGCCTTCGCCTTGGCCAACACACTGCCAGCCTTATACGGACTACAGGGTAGCCAGCTGTCCGACCATACGGATTACTTGCGGCTGCTCCAGCTTCACCAAACCCTCAACAGAACCCACCGAAACGTTTTCCAACTGACCCAGAAGGAAACAGACTTGGTCGCCGGCATTGCGGACAACGGCAACGGGGTTTCGCAGTCGATGGCCAGGGCCATGATGGAGCAATTGTCAAGCAGGGAGACGTCTTCCTGCATCGACCCCGAGCTGCCGGACTCGGAAAGAGGAGAAAAGGGCTGGAACGGTTATACGGGGGTCGCCTCAAACCGTGCAACGGCATCCGACGTGACCCTAAGCCCCAATCCAGCCACGACATGGACAACCGTCAACTACACCCTGCCCGGCAACACGACAAAAGCCGTGCTGACTTTAACAAACATGCTTGGCGTGAATGTGCTTACAAAGGAACTGGAAGATGTCCAAGGCAACAAAGTTATTGACTTGCGTGGTCTTGCAACAGGTGTGTATGTTTATACCATCCAGTACGAACAATTCACCGAGACTGGGAAACTGGTCATAACAAAATAATAAACGACACCCATATCCCCCCGTGAGGAGATATATCTTTCCCTGCGGGGAGATATACCCTTCCCTGCGGGGAGATATGGTTTTTTTTAAAATCAACGCTTTTTTGCGCCGCAAATTTCAATTTTTGCGAAATCGTGAGTGTGGGGAATTGGTTTTTATGTATTTTTGCCGTAAGCATACGGCGAAATACACGTTGTAGGGTTTGCAGTCGAGCAGTACTTTTGCGGTCGCAATAGTGCACACGACTACAACTGTTTTTGTACCATGACAAAGGAAGAGTTTGAAGTAAAACCTTTCGAAAACCAAAAAATTTGTTTATCTTTGCAGTCGCAAAACAAAGCA
>CALEMB010000148.1 GCA_937902805.1 uncultured Bacteroidales bacterium
CAGAGCGGATCTCGTTGATGTAGTAGAGGAAACGGCTGTTGGCGTAGGCCTGCGTTCCGATGACGCGCCAGCCGTCGTTCGAGTTGCCAGAGCGAGCATGATAACCGCGTGAGGTCTTGTAATAAGCATGGTAATCTTTCACAAACTGCGGAACCTCATCGGGTAGCGGGTCGATGACACCGCCAGCCATTGCCATTGGGTCGAAGAGGCGTTGCTTGCCCATGGCCTCGCGGGCAGCGTGGCGCGACTCTTCTTTGTCTTCGCTGTCGAAGTAGCCATTGCCGCTGACACGGGTCATGTCGTACATCGTGCTGGCGACGGTGGCCTTGATGCGGGTGTCGGCAGCAGCAGCGTTGAGGGCGATGCCACCCCAGCCACAGATACCGATGATTCCGATGCGTTCGGCATCTACGTTGTCCTGTTTCGACAGGAAATCAACTGCGGCCATGAAGTCTTCGGTGTTGATGTCGGGCGAGGCTGTACGACGAGGCTCGCCGCTACTTTCGCCAGTATAGGACGGATCGAAAGCCAGTGCCACAAAGCCGCGCTCTGCCATCCGCATGGCATAGAGGCCGCTCGACTGCTCCTTGACGGCACCAAAAGGTCCGCTCACAGCTATAGCAGGTAGTTGGAGGGGATTTGAAATCCCCGACTCCTGAGTTGCGGATTTCAAATCCGCAACAACTTCTGCTTTGGGTGTATAAAGATCAGCTGCCAATGTCAGACCGTATTGTGTTTCAAATGTCACCTTGCGGTGGTTCACTTTGTCGCTCAGCGGGAACACCTTGTCCCACTCCTGCGTGAGGTTCAGTTCTTGTTTCATTTCTTCTTTTGTTTCTGTTGCTTCTGTTGTTTGCGGTTGGTTGTTGCATGCGGTCATAAGTGCTACCACTGCTGCAAAGATGAGAATCTTTTTCATAATAAGTAACTTTTCAATATTTATATTGGCTGTAAGCAGTCAGCCGTCAGCTATCAGCTTGCTAACATCAAGGCTGACTGCTGATTGCTGATAGCTGACAGCCAAACTTGTGACTTTTTAGTAAACCATGCACATTTAATTATCAATACTTATTTTCTTTTTCCCGTTTTGAATTACAATGCCTTTATAGCCTTGGGGGGCAATTTGTCCAGTAATCGTGTAGGCTGTTCCCTTTTTGTTTTCGTCAGGCGAAAGTTCTTGGATTCCCGTATGGATAGGCTGCAAGGAAAGCGTGATGGTAACCTCGCCTTCGCCTGCTTTGACAAACCGACGCACTTCGTCAGCCGATAGGTTATCGAGTTTGCCAATGCGCGTATACGACCAAGAGTTGCTACCATAGAAGATGCAAATGTTGTCACCGTTGTATAAGACAAGGTCACCCGCAGAAGTGGTGGTTTGGTGGTCTGCCGTGGGGAACGACTGCCCGACATAGCCCACTTTCTCGAAGTTGCCGTAGTCATGCGCCAAGTAGGTGATGTTGTCCGTTTGCAATGCAGCTATCAAGGCCCGTGTGCCGACATTGTCTTCCATCGTGACGGTATGCGTCTCCTCTCCGATAGTGATATACATTGTCTCTTCCATTGTCTGTGCAAAAGTCTCGCTGTTCTTCGAGCAACCTGTAATCAGTATTGCTGCCAGTAACCAAAGAATCTTTTTCATTTAGGTCTAATTCTGATTTCGCTGGCAAAAGTACACTTGTTATTTAAAAGAGGTATTACATAAATTGGCTAATTATATACCAATTTCGCAGATAATATATTATTATCATTTAAAAAAGTACCATTTTTATCTCATTATTCATATTCTTTGTACCTTTGCCTCGCAATGAAGAAGATTCTGAAAATAGATACCCCCAACGATTATGCCCGATTTGTGGATGCTCCCGAGCTGCATCCATTGGTCAGTATTATCCACTATGACGAACTGGCTCCCTTCCGCCATAGCCTGAACAACTACGGTGTCTATGGGCTTTTTATCCAGCGTCAGTTTCCTAAAGATCTCTCGTATGGCATGAAAACCGTGCAAGTGAGCGATGCCTCGATTATTGCCGTAGAGCCAGGACAGATTGGCGGCTTGGAGGACAACGGGGAACGCATCTCGCTGAGCGGATGGGTGCTTTTGTGGTCGCCCGAGTTGCTGCACGGCTCCGAACTGGAACGCCAAATAGACCGCTACCAGTATTTCTCTTATTTCTTCACCGGCTCGCTACGGATGGAGCCTGATGAATGGCTCAGCATCACGCAACTGCTCTCTCAGATGCGACAAGAGTTGATAATTCACGATGACTCGCCCTCGCTCAGAAGCATCTTGTTGGGCTATCTGCACCTGATACTGGAATACTGCAACCGCATCTACCAGCGGCAACTTTCTGAAGAAGACCATGGTGGCAGTGACCTCTTGAAGCGCTTTCACGATCTGCTACAACAGTATTTCCGAGAGAATCGACAGTTGTCACAAGGCCTGCCCACCGTCGCCTATTGCGCCTCAGAGCTGGCTTATTCGCCTCGTTATTTCGGCGACATTGTCCACAAGGCCACAGGAGGAACAGCCATCGGCTACATCCACAACTATGTCATCAACCAGGCCAAGAGCCTGCTCATGAACGGTCACAACATCAGCGAGACCTCGAGGCTCCTTGGTTTCGATTTTCCCCATCATTTCACCCGTCTCTTCAAAAAGATGACTGGCCTAACGCCGAGCGAGTATTTGGGGAAATAGTTTGTGGATTATTATCCTAATTGATATTCGCCTGCACGAATGGCAGCGATGACACCACCGTCGATGAGCAGGTCGGTGCCTGTGATGAACTTGGCATGTTCGCCGAGCAAGAAAGCTGCGGCTTCGGCAATCTCGTCGCTGGTGCCAGTGCGCTGGGCGGCTGAAGCATCAATCATACGCTGGTAGCCCTCGCCGTTGGCGTTGAACTCGTCGTAGGCCAACGGGGTGACGACGACACCCGGTGAGATGGTGTTGATGCGGGCACGACGCTTGCGCCAGCTGGTGGCGGCGGCACGCTGCGCCTGCAGATGGTTCAATCGTTTGGCAATCATATAAGCGAGGCCGCTGTTCTGCATGGCCACCTCTTGAATGAATTTCACCTCTTTCAGTTTGGCGGTCGGTGTCTGCACCAATTGCAGCTCGATGTCATTGGGGATGGGGTACATATAGGCCGCTTGGCTGCTGATGATGAGTCCTGCGCCACCCTCGGCCATCACTTCGCCGAAAGCATCGACGGCATAACCCGTGCCGACCATGTCGAGGTCGACGATAAGCTCGGGGTTGGCCTGATTGGGCGATGCACCAGCCGTATCGATGAAGTACATCACGGGGCCCAGTTCAGCGGCCTTCTTTGCAAAAGCCTCTATATTGTCTTTCTGCAAGGCGTTCACCACTAAGGTCTCCACATCGTATCCGCAGCGACGGAAATCCTCGCCGACGCGCTCCAATGCCTTCTCGCTGATGTCGCCCAAAAGGATTTTCTTGCCTGCACCAATGCGGCGTACAATGGCGGTTCCCATACTACCGGCACCTAAAAGTGCCACTACTTGTTTATGTTCGTTTCTGTCGAAATACATTGTTTTTTTGTTTGTTGTTTATTTGTCAATGCTGATGATGGTGTATTGACGGCTACCGAGACCAATTTTCTCAGCATGTTCAACGGTGTGGATGCCGTGACGGCTCTCTATACGCTCTTTCATTGAAGCCACATCGTTGTCAGCGGTTTGTTCTTGACCAAGGACGAGGTCGATGCAGGCCTGGTCGAGGGCCACAGGATCGGTGCTGGCCATGATGCCCATGTCTTGTAGTGCCACTGGAGTGGGATTGCCGTTGCAGTCACAATCGATGCTCATGTTGTTCATGACATTGATATAGAGGACCTTGCCCTTGAAGTAGTCGTGCACTGCAGCGGCAGCATTGGCCATACATTCAAGGAACTTGTCCTGATTTTCAGGCTGGATGTAGTCCCAAAGATGGGTATAGTCCTCGCATTGGCCGTTGGTGTGGATGTAGGTCTTACCGTTGCGCGAAGCTACACCGATGCTGGCGTTCTTCAGTACGCCACCGAAGCCGCCCATCTGGTGTCCCTTGAAGTGGGCAAGGTTAATCATGAAATCATAGTTTTGGATGTTCTGTCCCACGATGTTGTAGCGCATGTAGGTGGTGTCGCGCACAGGGATTTTGATTTCGCCGTCGGCATCCATGATGTCCACACCACCGATGGTGTTGAAGCCATGTTCCTCGATGACCTTTAGGTGGTCTTCGGTAAGCATGCGCTTGCCGGCGTAAGCGGTATTACATTCCACAATCTTGCCGTTCACCAACTGCACCAAAGGCCCAATCAAGTCGGCCTTCAAGTGGTTGTTGTTGCCGGCCTCGCCGGTGGAGATTTTCACGGCCACACGGCCTTCGGCTTCTACGCCAAGCGCCTTGTAGATGTTAATGAGTGCCTCAGGGCTAATTTCGTTAGTGAAATAGACTTTCGATGTGTTTTCCATGTTGGGTGTTGTTGGTTCGGTTTGTTCTTGTTGTTCGGTTGTTGAATTGCCGTTTTTGTTTTGGCAGTTTGTGTTAGCCATCACCAATGCCATAGCGGTGAGAACCAAAAGTTTTCTTACTTTCATATTGTCAAGTGTTTAATGTGTTATTAAAGACCTTTCAACCATTTCTCAACCTTTGCCTTGCCCGTGCGGACTTCGTGCCCATAGATGCTGAACTCGCCCGTGACCTTGGCCTTCGGGAAAGCCTTCTTTACGTCGCTGACGCAGCTGGCCAGACCGCTGCCTTCGTGAGTAGTAAAGGGGATGACGGTCTTGCCGTCGAGGTTGATGTCCTTGAAGAGGGTGAACATCACCTGCGGATAGGTGCCCCACCACACGGGACCGCCGATGAAGACGGTGTCGTATTGGCTGAGGTCGGGGGCGGTGCCTTCGTAAGGCGGAAGTTCGCCCTTGTTGGCCTCTTCTTTGGCCAATTCGATGAGAGGCATATAGGCCATGCCATCGTACTTGTGCGTGACGATTTCAAACTGGTCGGCACCTTTGATTTCTGTGATATAGTCGGCCACGATCTTGGTGTTGCCGACCTCGATGTTGCCCACGCTGTAATTGTCGCCCGCATGGGAGAAGAAAATAACGATGGATTTGTTCATAGATTGATTATTTGATTGTTTTCCGTTTTGTAGAGACGTTTCATAAAACGTCTCTACCTTGTTATTTTGTGCATTGCAGCCAGTGGTCATGTGGAGTGCCAGGGCTGCGATGATGATGTTTTTGATTTTCATTGTTGCTTTGGCTTTATTTGTGTTTTATACCAAACCTCTCCAGCCCATGAACATCTTGGTCACTTCACCATCGTGGTGGTCGAAGAAGAGGCTTTGTTTGGTGTCGAGGGCTTCGATTCGTGCCATCTCGTCAGGCGACAGCTTGAAGTCGAAGATGTTGAAGTTCTCTGCCATGCGTTCCTTGTGGGTCGATTTCGGAATGATGATTACATTGCGCTGTAACAGGAAACGAAGGGCTGTTTGGGCCACACTCTTTCCATGAGCTTTACCGATTTCCGCCAGCACCTCGTTGGTGAAGAATCCATTGCGACCTTCGGCCAAGGGTCCCCACGACATGATCTGGCAGCCCAACTCTTCCATGTATTTTTGAGGTTGTTTTTGCTGGTTGAATACATGTGTCTCCACCTGATTTACCATTGGCCTGACCTCAACATTCGATGCCAAGTCAATGAAATGGTCGGGGTAGAAGTTGCTCACGCCGATGGAGCGAAGTTTGCCTGCGCGGTAGGCTTCCTCCAAGGCGCGATAGGCCCCGTAGCGGTCACAGAAGGGCTGGTGAAGCAGCATCAAGTCGATGTACTCTGTCTGCAACTTGCGCAGGCTTTCGTCGATGGAGGCTTTCGCTTTCTCGTAGCCATAGTTCGAAATCCAGATCTTCGAAACGATGAACACCTCGTCGCGAGAGATTCCGCTCTTTTTCACTGCGTTACCCACGCCTTCCTCGTTGGCGTAGGCTTGTGCTGTGTCGACCATGCGGTAACCGACACTTAATGCGTCGCTCACACAACGTTCAGCCTCTTCAGGCGATACCTGATAAACTCCGTAGCCCAGTTGGGGCATCTTTACTCCATTTGATAATGTGATGTATTCCATGTCTTTTATTCTTTTTATTAACTTATTCTATGTTTCTGATTACCTTCGCAGGATTACCGCCCACGATGGTATTCGATGCCACATCCTTGGTTACAACAGCACCAGCGGCCACGACAGCATTCTTACCAATGGTCACGCCAGGCAAAATGGTGGCACCAGCACCAACCCAAACGTTTTCGCAGATGTGGACGGGCTTGCATAGGAGAATCTGACGGTCGTAGAGGTCGTGGTTATTGGAGATGAGTTGCGCATTGGCGGCAATCATCGCACCCTCGTCGATGGTGATGCCGCCGCGGGCCATCATCAAGCAGTTGTTCATGATCATCACGTTCTTCCCGATGTGGACACGGTCGAAGCACACGCCCGTCAAGCCGGGCATCACCCAGCTGCCTTCGCTGATGTTATCGCCGAAGAGCTCACGCACCAGCGCGTTGTACTCGTCGGTATAAGGCATCGTGTGGTTCAGTTTGAAAAGGACTTGCGCTTGGCGCACGCCTTCCGCGTGTTCTTCGGCTGTGGTCAGCCTGGGGTCAACTCTTTGTTCTTGCATCGTTGTCAGGTTTTGAATTACGATGCAAAAATACAGCAACTTAATGGGTTATTAGTTTCACAAAAAGCATCATTATTTTTACAAAATCCATCTTTTTTGTGCTAGTGAGAGAAATAAAGTGTAATTTTGCGCCATGAAGATTGATTTTCAGTACGCTACGGATTTCCTCGGAATGAATGACCCCAAATTGAGTCACACTTGTATGCATCTTATTTGCACTGCTGGTGAAGGTAGTTTTGTGTTCAACGAAAAATGTTACCACATAGCGAAAAACGACCTTGTGGTGATGCCCAATCCCACCCGTGCCAAGAACCTCGCGCCCGCTCCGGGAATGGAGGTGGAGTGGTTCGCCGCCGACAACAAGTTCCTTGGAGGTTTGCTTCCGTCGAACAACTACAGCATCGGGGGCAGCATCAGCCTTAACCAGAACCCCGTCATCAAGCTCGACGACCGCCAGGCAGAAATCCTGCTGGAGGACTTCCATCGACTGCGCGACCGCCTCGACGACCGCTACTTGCTCTTCTACCGTGAGATGATGGGGAGCCTCTGCCTGACGATGATGTATGACATTTTCGAACTCCACGCTCGCCGTGAGGCCACCGACACCCACAGCGACCGCACCGCCTACATCGTCCGTCAGCTGACCGACTTGCTCGCCACCGGCATCAGTCGCACCGAGCGCGAAGTGAGCTACTATGCCGAGCGGCTGAACGTCTCGCCGAAATACCTTTCTGCCACGATCAAACGCGTGACGGGCCACAGCGTCAGCAGTTACATCAACCGTGCCACCGTGCCCATCCTGAAAGGCTTCTTGGACGACGAGCGCCTCTCGCTCACCCAGATTGCCGACCGCATGAACTTCACCTCGTTGAGTTATTTCAGCCGCTACTGCACCAAGCATCTTGGGCAGTCGCCGAGCGAGTACAGACGGAGCTTGCAGCCAAAAGTGATTTAGGAGAATTCAATAATTGTGCTCACATCCTCACCAATCGATAAAGAGACAATGATCACACCGTCATGTTTGTATATGGTAGGGACAAGCATGTCGCCCAGCTTGGCAGCGACACGGTATTCCACCCGTAAGCCCTTGATTTCGAAATCTTCCGGCAGAAGTTCCATAGCCATACGTACATAGTTGGCATTGTTAAGATGCTTGTTGTAATCGATGTCTGCACGCATCACCTTGACAGGCTCCAGAACTTCACCTTCTGTTTTCGGCAGTATGATACGGCGGTCTTTGTAGTTCATCTCCAGCTGCGGCTCGATGAGCAAGGATCCGGCGACGGTGTCATCGACACGTTTCAGTTTGCCGTTTGCCTTGTCCACAAAGGCGCCCATGCTCCAAGTGCGGTAGCAGGGTTTGCCCTCTGCGTCATAGATAAAGGTGTTGCGGAAACCGAACATTGGTTTCATGCCATATACCGAGGTCGTCACGGTCAGTTCTTCCTTGAAATCCGGCACTCTGACAATCTCCACCTGCCTTGAGGCCAGAAGTTGCGCCATGTTCTCACGCGCGAAGTAGTCCTTCACCTGTGGCTCGCTGTCGATCCACATCTCAGAGCAGTCCTGCATCATCTGGAGCGCCGAATAGAGTTTCAGCTTGCCTTCGCTGTCGCAGGTGCTGGTGGTTACCTTATATATTAAGCTGTACATTTTTCACTGCTTGTTATTGTAGTTTCAAGTTGTTTTATTTGTTAATCCGTCGCATTGGACGACAGTCCTGTCACACTAACATCCAATTATTTTCTCTGCCATTGTTTTGCCGAAATCGAAAGCATTTTGCAAATCTTGCTGCCAATGTTCTTCACGATATTTTCGTTTGGCTTCTTCGGAGAAGCCTCTCAACTCGAAATTCGCGTAGTTTTTCACTTGGTATGTGTTGTTGGCAAACAGTTTCTCTGGTTGTCCGAGGGCTTTGGCGATGCAAGGCTCCATCGTGCCGTAGCCATTGCAGTTGCTGCCTCCCACACCGCCGTTTTGCGTTTCCACCAGCACCACTGGCATCCGTTTCGGGGCGGTGATGCTGTAGTCGTTGTATGAGAGCCAAGGGAAGGCCAAGCGCTCCAAGAAAGCCCGCATCTGGCCAGTAATCTCCCCGAAATAGTTGGGCGAACCTAATACCAAGCCGTCAGCTTGTGCAATTTCTTCCAAGACAGGAGTCAAGGCATCCTTGTATTTGCACACTTGCGAGGCTTTGCCTTTGATTTTGCAGGCCATGCACGACATGCAGCCTTTGTAGTCAAGGGCATAGAGGCGTATGGTCTTCACCTCGATTTCGTTGCTGACCGAACCGGCTCCTTCAGCTAATTTCTTGAGCATTGAGGCCGTGTTGAATGTCGCGCGCGGGCCTCCGTCGATGATGATGATTTTTTTCATTGTCATTTTATTTTCGTTCGCAAAACGTCACATGCACCATGTCGCCAAAGTTCTTGCCAATCTGTTTTCGGATGTCCTTACGCACACCGATGATGAAGCAAGGCGTCCCCATCTTGACGATCTGCCCGTCGTATGGCACACCGTCGAAGGTGGCGTGAACCGCCAATCGACCTTTCCCGAAGATTGCCTTGATGTCGAAAGGCACCTCCACGTATGCGGCATCCATGTCTTCGTTTTGCAGGATGATGGCGTCGAATTCGTGTGGCGCAGCTGAGCCCATGTTATTTCTTGAAGTTTTTCTGATGTGTCTTCAACAACTTCACCGCCTGCCCGTAGGGACTAGAGGTAACGCTCACGAAGTAGGCCGCCATGTTGGTGGTGTAGGTGTTTTTGTAGTAGCCTTTGGTGAAGAGCTCCTCCTCGTTGAAGCTCTCGGCGAGGTGGAGCATCTCCTCGTGAGTTTCCCGCAGCAGGCGTTTGGCCTCCTCCAAAGGCGTGTTTTGGTGCTTCTCCACCAGCATCTTGTCCATCTCGTGGTAGTTCTTGCGGTATTCGTCGGGCAGGTAGTCACGAGGGTGACCTTCGCGGATGTTGTTCACAAACTCGCGCATCAGCACCTGCCACTCATAGAGATGGATTAGCAGGTCGCGGAGACAGCGGTCGTATTGCCAGCGCACACCGCATTTCTTCGGGTCGGCGGCAAAGTCGAATGTAGCCGATATAGCTTCTTCGCTCATCTTGGCTATCTGTTCATTCAGTTTGGCATAGCCGTCGGCCATAGTGGCTACAAGTTCTTGTTTGTTGGACGGATTGGGCATATTGAAAAAGTTATATAAATTGTGTTTACCTTACTGTTACCTGGATGTGCGCGAAGGCTTTTTGCCGTTTGACAAAAGAAAAACCATTGTAAAAAGCGACAATCACACTTGTTTGCCTAATTCGTAAGCCTCCTGCAGCTTGGCATTGCCTTCAATCTCTTTCGGACCGCCTACGCCGCCACAGAAGATATGGCCTTTGAGACTTGACTTGCCGTAGCAGTCGATCCAGCCGGTGAGTCCGCCCTCGGCGCGTTTCGGCACGAACTCCTCGTTCTCGGCTGCGGTGGTCAGCAGGTAGATGTCGCGGAACTTGTAATCTTTGGGATACATCGCGTTCATGCGGTCGATGAGGGTCTTCATCTGTCCGCTCATTTCATAGTAATAAATCGGCGTGGCCCAGCAGACGACATCGGCGTTGAGCACGCTTTCCATGATGGCCGGCACATCGTCCTTAATGACGCAGGCACCCGTCTTTTGGCACGACAGGCAGCCTATGCAAAACTTGATTTCCTTGCCTCTCAACGAGACGAGTTCCACTTGATGCCCAGCGGCTTCTGCGCCTTTGGCAAATTGCTCCGCTAAAGCGTGGCTGTTCGAGCCGGGGCGGAGGCTGGTCGAGATTACGATTACTTTTTTCATATTCTTATCTTTCTGATTAACGATAAATCTAACAAAACCAATTGAACAATCATCCAAATATAGAGGAACACTTTCATATCTTACTTATTTAGTTTTATCTGCTTACTTGCTTTACTTGTCCCAATATTGAATTGTTTATCGTATGAAATTGGTGTATTTCGCCACTTCTTTTTCAGGCAGTCCATTGCGTTCACGCTCGGCAGCAATGGCGCGGATGAGGAAGGCCATGTTGCAGCCCAAGATGCGCATGATTTGCACGCCTTCTTCGTCTTTCATCACATCTTCAGCGGTGTGGCCATGCACCATATTCCAATAACGACTACTCGCGATGGGCATCTCGCTGATGGTGAAATACTTGTTGAGCCTATCGAAAGCGGCTGTGGTACCGCCTCGTCGTGCCGAGACGACAGCCGCGCCCACTTTCATCCGCAGGTCATAATGGGCACTATAGAACAAGCGGTCCAAAAGGTTAGTGAGTGTGCCATTTGGGCCGGCGTAATACACTGGCGAACCGACCACGAGGCCATCGGCTTGCTCGAACTTGGGCGCTACTTCGTTCACCATATCGTTGAACACGCAATGCCCCAATTCGGCGCATTTGCCACAGGCAATGCAGCCTCGGATGTCTTTGTTCCCGATGTGGACGATTTCGGTTTCTATGCCGTTTTTCTGTAGTTCTTCCGCCACAATGTTCAAGGCGGTGAAGGTGCAGCCGTTGGCGTGCGGGCTGCCGTTGATGAGGAGTGCTTTCATTTGTGATTATTTTGCTGCAAAGGTATGAAAATAATCATTCCCATGACAGAATAGGCTTTTAGGCTTTTCGCTCGCTGACCACCATGAATAGCACAGCAGCAATGCAGATGGCAATGCCGATAATGAACTTATAAGACTCGAAAAGGGTGACGCTACTGGCTGCAAACAGGATGCCAAGTACAATCAGCAGGCGAAACTCTTTCCGCGTCACTTTGAAGGTCTCCTTCCGTAGCAACATCCATCCACCTAAAAGCAGTGCAGAAATGGCATAACGGAAGAAAAGCATGGACAGCACCGGCACGCCACCGTCCAGCAACGGCTTGCCAAACAGTGGATTCAAGCCGTATGAAACACCAGCCATGATTCCTGCTGCAAAACCTAAAAGTGTTCGTTTATTGCTTTTCAAAATGCATCGAGGTTTTGGGGGCTGCAAAAGTACAAAAACTAAACTAGCCAATGCTCCCCTTCTTCAAGAACTCCGCCAGCGGAATGTGTAATTTTGTTGATTACAATGAACAAAATGAAAAATTTTAAAATTTTGTTCATTATAATGAACGGTTTTATCAAAATACAAGTTGGAAAAGCCTCAACAATTTATTCTTCATCTTTGGCATTAGGCACTGCAAAAATGACCGTCAGCACACCGATGGCTCCGACGATGGGCACGATGATGCGAGCCATAGAGCCTTTAGGGATAAAAACAAAAGTCGAAAGCAGCACCATCGCCACCATGATCCCACAAGCACCGGCTTTCTGTGCAAAGGTCATCCCGCCGCGACGGCGATAACTGCGGATGTAAGTCCCTAACCACGACTGCAAAAGCCACTCCTGTAGCCTCGGGGAGGAGCGGTAGAAGAGCCACGAGGCAAGCAGCAGGAAAGGCGTGGTGGGCAATCCCGGCACCACCACACCTAAAGCTCCAAGGCCTACGCAAAGCAAGCCTAAAACTATATAAACGATGCGTTTCACTTAGGCTAAAACGTTTTGCTCCTTATTTGTCTTCCAGCATCTTTTGTATGGCTTCCTCCATCATATCAGGCGTCACCATAGGCTCGAAGCGGAGGATGGTCTTGCCGTCTCTGGAGACCAAGAACTTGCCAAAGTTCCAGCGGATGGCATCGCCTTGGTCGAAGCCCGTGCCGGTCTTTTGGTGAATCTCGTCAAGCATTGTCGCAAACTCCTCGGCGCCCTCGGGATAGCCCTGGAAAGGCGCTTGTTCCTTGAGGTAGGTGTAGAGCGGACTCTCCGCCTCTCCGTTGACGTCAATCTTGTCGAACAGCGGGAAGGTGACATTGTAGTTCAGCGAGCAGAACTCAGCGATTTCCTCGTTGGTGCCAGGCTCTTGTTCCAAGAATTGGTTGCAGGGGAAGCCCAAAATCTCCAAGCCTTGGTCCTTGTACTTCTGATACAGGGCTTCAAGGCCTTCGTACTGCGGGGTCAAGCCGCATTTGCTGGCCACGTTAACGATGAGCAGCACCTCGCCTTTGTAGTTGGCTAGCGACACATCGCTTCCATCCATGTCTTTGACCGTGATGTCGTAGATGCCACTGGTCTGCTCGACCATGGGTTCAGTTTCCGCAACTTGGGCGGTTTTGTTGTTCTGGTTGTTGCAGCCCGCGGCCATCATCAGTGCCACTACTGCGAGAAAGAGTGTTTTTTTCATTTTGAATAGGATTTAGTTTTATTTGTTCTCATTATGTATGGGCGAGAAAGGATATCTCTTTTTTAGGTTCGCTTTCCGTGCAAGCCGTGAGGATGAAACCCAGAACGGCTGCCACGGTGATTAAAGCCTTCCTCATTTGAACTGAATTTGCTGCAAAAGTAGTATTTTTAAGAAAATGGTTCCCTAAAATGCAAAACTCACTAAATTATTTCAGCACCTTCAGAACCTGTTTTCGGGTGGCCGTTCCATCCGTCAGTTTCGTGATATGGTCGACTAAAAACTCCAGTGACTCCTCTGGGGTATGGTCGGTGTGGAGTGTGGTGAATTCTTCGAACAGCGACTCTGGCGTGCAGAAATACGACACCTGCCAGCCGTTGTAAACCTGTTCGGGTCCTCGATACACTCGCTCAATGGCTCCCGTGACGACGCGACACTGTTGCATCAGCTTGCCTATGGCTGCATCGGCTTGGCCTTTCTTTACGCCAAGCAAGGCACGCACCTCCTTGATGGTGATGCTGCCTTGCTTTTCGAGATAATCCATGATGCGCTCGCCGTTCTTGTCGGGTGTTGTCGTGGCGCGGCGGATGTTCATCAGTTCGCGGTAGAATGGTATTGTCGCGAAGGCCGCTTTTCCCCCGCAGAGAAACTTCCCGTAGGCGATGCCGCCATTTTGGAGGCAGTCGATCTTCCAGTCCCACGGCCCGAGCGAGTCCTCCTCGCCGTCAAACCAAAACCCAGGCTGGGTGAGTTCCTTGAAGGAATAGCCAGGGATGGCGCTGGTGAAAAACGGGACGATGCCCAGCTCGCAAATGGCTCGCTCCATCGTTTCTGGACTGGATATTTGGTAGCTTAAGACCATGAACAGAATAGGTTACAAATAGATGTAAATAATATGTTTTCGGCTGTCAGCTATCAGCCGTCAGCTATCAGCTTGGTAGCAACGAGGCTGATAGCTGATTGCTGACTGCTGACTGCCATTTTAACCACGCCACATCACGCCTTATTGAACTTCTCCTTGCCTTGCTTGCAGCGTGGGCATTTCCAGTCGTCGGGAAGGTCTTCGAAAGCCACGCCATCGTGCTCAGCAGGGTCATAGACATAACCGCAGATGGAGCAGATGTACTTACCAGAGGCCTCCTTCTTTGTAAAGTTCACTTCGGCAAGGACGGTCGGCATAGGATGGCCGAGGTCCATCACGCGCTTGGCTTCCAAGTTCTCATAGCCTTGTGGCGAGTGGGTAGAGAGATATACGGTGGGGTTATTGCGTACGAACTCGCGCACGCGGTCCAAGGTCTCGCGGGCGGCTGACAGGTCGTCGTACACCACTGAAAGCTTGTTCTCATACAAAGCCTCGTCCACGTATGTGATGTCGCCTTGGAACATATAGAACAGGCCTTCGTTCTCAGCAATCACGAGGCTGTTGCCGTTAGTGTGTCCTTTGGCCTTGATGAACCACACGCCGTCGCAGATTTTCTGACTGTCGGGGAAATTGTGATACGCACCGTCGGTGAAGTGCACTGGCACAAGGTTGGACAGGCCTTGCAACTCGGCAGCTTGCATTTCGTCGGCATTTACAAAGATCTTCGCGTTGGGGAATGAACGGACTTCGCCGCTGTGGTCTGCGTGCTTGTGCGTGAGCAGGATTTTGGTCACTTGTTCGGGTCTGTAGCCCAATGCGGCCAAGGCATCCATATAACTGCAGATGTCTTTGCCGATGAAAGCGAGCGAAGTCTCTTCAGGGGCTCCCTCTGGGGTGCCTGCGGGAAGACCTGTGTCCACCAAAATCACTTCCGAACCCGTGTCGATTACATAGTTCTGCAAGCTGCCGCGATAGCGGATGTTACGGTCAAACTTGTCAGGCCCTTCTTCGCCGCCAAAGGCAAAGGGCTGGGTATAGAACCCGTCTTTTCTGAATTTTACTGCTTTGATTTCCATATTCGTATATGAGATAAATTACGTTTGAGGTTACAAAAATACAAATTATTTTCTTTCTTTTTTTCAACAGAATACTCTTCTCGAAACACTAAAAGGCTGTTGTCTTTAAGGATTTGAACTTTTTTGTTCAACATTTTCCAAAGTTTGTCTATCTTTGCCCTCATCAACCCAAAAAGAACATACCAACACAGAAGATAATTGATTAAATAACATATTGATATAAAGCGTTTTTGCTTTTCAAGTGGACCGAAATCTGGACAATTTCGAATACCCTAACGAGAAAGCGGAAATGCTCACGGTATATCCGTGGGCTTTCTCGTTTTGGGGTATGGCAGTCCAGAGCCTCGGTCCAGACAGAAGTTCACGGATTCTTTTTGTGGCTCATAAGAAGGGCGAAGCGCTCAAAACGCCAAGCCATAATGAGTACCAAGTTCTTCAATAATACCGAGACGAGGCTGATGGACAAATTCCACGGCATCGCCGCTGCCATGGCCAACTTCGACATCTTTCATGCCGTGGTTGGCTATTTTCGTTCCAGCGGCTACTTCAAACTGCGCAAGGAATTGGAAAATGTCACCGAGATCCGTATCCTTGTCGGCATCAATATCGACAACCTCTTCCGCCAATCGCAAGTCACTGGCAAGTTTTTCTTTGAGAACAAAGAAGCAACCCTTGAACAGTATTGCGAGGACTTCCTTCGTGATGTTTACCAGTCCGAATACTCCTCAGAAGTCGATGAAGGCATCCGTCAGTTCTGCGCTGACATTGCCAACAATCGGTTGCAGTTGCGCATCCATCCCACCAAAGACCTTCACGCGAAATTCTACCTCTGCTTGCCGAAAAACCATAATGAACATAGCGATGGCTGGGTCATCATGGGTAGCAGCAACCTCAGCGCCCAGGGTCTCGGCACCACCGAACCGCCACGCTACGAATTGAACGTGGCCATGAAGGACTACGACGATGTGCATTACTGCGAGGTAGAGTTTCAAAGCCTTTGGAAAGATGCCATCCCAGTGACCATGGACGATGTGAATCCTATCGTTGGCAAAACCCATCTGACCCCAGAGGAACATCAGCCCACGCCCTACGAACTTTATATGCGAATGCTCATCGACCATTTCGGTGATCAGGTCGAAGACGACTTTATTCCTCATCTGCCTGATAATTACGACAACCTTACCTACCAACGTGACGCAGTAGTGCAAGGCTATAATATCATGATGCAGCATGGTGGATGTTTCATTGCCGATGTGGTGGGTTTGGGCAAAACCGTGGTGGCAGCTATGATTGCCCAGCGGTTTATCGCCGCCAACGGCAACAACACCCGTATTCTTGTCATCTTCCCTCCTGCGGTGCAAAGCAATTGGGAAGACACTTTCCGCGATTTCCAAATCAAAAACAACTATAGCCAGTTTGTCAGCAACGGAAGCTTGGATAAGGTCATTGAGGGCACCAACAACTACAGCCAGCCTGGTTATTACGACCTCATCATCGTTGATGAGGCACACAATTTCCGTCACGACAGCACAGGCAATTACGACCTGCTGCAACGCATCTGTAAGTCAGCACGATTGAACAAAGGCAATGTCAAAGGCAACAAGCGCGTGTTGCTGCTTTCAGCCACGCCCCTTAACAACACGCCCGAAGACATCAAGAACCAACTGTTGTTGTTCCAGGACACCGCCCGTTGCACGATTGATGGTGTTTCCAACATTGCCGACACCTTTGCCCCTTGGATTAAGGAATTCAAGAGCCTCATGTCGCAACGTCGCACCTTGAGTGCCGAGTCCCTTACCAGCCGCATCGATGGCATCAATCAGGAACTTCGCCATAAAGTGTTGGAGAAGGTGATGGTGCGCCGTACCCGCAGCAATATCCAGCATGAGCCTCGCTATGCCAACGAGATACACTTCCCTCAGTTGCTCGACCCTACCGACCGCACTTACAAGATGTCGCCTGAATTGCAGCTGCTTTTCTGGGATACTTACAAGAAACTTGTGGACACGCCTTCGGCCAACTTGAAAGAGGCCAATTCCGACATGTTCGACGGCAGCGGCCTGAATTATGCCCGCTACCGAGCCATTGAGTATTGCCCTTCCTACAAAGTTCCTTCTGGGAAAATGGCAAAGCACATGGCCGATTCGTTGGCTTCCATCTATCAGACACACATGGTCAAACGCTTGGAAAGTAGTTTCGATGCTTTCAAGAAATCGCTTCACACCCTACTTGATGCCACTAAAGGAATGATTAAGATGTTCGAGGAAGACAAGGTCATCATCGCACCCGATTTGAATGTGAAAAAGCTGCAAGCTGACGGCATGGAGTTGGACGAAATCATTGAACTGGCCATCGGCAAGGGACTCGACCAGAAAGAGATTCTCTTCCATGCCGCCGACTTCCTGCCTGATTTCTTACCCATGTTGGAATACGATGCCGAGGTATTGGACAAATTGTGCAAGCGATGGGAGAAAGTGAAATCCGACCCCAAACTGGAACTCTTCATCACCATGTTGCAAGGCGAATTGTTCGACAAGAAGAAGAACCCTGGCGGCAAACTCGTGGTGTTCAGCGAAAGCGTGGATACCGTCAATTATTTGGAAAGGGAGTTGAAACAACGCTTGAATCGCAGCGACATTCTTGCCGTTTGCGCCAAAAGTCGCAACCGTCTGCGCGACACCATCAAAGCCAACTTTGACGCAAAGTATAAGAAAGAATGGCATAACGACTATAACATCATCATCACTTCCGATGTGTTGGCCGAGGGCGTCAACCTGCATCGGGCCAATGTGATTGTCAACTACGACAGTCCGTGGAACGCCACCCGACTGATGCAACGCATCGGCCGTGTGAACCGTATCGGATCCACCGCCAACGCGATTCACAATTATATGTTCTATCCTTCCGACCCAGGTGATGCCATCATCAGCCTGAAGAAAAACTCCCTCATCAAATTGCAGAGCTTCCATTCCGCCCTTGGCGAGGACACCAGAATCTATTCACATGATGAAATGGTGCATGAGTTCAAACTCTTCAATGCCGATGTCCGCGATGAAACCGACCGCAGCCTGGAACTGCTGAGCGAAGTACGTGTACTTCACGACACCAATTCCGCACTATACCGTAAAATCAAGCAGTTGCCTCCCAAGAGTCGTTGCGCCCGTCTCGCTACACAAACGGCTCCTTCTTCACACACGATTTCTTATTTGTCATCGCCTTATAAAAAGGCTTACTACCTCGTTAGCGACACCACCCGAGAACTCTCATTCCTTGAAGCTGCCGACCTCTTCCGTGCGGAACCTGGTGAAAAAGCCGTACCTTTTGGAGATGGCTTGCAACTCCACTACGAGCAGGTACGGAAAGCTTTGGCGCAATACACCCTCGACCAGCAGAGCGAGGTTCAAGAAGAAAAGCTCAAAATCGGCAGCAAGGACAACGATGCCAAGAAAGCCGCCGCTTTCCTGCGTGAAATACGCCCCTTGTTCGATGATGATGGTCGCCATACCGTTGACCGCTTGAAACAGATTGTGGAACGCGGAACCTACAACCAACTGGCCGATGCCTTGAACCGCATTTCAAAAAAGCAAAAGAAAGAGCCTTTGCCATCCATAAAAATCCTGGAACAACTTGAAGAGTTGGACAAACGCTACAGCCAACCAGAAACGCCAACTGCCACCAAACAAGTGGCACTCACCACAGCTGACATCATATTAAGCGAAACATTCATATTTTTATAAGTAAATGTTTATAAACAGTTTACATATTGAATTGAGCATGGGAATGACTATCCTTAAGCCTTTTCCGTCATGGCGGAGAAACATCCGCCATCTCCTGAGCGCAAAGACGACACCTTTCTGTTCAGGAGATTGCGGGTCAAGCCCGCAATGACGGTTTGGCTTCAAGTCCTGTGTCTCTTTAATTAAGTTGTTTAATCTTGCCAAATCTCTAAAAAAATGAACACCTCCATCATACGACAAATCTTCCAGTCGAAATTCGATTACCCAACCTACTGTAACGAAGTAGTCCACAACGTTTTCGGTTGCAACGATATTTCCACCCGTCCCGAGTTGCTTGATACCACAGCAGATGGCGACAACAGTTATTACATAGGTCGCCAAACCGATGCCGATGGTCGTGAACTCGGCTTTTTCTACACCCGTGTTGCCCAAGGCAGCGATGTGCGCCGCAAGCGTGTTGGGTTGCGCAAGATGATTGCTCCTTACCTGAAATACGATGTCGATGCCGCCATTGCCGTTTTTGCCGACGAAAACCACTGGCGTTTGTCGTACATCTGCGACATGAAAGAAGGTGTCACCAACGCAAAACGGTTCTCGTACATCTTAGGCGACGAGCAGGGGCAGTATAAGACACCCTTGGAGCGACTTGATACCATATACGCCAAAAGAGGAAGGTTTGTCTTAAATGACTTGCGCGAAGCTTTCTCCGTCGATGCACTCAGTGACGAATTCTTTGACGAGTATCATATCCACTACGACCGCATTGTGGCTGAGTTAGCCCGACAAGGAAAGACGGGTGCCGTGTATCATGATTATGTGAAGAAACTGATGGGACGCATCGTCTTTCTGCATTTCCTGCAAAAGAAAGGCTGGCTTTGTGGCGATACCAACTTCATGATCAACACTTTCAGCCAAAGCACCCGCAGGAGCGACTATTTGGAAAGCGTGCTTGAGCCGCTTTTCTTTGGCATTCTCAACACCGAACCCGCCAAACGCGAGCAAGTTTTCAGCAGGAACGGTTGGCAACAAGGTTTGGTGGAAAAATGGGCGACCATCCCTTACCTCAATGGAGGTCTATTTGAACGTGATGACATTGACGACCTAAGGATTATTCTGCCCGAATCCATCTTCAGCAATCTTTTCTTCTTCTTGGCTTCCTACAACTTCACCGTCGACGAGAACGACCCCGACGATGCCGAGATTGGTGTTGACCCCGAAATGTTGGGCAAGATTTTCGAGAGCCTTTTGGAAGACAACAAAGCCAAAGGTGCCTTCTACACGCCCAAGGAAATTGTGCGCTATATGTGCAAGGAGTCGCTGATAGCCCATCTCGCATCCAAGCTGCCCGATGTTGCTGATGGTGTTGTTCGTGCCTTTGTGGAAAGCCATGAGATGCAGCCTGAGTTGGAGCCTTACCGCGACAACCTTGAAAGTGCCTTACGTGAGGTAAAGATATGCGACCCGGCCATTGGTTCAGGTGCATTCCCTATGGGCTTGCTGAATGAGTTGTGGCGTTGCCGCGAAGCCTTGGGTACGCAGATGTCGCGCCTGCAACTGAAAAAGGAGATTATCGAAAACAACATCTATGGCGTGGACATCGAGCGCGGTGCCATCGACATCGCCCGTTTGCGCTTCTGGTTGAGCATCGTGGTGGACAGCGAAAAGGCGGAGCCACTGCCCAACTTTGACTACAAGTTCATGCAGGGCAACAGCCTGATTGAGAGTTATGGCGGTTTCGACCTCAGCCGCATCGCGGGCAAGACCGTTGGCCGTCCATCCATCTCCACGCAACTGGTGATTGGTCTCGACAGCGACTTGAGCAGAAAAAACCTTCAAAAGTTGTTGCATGAGTATTTCTCCGTCACCGACCATCAGAAGAAAGCCACCATGCGCCACGCCATCAACGCCGAGGTGAAGACCCTCATCCGCGAAAGTGTCGGCGGCACTCCGACCTTCCTCGCCAAGTTGGAGCAACTCGACCCTTCCGCCAACCAAGATTTTTTCCTTTGGCACACTTGGTTTAAGGACATCTTCGACAAGGGCGGGTTTGATATTGTCATTGGAAATCCGCCGTATGTAAATATTGCAAATCTCACAGACGATAATGTCAGAAAACAGTATCAAAAAAACTATAAAACTGTAAAGAACAAGAGCGATTTATACAGTATCTTTACAGAAAGAGCTCATCATCTTTTAAAGCCGAGGGGGATTTGTTCGTACATTTTCTCAAATAGTTGGTTGGGAACAGATAGTTTTTCATTGTTCAGGAAATTTTTAGTCGAGGAAACAAGAGTTCTTAAACTTGTGGATTTGCCGGATAAAGTTTTCGAAAACGCTACTGTAAAGACATGCATCATTCTGTTTTCAAAAGATAAAGCAAGTTCAAATACAATCGTTTTAGAAAACTGGGACGGGACCTCGTTTTCCATTATGAATCACAGTCTAACGTACCAAAGTATTAGACAATATGAGAATTTTCCTTTTTCATTCGAAGAGAACATTGACTTGTCAAAGGTTAATGTGATTAAATTGGGAGAAATTGCGCATTTTTCTTTAGGAATAAAGACCAGCAATGACAAACGTTTTATTAGCAATGAAGCCTTTTTGGAAGACAGTTATCGCCTCATTAGAGGAAGAAATATTCAAAGATACAACACCCCTCAAAGTTCAGAATGGATTTGGTACAGACCAGATTTGTTTATGGAAAAAGTTGGTGCGGGTCCAAGACAACTTGAGTTTTTTCTTACTTCACCTAAAATCATCATCCAAGACATTGCCACAGAAATATGCGCAACTATTGATGAAAACATGTACTTATGTAATGATACCATTAACCTAATTTACAAGTTAAACAATTCATATTCATTTAATTACATATTGGGACTAATTAATTCCAAAGCCGTCCGTTTTTGGCATAAAAAGGTATTCCCAGAAGGACTACATGTAAAGATATATCAGCTGAAGGAAATACCGATTCCAGTTGTTTCAGTGACACATCAGAAACCAATAATAGATATTGTAAATGAGATAATAGAGACAAAACGAGACAATCCTTGTGCTGACACATCTGTCTTGGAAAAAGAAATAGACAGGTTGGTTTACAAACTCTATAATCTCACGGATGAAGAAATTGGGGTAATTGAGCAATAAATGGAAAGACATTACATTATTATATAATAATCAATATAGAGACGCTATGTATAAAGAAATGAGAAAACTATCTCCTACGGAGAAAGAATTTGTTGAAGAATTGCTGGTTTTTACTGCTGGAAATAATCTTGAAAATCTCCAAATGGGGCGCATTATTTCGAATTTGATTAGTTTTCATGGTGTTAAGTGCAGTGCGTCCACAAAAACCGTCGAGATTTATAAAACTGATGAGGCAGATGCAAATAGAAGCTATACCATTCTTATGGGTTTGTTTAGTTTTCTTTATGATTTGAAAGAAAACGGATACATAGGGATTGACACCATTGTCGATGAGAATGGTACAATTGATGATGCAACAGGAAAAGAGACGTTTTGGATTTATAACCATAGAACACACGCTATCGATAATGATATTCTTTTTGTCCGAATGGACAATGATGTACTTGCTGGGCTAAAAGAAGGTACGCCAATAGAACGTTTTCACTCAAAAGAATTGTTTGATGCAATGAGAGACTTGGTGTACAACAAAGTCATATATCTTCGTCCTGCCTTAAAAGAGCTTAAGGAGAATCGCTTTCGCTCGATTGAGGAAAAACGTCATTCGACAAATGTATGCCTACAATGGTGTGCTATTGGAGCGGCTATTGTTGTTCCCATTTTAGTTACGCTCTATTCTACTTTCAAAGGAACTCAAATTCATTCGACAAAGTTGGAACTTATAGAGAAGAAAATAGACAATCTCAATCAAATAAGTGTTATTCATCCTGACACCATCCAAATAGAGTGTGTCTCTGGCTCAATAATAAACCGAGATAGCACAATAATGCCAGATCAAATAGAAATGAAGACAAAGTAAAAAAAACATGAACCAGGTTGATAAGAATAGACTGACAATTATTACAAAACAAATTGTCTTACGCTGAAATAAGTTGACACAACAGTCAACAAAGATGAGAGAAAAGA
>CALEMB010000149.1 GCA_937902805.1 uncultured Bacteroidales bacterium
ATAGTGCGGATTTTGACCATATCAAAAATGAAAATGACTAAATGACTAAATGACTAAATGACTAGGTTGTTTCCTGGTTTTGGTTTGATGATTTTCCGAAAATCAGTATCTTTGCGGCATGAAAACCGATAAACAAATCGCTGCGGCTGCGGCTGCGTTTGCCGAGAGATGGCAAGGAAAAGGTTATGAACGGGGAGAGTCCCAACTGTTCTGGGCTGACCTATTGATGAATGTGTTCGGAGTGGAGAACCTGCCTGATTTCATTCGCTACGAGGAGCAAGTGAGTAGCATGGTGGATTCCACCAATTTCATCGACGGTCATATCCCATCGACGCGGGTGCTCATCGAGCAGAAATCCATCGACAAGGATTTGCGGGCACCAGTTCCACAAAGTGAGGGTGGCAAACTCACACCGTTCCAGCAAGCGAAAAAGTATGTGGCCAATATGCGCTTCTCCGAGCATCCCAGGTGGATTGTAACATGCAACTTCAAGGAGTTTCTGGTCTATGACATGGAGCAACCGAACGGCGAGCCTGAACAAATTTTCCTAAAGGACCTGGGCAAGGAATACTATCGCCTTCAGTTCCTCGTGGACATGAAGAGCGAACACATCACCAAGGAGATGCAGGTCTCGATGAAAGCGGGAGAGATTGTCGGCAGGATATACGATGCCTTGCTGAAGCAATATGACGACAACTCCCCTGAGGCCTTGCGCTGGCTGAATATCCTGTGCGTTCGCATCGTGTTCTGCCTCTATGCCGAGGATGCTGGTGTGTTCCGTCACGACCAGTTCCATGATTTCTTGAATGCATACGAAGCCAAGGACATGCGTAGGGCTTTGGCTGACTTGTTCGTGGCGCTTAATACGCCAATGGATAAGCGCAGCCGCTATTTGGCCGATGAATTGAAGGCCTTCCCCTATACCAATGGCGGCCTGTTTGAGGAAGAGATCGAAATTCCACAATTTACGGAGGAATTGAAACAGACCTTGCTCCAGAACGCAAGCCTCGATTTCGACTGGAGTGAGATTTCCCCTACCATCTTTGGAGCCGTGTTTGAGAGTACGCTGAATCCTGAAACGAGACGCAGCGGTGGAATGCATTACACGAGCATCGAGAATATCCACAAGGTGATTGACCCGCTCTTCCTGAACGACTTGCGCCGCGAGCTGGATGAAATACTGGAAGAGAAGGTGGAGAGGACGCGTTCGCGTCGTCTCGACGAGTATCAGAATAAACTGGCTTCACTGACCTTCCTCGACCCTGCCTGTGGCAGCGGCAACTTCCTGACAGAGACTTATCTGAGCCTACGTAGATTGGAGAACGAGGTGCTTCGTGAGAAGTATCACGGACAGATGATACTTGGCGAGTTCCACAATCCCGTGAAGGTGAGCATCCACCAATTCTACGGCATTGAGATTAACGATTTTGCCGTCACAGTGGCCACTACAGCCTTGTGGATTTCGGAGGCACAGATGTTGGCTGAGACCGAGCGTATCGTTCAGCACGACATTGACTTCTTGCCGCTGAAGAGCTATGCGAATATCAAGGAGGGCAATGCGCTGCGCATGAATTGGTCCACTTTAGAAAAAGAGAACTCTGTACCTTACCTCTATACAAAGAAGCTGAATGTGTTCAAAATGGAGGATATTCCCGAAGACATTGCAGCTTCATCTATGGTAAGCGAGCCTTCGCCTGAATATAACAGGGTGTATGAGGAATTGAATGTGATAGCGCAGGAAGTCGAGGAGAAAACGCTTCCCCAAAAGCAACCCCAGAAACCAGTCGTTTACGATTACATTATGGGCAATCCGCCGTTTGTTGGGGCAAGGCTTATGTCTGAATCACAAAAGAAAGATGTGCTCTCGGTTTTTGGCAACATAAAGAATGTGGGCAACTTGGATTATGTGAGTTGCTGGTACAAAAAAGCAGCCGACCTTATTCAAGGAACAAATATTCATGTTGCTTTGGTATCAACCAATTCCATTACTCAAGGCGAGCAAGTCCCAATCCTGTGGAAAACATTGGCCCAAATGGGAGTAAAGATAGACTTTGCTTATCGCACTTTCCGATGGGACAGCGAAGCTGACATCAAAGCCCACGTGCATTGTGTTATCGTTGGATTCAGTTGCGCAGAAAGTGCAAAACCGAAGACCATCCATCTCAATGAATCGCAATCCGTTATTGCAAATAATATCAATGGATATCTGATTGACGCGCCCGACATCTTTGTGGAAAGCAGGAAAAAGCCCCTGTCGGAAGTTCCGGAAATGCTATTTGGTAGCATGCCAAACGACGGAGGAAATTTCATCCTAAGTGAGGAAGAAGCCACAATGATGAAATCCAAATATCCAGATCGAGATCGGAAGAGCGTCGTGTAGGGAAAGAGTGTAGATCTC
>CALEMB010000150.1 GCA_937902805.1 uncultured Bacteroidales bacterium
CAAGTATGCAGCCACCTTGCAAGCAGCCCAGACTGGCGACCAGCCCAAGATCATCCGCATCGACACCAAGGCCGGTCACGGTGGCGGCAAGCCCATCTCCAAAGTCTTGGAAGAGCAGGCTGATATTTATTCGTTTATCCTTTATAATATGGGGGTGAATTATCCCAATGAAGCGAAATAATCGACGACATTGATGTACTGAAATCGCCTGCCAAGAAATTTCTTGACAGGCGATTCTTGTTTTATTGAACAATTATTTACTTATACACCACCATCTATTTCAAAAATGTTATTACTTTTGCACTCAGAATAAGAATCAAATCAAATGCACGGAGTATCCATCAACATCAATTTGCCTACTTGTGGCAATTTCACGACCGAAGAGCTTACTCGTAAAGTAAGGCGTTTTGCTATGGAATTGGTATCAGCTGAAAAAACAATCACTACAACGGTTCCGCCGTGCTGCTATACCGAAGAAGAAGTAGAAAGACTACTCAACGAGCGTATGAAGAGCATTGAGGATGGTACAGCTGAACTCGTCTCGCACGATGAGGTCAAGGCTCGAATCAAAGCGATATTGGCATGAGAGAGATTCGATGGCTTAGGGAAGCTGAAGATGAATTGGCTAACATAGTAACACATGTCCTTTTGAATCAAGGAGAAAGCGTTGCTTTAGAAGTGTATAACAACATTATTTCTCAAATTGATTTGTTGTCTGAATTTCCTGAATTAGGTACTTCCGATTCCAAATTCAAATTCAAAGACAATCCTTTACGGGTACTTCATTCCAAGCACACAAGAGTATTCTATTCCATTCAAGATACAAGTATTGAAATCATTTTGCTTTGGAGCAACCGAATGGATAATCGAAAAATTAGAAAGATTCTTTCTGAAAGGAATTAGAACATGAAAAGGGCTCTATTCATCATAGTATTTCTTCTTGGCGTATTATCCTTACAAGCCCAAAAAACCACATTTTGGCACCAAGTCAACTACTTTCTGACCAAACCCGCTGTGGTCGATACGACACGCATTTACCAGCCGAAACCCGGTTTTTCATTAGGATTGTTTTCTACGGAACAAAAGGCGGGCTTCTATACCAATGTCAAATTCAACCTTGACGTTGAAGGGCAGCCTCTCCCTGGTCTCTCGACATACCGACTCAGTGAGAATCTTTGTAAAAAAGTCGGTCTTGAGGTCGGATACGGCAATATCGGTCTAGGTTACGGCTTTGAGGTGGGCCACAAGAGTGCCTGGAAGAAGCGCTCATTCGCATTCAATATCATAGGGAAATCGTGGGGATTACGTTTCAACTACTTCAAAATCACCAACCCTTTCACGTCGGGACTGACTATTGGAAACGAAGGCGACAGTATTTATATAAACGACGAAATCATCTCAAAGGAATCAGCCGTATTGAGAAGCTTTTCCATCGATGGCTACTATGTCTTCAACAACAAACGCTTCGCCTTCCCTGCCGCCTACAAAATGAGTTTGGTGCAACGTCACACAACAGGCTCGTGGATGTTGGCAGCACGCTATATGCAAGGCCACCTGTATAATTCTCCCGAAGCCGCATGGGATTCATACAACCTGTTGGATTGCTTCTCCACCATGCAAGTCTCGATTGGTGGCGGCTATTCGGTCAATTTCGTGCTTTGGCACAAAGACCCTATCGGGCCTCGCGACGAGAAACTCCGCAACCTCACCGTCAACCTAACTGCCATGCCAGTAATTACGCTAGTCAACTACCTGAAGACCACTTCATACGAATATGACGGGGAAGGAGACTATAGCGGTGAGAAGAATTCCAGAATATGGTGCTATCCTATGCCGAATTACATTGGCAGTGCCGCTATTAGCCTCACCATGGGAAGGATTTATTTATCGACACAGTTCACCTACAACTGGTTCTATTTCCGCAGCAACGACGCTTTCGTCATCAACAAACTGGATCTTCCGGATTATGTAGACGACCTCACTTTCCAAGGCTCTTTCCGTGACTGGATGGTGAAAGGGCTGTTGGTTTACAGGTTCTAATCCTTCTGCTATTTCTTCATAGGGGCCTTGATTTTCCCCAAACTTCTCACCACAGCATCCCAAAAACGGGTTGGGAGCAGCCAATGGAAAAACACAATGGTGTTGGCGTAGGCACCTGTGCGATAGCGTGCGCGTGGGCGACGGCTGTTGACAGCCTTACACATCGTCTTGGTCACCACGGAAGGCTGCGAAAGGAAGTTTGTCTCATATACCCAGTGGAAATTCTCCGCTTCCTGAAGTCCTGTTTCCTCGTAGACAGTTCCCTTCGATGACTCGGCCAGATGGTCGGCAGCGATATGGCCCCATTCCGTCTTGATGCCGCCTGGCTCTATCATCACCACATCGATGCCAAAAGGCTTCATCTCGATGCGCAAGGCATCACTAAAAGCCTCAACGGAATACTTGGTTACATGGTACCAGCCGCCATAAAACAGCACAGACTTTCCTGCCACAGATGAAGTATTAATGATGCGCCCCGAGCCCTGAGCGCGCATGATGGGCAGCACCAACTGACACAAGTGTGCCAAGCCAAATACGTTAACTTCCACCTGTCGGCGAGCCTCTTCCATGCTCACATTCTCAATGGCACCGAAATAGCCATAGCCAGCATTGTTGATGAGCACATCGATACGGCCTTCAGCCTCCATCACGGTGTGAAGACCTGCTTCCAAAGAAGCCGTGTCGGTCACGTCCATCTTAATGGGCACCACACCTTGTTGGCGAAGGGGTTCCATCTTTTCCATTCTTCGGGCTGCGGCATACACCTTATGCCCTTGCTTGGCCAAAGCAGCAGCCGTGTCATAGCCGATGCCGCTGCTCGCACCAGTGATTAATATAACTTTTGATGTTTTCATTGTTGAGATTGTATGGCTTTAAAAAGTTCGGGTAAACGCTTGGAAATGGCCACTGGGCGACCGTTTTCGATGAAGCAGTGCATGCTTTCAGCGGTGCAGACCGTCTTGTTGCCTACACGCATCTCGTACAAAAACTCAAACTTCATCTCCGACACTTTTCCGATAGCGACTTGAATATCAATGACATCCTTGAATGTGGTAGGACTTTTATAGTTGCATTGAATCGAGACGACGGGCGAAAACACACCTTCAGCCTCAATCTTCTCGAAGCCGTAGCCCAACTTGTCAAGGTAGTCCACTCGAGCCTCTTCCATGAAACGCACATAATTGGAATGATGCGTCACGCCCATGCGGTCGCATTCGTAATACTTTACCTCGTGCTTGTATATATGCATATGAATGTGTTTTAGGTTGCAAAGAAACAAAAAAACTCAATTGATTTTGGAATGTTGTGTTTGATTTCGTACTTTTGCACCTTTAAATAACTATTAATCTAGAAATCATGAGCAATTACTTTCTTTCTATGCTTCCTGCCGAAGAACTGGAGCAGTTGAAGTTTATCCCTACCCTTCCCGAATTTGTGACCTGGATTGAGCAAAAATGGAGTGATTTACCTTGCCTTTCAGACACGGTGAACACTTATAATTATAAACAAGTCTGCGACCTCGTGGCACGCAAACGTGCTTTACTCAACGACTTGGGACTGCAAAAAGGCGACAAAGTGGCCATCCTTGATAACTCCACCATCGAGCAAGTCGAAATGTTCCTTGCCGTCACCTCTGCGGGCTATGTGGCTATTAATTTACCTGCCATGCTTCCCCCACAGGCCATAGTTGGCTGCTGCATGAAGTTTGGCGTAAAGGTATTGGTCGCTGGTAAGAACTTTATGGAAACCGTAAAAGATGCTCCTTGCAAAGTCATTGCCATCACGGATTGCGCTGACCACACGGCTCCTGTGGCTACAGTCGACAAGAACGATCCTGCTGCCATCTTCTTCACTGGTGGCACGACCGGTGCACCCAAGGGTGCCATTCTGCCCCACAGAGCTCTGATGCGTGGCGCATTGAACGGCTGCTATGCTCCTGGTCATCAACTCGGCTGCCACCGCTATGCGAATGTGCTTCCCCTCAGCCATGTGTTTGGCCTGATTCGTGGCACCTTGTCAGCGCTGTATGCAGGTGGCGCATGGTATGCAGCTGCCAATACCAAAGACACCATCGGCAAGTTCCCGATAATCAAGCCGACGTGTCTTGTGGCCGTGCCTGGCATCTGCGAAATCCTGTTGGGTCTCGTCAAAATGTACGGTAAGCCCTTCCTTGGCGGCAGCCTCAACTACATCATTTCCGGAGCCGCCAATGTGCCTCCGAAACTCATCGCCGAATTTGACGAGCTGGGCATCAGCCTGTTTGCCGGCTATGGAATGACCGAAGGAGCCAACCTCACCACAGGCAATATCGACGTAATAGAAAGACCCACCTCGGTCGGAAAGCTCTATCCCGAGCAGGAAGCCAAGGTGGTGGACGGTGAATTGTGGTTCCGTGGCGACAATGTCTTCCTCGGCTATTACGGCGAACCCGAAAAGACTGCAGAGACCCTGACGCCAGACGGATGGGTGAAGACAGGAGACCTCGTCCGCTTCGATGAAGATGGCTACATGTACATCGTGGGCCGTATCAAGAACCTCATTATCCTCTCCAATGGCGAAAATGTCAGCCCCGAAAGCATAGAGGAGCCGTTCTACAAGGACAACAAACTTCGTGACTGCCTCGTCAAGGAAGAAGAAGTGGATGGCCACAAAGTGATTGGCATAGAAATCCTGCCCCGCATGGAAGAGTTCGGCAATAGCCCATGGGAGGAAGTGGAAGCCTATTTCAAAGACCTTGTCGACAAAGTCAACGCCACGATGCCTAGCACACACCATGTGAGCAAGATTACCGTGCGCAAGGAAGACTTCAAGCGTTCTGGTGCCATGAAAGTTTTACGTAACCAATAATCCACGCCATGCAAAGAGAAGAGATATTTGAAGAATTGAAAGAGATTCTGAAGCTTATCAAGCCTACCGCAGATTTTTCCTCCACCACCGAGGACGCACAACTTGTCCGCGACCTGGGTTTGGACTCATTGACCATTCTCCTGTTGAGCCTTGCCATTGAGAACAAGTTCGGATTCAAGTTTGATGGCAATCCGAAACTCTCCACAGTGAGCGACGTGCTCGATTATATTGAAGCAAACACAAAACATTAATTTTATGTCAATCCATATCGTAAAAGTGGAAAGTCACAAGCAACTGAAAAAGTTTGTGACATTCCCCCTTAAACTATACAAAAACTGTGAAAACTGGGTGCCTGCCTTGGAAGGCGATGAATATGACAACTTCAACCCCAAGAAGAACGGAGCATACGACTTCTGCGAGGCTGATTGCTACCTCGCCTATCGTGGTGACGAAATAGTGGGGCGCGTGGCAGCCATCATCAATCATAAAGCCAACAAAGACAAAAAGATAGTACGTTTTGGTTGGCTCGACTTTATTGAGGACGAGGCTGTTTTGAAAGCTTTGTTGGACACTGTCGTCGCATGGGGAAAGGAACGCGGCTGCACCGAAATCATCGGGCCGTGGGGCTTCACCGATATGGACAAGGAAGGCCTTTTGGTGGAGGGCTTTGAAAACCTCAGCCCATTCACCTGCCTTTACAACTTCCCCTATTACGGTACGATGTTGGAAAAACTTGGCTACGTGAAAGATGTGGACTGGACACAAAGCGTGCTTTTGATCGATAGTAAAATACCTGCCACTTACAAATTCTCCAACCTCATCGAAGAGCGTTATGGTGTTCATGTGGTGCAACCCAAGAGCATGAGGCAAATGAGCAAGCAGTACGGCATGGAAATCTTCCACATGTATAACGATGCCTTTGCCCCGCTGATGGGCTTTTCACCCTTGACCGACAAGCAGATAGCCAACTATTTGGACACGTACGTCCCCATTCTGGACAAGGACTTTGTGGCCGTCGCTGTCAACGAAGAAGACCAACCTGTCGGGTTCCTGTTTTGTGTGCCCTCACTCTCCAAGGCCGTGAAAAAAGCCAATGGTCGCTTGTTCCCCTTTGGCTTCATCCATGTTCTCAAGGCATTAAAGAAAAACGACACTTTGGAAGCCCTCATCATTGGTGTTTCGCCTAAGTATCAAGGATGTGGTGTGCCTTTGTTGATGTTCAAGTATTTACATGAGAATTGTTTACGTCGCGGTGTCGACAAGGTCATTCTTAATCCCCAGTTGGAGGAGAACTACAAGGTGCAATCGTTGTTTAACGGCTACAAAACGGTGCCTTTCATGCGTAGAAGGGCTTACAAGAAAGAGATTTAAGCAAGCTTATTCAACGGGATACGCCTCGTAAAGAATATCGTGCAAAGCGGTGCGTAATCCTGTTTTCACCAATTTGTTAGGCTCGGCATCGGGATAGACACGATTGCTGAGGAAGATGATAATCATGTCATTGGCGGGGTCGGCCCAAACGAAGGTCCCCGTAAATCCTGTATGCCCAAAACCTTGCATGGAGCCTGACTTGGAAGCGGTGCAAGAGCCTTTCTTGTTAATGGGCAGTTTGTCGAAGCCGATGCCTCTTCGGTTGTCGTTATTGGCAGCAAAGGGTGCCTTGGTGAAATAGCGCACCGTCTCAGGCTTCAGGTAACGCACACCATTGTAGATGCCCTCATCCAACAACATCTGCATGATGGCCGCCAAGTCGCGGGCATTGGAAAACAGCCCAGCATGACCCGCCACACCGCCAAACATGGCTGCGGCCTGGTCGTGGACATCGCCCCATATCAGCTGACGACGAAAGACGGTGTCGTTCTCCGTCGGGGCGATTTGCTCACGGGTGAAATGGCTTAGAGGCTTGTAACAGATATGGTTCAGCCCCATGGGGTAGTAAAACTCGGTCCTCAGATAATCCTCAATATTCTGATTTGTAAGTAGTTTCACAATCTTCGGGATATAATAGAAGCCCATGTCGCTGTAGAGATATTTCTTCTTGCCCAAAGGGGTCTTTGATACCGAGTCAAAGATGCGGTCCTCATAATCATTAATGAGGTAAAGGTTTTCCGCCACCCTAACGCTATGGCTTTCATCGATATGGTCGCTGTAGAACTCCGCCTTGGGACCATTCTCGTCAACGGTCACCTTATAGAAGGGCACCCAAGACTTCAGTCCCGCCTGATGCGTCATGATTTCGATAAGTTTCAAGTTGCCATGAGCCTTGCCTTTCAGGTAAGGGAAAAAGTCTGCCAAGGTCTTGTTCAAATCTATCAGACCATTGTCATACAACTTCATCACCGCCAACGTCGAGGCGAAAATCTTGGTGCATGAGGCGATATCGTAGAGGTCGTCGGGCTGCACCTGATGACCACCACCATAGGTGAAATTGCCAAAGCACTTATCGTACACCATCTTACCGTCTTTCATCGCCACAATCTGGCAACCAGGATAAGCCCCTTTCTTGATGCCCGACAAGGCGACGGAGTCCAACTTGGCAGCATATTTTGCATTCATCTTGCCCTTTGGAGCCTGAAAACCTTGCTCACTTTGGATGGGTTGTATAACCGGAGAAGGCACCTCCTTTTGTGGGAGGGTGTGCTCTTTGTGCTCTGGCATGTCAGCGACAATGCCGTCGCCATAATGGAATTTCGCTGTCGAGACAGGCAAAGTGCCATGGGCTTCGAGTTCGCCAGAAAGCAACCTCACAACAGCATCAACGGCTGGCACTTCGTCCTGATAAGCCACCACCAATCCCTTGACACTGTTATTAATACGGAACATATCCAAGGCATACGGGCAGGCAAACAGGTTGAGAATCACGTCGTTTTGCGCCAGCAAGCGGTTGAAGAACTTCACCGTCTCATCGGGGATACCGTAATTTTTGCTGGCAAACATTGTCGTTTTCTCGATGCTGACCACCACAATGTCGTAATCCTCCAGCCTTTTCAGCCAATCCGCTGATTTCAAGGCAATTTCCTCTTTCTTGACCACAAAGGAAGTCGTGCTAAAGCCACGAGCGACAAGACCCTCATTCACGTCATTTTTGGTGTTGCCGATAGTCACTACGGCGATTTTCTGGTTGTTAGCCAAAGGAATCACCTGATTTTCATTGCGCAGTACAGTGATAGCCTCGTCATATAACTGTTGACGCAATTCGGTATATGCCTTTTTCTTCAGGTCCGTCATCAGGTTGGCTGTTGAAACGGGCTTGTAGTTATTCAAGCCAGCACGGTACTTATAGCGCAAGATTTTCTTACAGCTTTCTTCCAGACGTGCTGCCGCTTGCGGGTCGCGTTCAGCGGCCTGCTTGATGGTCTTGATGGCAAACGGCACGTTGGTGGGCAGGATCAGAACATCATTGCCCGCCATGAACGCGACATACGGCACGCTATCTTGATGCACCTTCTCCGATACGCCCTTCATATCGAGACCATCGGTGAAAATCAAGCCTTCGAAACCCATCTGCTCCTTCAGCAAATCGGTCACTACGCCATGCGAAAGCGACGATGAAGTGTTCTTAACCTTCTCGATGGCAGGGAAATACAAGTGTCCCACCATAGCACCGTTCACACCTTGTTCAATCATATAATGGAAAGGCGCGAGTTCAATGTCACGCACCTCTTCCATCGTGCGGGTCACTGTGGGCAAGGTCATGTGTGAGTCCGTTGCTGTGTTGCCATGACCTGGAAAATGCTTCATGCTGGTAATCAACCCATTGCTTTGCATACCAAGGGCGTATGCTGTAGCTTTTTCTCCCACCATCTGCGGATTCTCGCCGAAGCTGCGCATTCCGATGATGGGATTGGCAGCGTTGGAGTTGACATCGGCCACAGGAGCGAAATTCACATGAATGCCCATACGTTGGCACTGTTCGGCGATCTGCTGTCCCATTTCATAAATCAGTTGGTCGTCGTTGATAGCACCCAAGGTCATCTGATAAGGATAGGCCAAAGTCTTCTTTACACGCATAGCCAAGCCCCATTCCGCATCGATGGACACCATCAAAGGGGTTTGGGCCATAGCTTGCCAAGCATTGGTCTGGTTGACCTGAGCCTCGGCTTCGGCACGGAAGAAACACACACCACCGATATTATACTGTTTGATGTACTTCGCCACGTCCTCATAGAAAGGCTTATCGGGCTGGTTGGCGCGCATACATATTAATTGTGCCACACGCTGCTCCAAGGTGAGGCTGTTGTAAACCGAATCCACCCAGCGTGATTCCGCATCCTGGGCAACACTCGTGCCGACCGAAAAAGCCAACACAAGCAAGAGGAATAATGACTTAATTCTATTCATATAACTATATAATTTTCAATTGATTTAATTTCTTGTTTTCAACCATTCCTTTAATTCATCCCAATCGTATGGCTTGCAAACAATAGTGCGTTCTTCATTCAAAACCAAGACCATTGGCGTTGAGGTAACATGGTAATCCAGGAAGGGTTTACTATCCCAACGCAAATCATCATAGAAATGGTATCCCGGCAAACGCATCTTTTTCACTGTAGCGGCCACCTCCTCTTGGTTTTCAGCCAAAGCGAAAGTAACCAGCTCATAATCAGACTTCAAGTTGAGATGTTTTCGGATTTGCACCAAAAAATCATGACAATACTCGCAGTCCGTCGACCAAAAGACAATGATTACCCGCCCAGCCTTAGAGTCATACAGATGATATTCAAAGCCATCAATGGTCACGCCCAAAACATCCGGAGCTTTTGCTCCAACCCTCACCTTTTGATAAGGCTCCGTGATGGAATCCAGTCGTATACCCTCTTCCATATTAATCTCGCCTTCGGCAAGTTGTGGATAATTCAAAAGGTAATCCGTCACTTTATCGCGCCCCATAGTCGAATAGCCATTCAAGGCAAATTCAAGGATATATTCATACATCCGCATGTTGACCTTTGCTTTGTCGAGCAGTACGCCCAAACCTGCAATCGAGAGGCTATCAAAACGCTGTTCATCGCCATCGGTGAAAGAATAGAAGAAAGCGACCAGCTTATCGGCCATCGTTTGTGACCCAACCAAAGTCGTATCACGAAAATCCACATCGTCCCAATACTTTTGTAAAGCCACATTCTGTGCCCTCAACTGGAATGTGGAAAGCACCAGACCTATCAGTATTGTTATATGGATTATTTTTTTCATATTCTATAAGTTAAATTAACTCATTAGAAGTCTAACTTTAACTGAATAGCCATATTAAAAGTCATGCGATGCAGGGGTGTTGTGCCATAATCGGCAATGGCTTGTTTGTGTTCGGGCGTAGGATAACCTTTGTTCTTTTTCCAATTGTAAACCGGATATTGCTGATCATACTCCACCATCATCATGTCTCTCGTGGTCTTGGCCAAAATGGAAGCCGCCGCAATCGATTGGTATTTGGCATCACCTCCAACGACACAGACATGCTTTATCTTCTTATAAGGATTAAAACGATTGCCGTCAATCAGCAACAATTCCGGTTGAAGCTTTAGTTGATCCAAAGCCCTATGCATCGCTAAAAACGAGGCGTTTAGGATATTGATTTCATCTATCTCCTGTGGCGATACTATGCCGATGCCGTAGGTCAAAGCTTCATTCATCACCAGCTCGCGCAGTTGCATACGTTTCTTCTCTGTCAACTGTTTCGAGTCATTGAGTTCAGGGTAGTCGGCATCGTTCTTTAGAATTACAGCGGCGGCAACCACAGGGCCTGCCAAGCATCCTCTTCCTGCCTCATCACAGCCAGCCTCGACCTTATCGGAATAATGTGTCAGCAAGCCCATAATTTAGAGGAATTTAAAGTAATACTGGTTAGCAAAAACCAACATCATGAAAAGCACTAGAAACATATTGGCCCAACCTGTGTTGTTAATATAGGAGAAAGCATACGACACCAATATGGACACTGCGATGAAAATCAATCCATTCATCAGCACATTACCTCCCAAGAACAATAGAACGATGGAAAAGACCAACAAGACAATGGACATGGACATCTTTGTCCTTACCGCGATGGACTTCTCAAAGTTGGCGTTGCTGCTACCGAAAAGGAGAAGGACAGTTGGAACGATGAGTATTACTAACAAGAAGACAATCTTCAAGTTAAATGGCTCTACCGAGAATTTAATTGAAGCGAAATGGTCGCGATAGGCGTGCATTAACGGGAGGAAATCACCGAATAAATACACGGCAATAAAGTAGGCAAAATACACAAAGAGGAAGCCAAACAGCGGTATCAGTTGGAGTCGCAAGGTGCCTTTCTTGGCTATGGGAAGAACGATTATCACCCACAGGACCAATAAAACAGACGGGAAGTAGCACATTGAAGCCAAAGCGATATAAACCCCGGTCTTCAGCAGACTCATCTCCGGATTCGGCATTTGGTACACCTCATATAGCTTACTGATTGCCAAGATGATGAATATTGCAGACAGGGCAAAGGGATAGAAATTGGTTTGCGTGCGCGTCAAGCTCATCAGCAGGACGAAGACAAAAGCTCCCATGGTGCTCACCTTGCCCACGATTTGGTTTTTGACCAGCATCGCGTTGAAAATCAAGGTCTCCAGCACCAACAAAATGAAGGCAAAGATATGTTGGGCGATGGGTGAAAAGTCAAACAGATCGTCAACGAGATTGAAAATCGGAGTGACAGGACTACCCAGCCCCATGGTCATCTTTCCCGACGCGAACGCGGGAATCCATAGGGCAATCGCCAACAACGCAATCACCACATACTGAATGGCATAGCTTTGTCTGAAAAACTTTATCATTGCATCTTCATCAAGTCAAGTCCAATGTCGTGGCGGTAGTTGGCACCCTCGAAATGAATCTTCTCCACCTCGCGATAAGCAATGTCCCTCGCCTCTTCGATGCTGTTGCCGTGTGCCGTTACCGCGATGACGCGTCCACCCGCCGTGACCACAGCCTTATTCGCATCAAATGCCGTGCCAGCATGGAAGGCGACGACATCTTTCAGGTTGTCCAATCCGCTCATTATCATACCCTTCTTGTATGCTTCGGGGTAACCGCCCGACACCATCATCACCGTGACGGCGGTCTTGTCGCTCTTGGCATAATGCACTTCGTTTAAGCGTCCGTCGGCGCAGGCCATCAACAAATCTGCAAAGTCACCCTCAATGCGGGTCATCACGGCTTCGGTCTCGGGGTCACCCATACGGACATTATATTCTATGACATACGGATTGCCGCCGTCATTCATTAAGCCTAAGAAAATGAAGCCCTTATAATCGATGCCCTCGGCTTTCAGGCCTTTCAAGGTTGGCTTCACAATGCGTTCCTCCACCCTGCTTAGGAAGTCAGGCGTGCAGAAAGGTACGGGCGAAACGGCACCCATGCCACCCGTGTTCAGACCTTGGTCGCCGTCGCCGATGCGCTTGTAGTCCTTGGCTTCGGGCAGCAACACATAATGCTCACCGTCCGTCAGCACAAACACCGACACCTCGATGCCTTTCAGGAACTCCTCTATAACCACAGTGGTCGAAGCTGCACCGAACTTACCGTCAAGCATCTTGCCTAATTCGTCTTTGGCTTCCTGCAAATCATTGATAATCAACACGCCCTTACCAGCAGCAAGGCCGTCGGCTTTCAACACGTAAGGAGCATTCACGCTTTCGAGGAACTTATAGCCTTCGTTGAGATTATCCTTGTTGACCTTGAAGCACTTTGCCGTAGGCACGCCGTACTTTTCCATGAAGTCCTTAGCAAAAGCCTTACTGCCTTCCAGCTGTGCCCCACATTTGTCTGGGCCAATGATCCTCACGGCTTTCAAGGCCTCATCGTTCTTGAAGAAATCGACGATGCCATCCACCAGAGGTTGCTCAGGACCCACTACAACAAGATTAATATTCTGGTTTAAGCAAAACTCTTTTATTGATTCAAAATCAGATAGTTTGATATTTACATTGCTTCCCACTTGTGCCGTTCCGGCATTACCTGGAGCAATGAAAACATGCGCCCCTTCGCTCTGTGCCAGTTTCCACGCCAGGGCATGTTCGCGGCCACCCGAGCCAAGCACCAAGATGTTTCGATTCACGGCGGTGATGTGTTGGCCTTGGACGGCTTTCCAATCCACGGCATCTTTTCTGGCTTCACCAGGATACATTATAATTTTAGCCATATCTTATTCTTTTATTGCTTTCATTAATGAGTTCCAAATGTCATCAGCAGCCTTGTCCCATGAAAAGTCCTCGGCACGCTCCCTGCCCTTCTCTATCAAGGCTTCACGCACATTCTCGTCCAGCATTTCAGTCATACCCTCGGCAATGGAGGCTTCACTGAACGGGTCGACAAGCAGCGCAGCGTCGTCTGCTACTTCAGGCATGGAGGTCACATTGGAAGTGATGACTGGTGTGTCGCACCTGAACGCCTCCAAAATCGGTATGCCAAAGCCCTCAAAATAAGACACATACACCGATGCCAATGCCGATGCCGTCACCAGATGCAAGTCCTCCGCACTCAGACGCCCCGCAAAGACGACCTCGTCCTTGAAACGCATCTGGCTATAAGCCTGCTCAATAGGTTCCGACCACCAACGTTTCTCCCCGACAATCAGCAACTTGACATTTGATGGGGTTTGTCCTTTGAACAAGTCGAAAGCGGTGAACAGACGCGCCAGATTTTTGCGAGGATGCAGCGAACCAA
Organism: uncultured Bacteroidales bacterium; assembly: GCA_937902805.1. GTDB lineage: Bacteria > Bacteroidota > Bacteroidia > Bacteroidales > F082 > Limimorpha. The sequence continues at coordinate 13,579 of CALEMB010000150.1, forward strand.
CGAACATGAAATAAGGATTGCCGTCCGTGTATTTCGCCCGAATGGCTTCTTGTTCCTCTTCAGAAATCGGTGCAAACTTCTCATTCACACCGTTATATGCCACGTCAATCTTCTCTGGATTAATGCCGTAGCAGTCCACGATGTCCTGTTTAGAAAACTCCGACACCGTCACGATGCGTTTGGCTTTACGGGCAAACCTCGGGAAGAAGGTCTTGTAGTGCCACAGATGTATCTTCGGCATATCCTTTGGGAAATGCTCGAAATTAAGGTCGTGGAACTGAGCCACTTGAGGTACATCAGAGCGCAGGCTCAGATAGCCGTCGGGCGAGAAAAACAAATCAGGCTGGATTTGCTTCAAAGCTTTCTTCACTGAAAACTCGAAGAACCAAATGAACAGGAAGGGATGTCGTGCCTGCGGGAACAGCACTATGGGTTTCACGTTGTCGCCAAAGATAAACATCGGGTCAGGCTCACGGTCGAAGAGGAAATAAAACTCCACCTCGGGATGGTCTTTCACCATGCGACGCAAGGTCTCGTATGCCACCCATCCGATGCCTTCCAGCTTGTTTTTCAGCAACAAACGCGTATTGACTGCAATTTTCATTGTTCTGTTTTAACACTCGTTCTCATGCAGTCATTACACTGCAATTTTGTTCGCAAAGATACAAATTTTACCCACATCAAACCCTTGCGAACAAGAATTGATAATGATTTTTATTACTTTTGCTCCGAATTAATATATAATGCCATGAGGAAAGTTTTTTTTGTCTCTCTTCTCACCCTTTGGTGTGCCTTCGTCTATGCCCAACCAGCCATCACTGACCTTTCATTCCAAAACTCCGTGGATGTTTTCGGTTTATTCGAAATGTCGTTCCAATTGGGAAAATACAACAATCCTTACGACCCCGAAGTCATCGATGTGTTTGCAGAGTTTACAGCTCCTGACGGCAAAACCTTCAAAGTCAACGGGTTTTACTACGAAGGTTATACCTTCCAACAGAAAAACGACTATGAAGTGGCCTCGGCAAGTCAAGACAAAGGTTGGCGGGTGAGGTTCACGCCCAACCAGGTCGGAAAATGGACATTCAGCCTCCATGCCGTCGACCGCAAAGGCAAGACCACCCTTTCGACAAGCGACAACCACCCTACCACTTTTGAATGCAGGTCCGTCGATACCGCCCTAGGTTTCATCAGAAAGGCCAACACGAGATACCTGAAACGTGAGGTGGTGCAAAATGGGAAGTCGAAGTATCAAGCTTTCTTTCCCATCGGGCCCAACATTGCATGGTATAATTATAAAGGCACAAGTGCTTATCCCAAAGGTATTTACGACTACAATTATTACATCGACGAGATCGCCGGAAGTGCCAACTTCATGCGCATTTGGCTCTCACGCTACCAATACCTTTCGCTTTATGGGCCGGAATTCGCGCAGATGAATGGCAAAAAGGCCACCGTGTATTTTGACTCGACACTCAATCAAAAAGACGCTGCCGAGCTCGACCATATCATTGCCTATGCGGCAAAGAACGGCATTACCGTCTCACCTTGCATTTTCACTTATGGCGACTTTGGCAGCATGCATAATAGTTCAAGCCGATGGGCCAACAACCCTTACAACACCATACTCGGATTGAAGTCGCCCACGCAGTTCTTCACCGACAAAGAGGCCAAAAGGATTGCCAGAAACCTGATTCGCTACATTGTCGCACGTTGGGGCTATGCCACCAATATCGTGTACTGGGAGCTATGGAACGAGGTCGACAACATTTCCAACGACAACATTTCCAAGGAACAGTTCAACAAGCACATCGTTGATTGGCATAACGAAATGGCCTCTTACATCCGATCCATTGACCCCTTCAAGCATCCCATCTCCACTTCTAACGCTTCCTCAAAACCTACCGACGACCTCTTCCAAAAACTATATGCATCAATGGATTTTGTCCAAGTTCACACCTATAGTAACATACAAAAGGCAAAATCGAAAGAGGAACAATGCTATAATTTGTTCCAAAAGAGTATCGATGCCCACTCCGTCTATCCCGACAAACCGTGTTTTATAGAGGAATTCGGCTTCGGACAAAGTAGCAGCAAAGTGAAATACAAGGACAAAGACCCCAAAGGCATCGACACACACAATTGTCTTTGGTCGTCGTTGTTTACCAACACCATAGGTTCCGCTTCGTTCTGGTATTGGGACTACCTTGATTCGCAGGGGCTTCTCCGCATTTATGAGCCCATAATGACTTTCAGCAAGAACCTCCCCTTGCTCTCCGACGACTTCAAGGCTTATTGTACGGCAAAGACCACAAAAAGCTCAACCATTTTCCTCAACGGCATTCAAACCTATTATCTTTCCAACACAGCCGAAGACAGCATTTACGGATGGTGCCAGGATACGGCATACAGCTATCAATCCCTACGTCGTCTGGCTGACAAAAAGATAACCAACGGTCACTTCGACACTTTAGGCGTATCCGATGCCAATGGATACGTCTACACCCTCGACACCGAGAAAAAGCCAAGGCCTAGTTCCAAAAACAACACAATCATTCTGCCTATTGCTAGCCAACCTATCGGCGCTGTCTATGACATAAGATGGTACGATGCGGAAACGGGGACTGAAATCATTCAAGAACGAACAACTGCCTATGTCCAATGCAGCGAAAAGCACGGGCATCATCTTGCTTTTGACTTTCCATCCTCCATCAGAGGCCTGAAAAAGAAGACTATCAACAACAAGTTCGGTGACGCTGCTTTTATCCTGTATCTCCAACAAGATGCCAAAAACAATGGCGACACCCAATCCAAGAATGTCGCCAATGATAAAAAGAGAAAGTTCAGACTTACTTTTTAAAAAAGCCTAAACCTTAATAGCGGTAAATATCTGACTTATACGGTCCTTCAACGGGCACGCCAATGTAGTCGGCCTGCTTCTGGGTGAGTTTCGTCAGCTTCACGCCAATCTTCTCAAGGTGCAGGCGGGCGACTTCCTCATCCAAATACTTGGGCAGGCAGTACACACCAACTTTATATTGTCCGCGCTTCTCCCAGAGGTCCATCTGAGCCAAGGTCTGGTTGGTGAACGAGTTACTCATCACGAAGCTGGCATGACCCGTAGCGCAACCAAGGTTGACCAAACGGCCCGAAGCCAGCAAGAAGATGCAATGGCCGTCGTCGAAGATGTACTTGTCGACCTGCGGCTTGATGTTGACTTTTTCCTTCAGATGCTCGGTCTTTTCGAGGCGGTCCACCTGGATTTCATTGTCGAAGTGGCCGATGTTGCACACGATGGCTTGGTCCTTCATTTGCAGGATGTGTTCCAACGTGATGACATCGCAGTTACCAGTAGTAGTAACGAAGATGTTACCTTCCTTGACGGCCTCTTCCATCGTCGTGACCTCGAAGCCTTCCATAGCGGCTTGCAGGGCGCAGATGGGGTCGATTTCGGTGACGAGCACGCGGGCACCATAACTCTTCATGGAGTGCGAGCAGCCCTTACCCACTTCGCCGTAGCCACATACGACAACGACCTTACCGGCAATCATCACGTCGGTGGCGCGCTTGATGCCGTCCGCCAATGACTCGCGGCAGCCGTAGAGATTATCAAACTTCGACTTGGTCACCGAGTCGTTCACGTTGATGGCGGGCACCAACAACTCGCCGCGTTCGTGCATCTGATACAGACGGTGCACGCCCGTGGTGGTCTCTTCCGAAACACCTTTCCAGCCAGCCACGACGGTGTGCCAGAAAGTGGGATTCTCTTTATAGGTGGCCTTGATGACGCTCATCAATGCCCTCTCCTCTTCGCTACCCGTAGGCGCATCAAGGAGTTTGGGGTCGTTTTCGCAGGCATAACCCTTGTGGATCAGCAAGGTGGCATCACCGCCATCGTCAACGATGAGGTCCGGACCGGTGCCATCGGGGAAAGTGATGGCACGTTTGGTGCACCACCAGTAGTCTTCTAGGGTCTCGCCTTTCCATGCGAAGACGGCGGTACCTGTCTCGGCTATGGCAGCGGCGGCGTTGTCTTGCGTAGAATAAATATTGCAGCTGCACCAGCGCACCGTGGCACCCAACTCAACGAGGGTCTCGATGAGGCAGGCTGTTTGTATGGTCATGTGTAGCGAACCCATGATTTTCGCACCCTTCAGCGGCTTTGTGTCGCCATATTTCTTGCGCAGCGACATCAGGCCTGGCATTTCGTGTTCTGATACTTCAATTTCCTTGCGTCCCCAAGTAGCAAGGCCCATGTCGGCCACCAAATAGGGCAAATCGTTGTTTAATAGTCTGTTATCCATTTGTTTATGCTTTTAAATTATCCAATACGAATTGGCAAAGATAAGCAAATTTCCAACACCTGCAACGAGATACTGTCCCAAAAAGTGTGTCTGAGCGTTGACGCGTAAAAAAAAGGATTGGCCGTTGCCGACCAATCCCGACAGAAAGACAACTGGCACTGCCTACAGCAATCGCTCCAAGTCACCAGTCAAGAAGTCTTCCACTGGGATGCCACCGCTACCGACGACAAAAGCCCTCTTAGGTTGGAATTGCTTTTGGAACAAAGCCAATCCTTGGTTGTCGGTTCTGCGCCCACTTTTCACCTCGATGGCTATGCTTTGTCGGTTGTATTCGATGATGAAGTCAACCTCGTTGTCGCGCTCACGCCAATAATACAACTTGAACCCTAATTCGTCTGCCTGATTGAGCAAATAAGCCCCAACAGCCGATTCAACCCAACGTCCCCAGGCCTTGGGAGTCGTGAAAGCAGTCTCGAACTTCATTCCCGATTGCACCGAAAAAAGCGCGGTGTTGTAAACCATCAGTTTCGGAACTGAGTTGTATTTTCTTGCCGTGTCCTTGGCATATTTTTGCAATCCACAAAGCAATCCTGCCTCGCCTAATGTGTTCAGGTAATTGGCGAGCGTGGTCACATTGCCCGCATCTTGCAACTGGCCGAGCATCTTATTCAGCGAAAGCTCCATGCCCGAATAGGCACAGCCGAGGTCGAAAAGTTGTCGCATAAGGGCAGGTTTGTACACCGCCTTGGTCGACAGCACATCGCGTTCGATGGCAGGGGCGACAATGCTGTCCAAGATATAATGCTGCCAACGTCGATGGTCTTTGATCAACGAAGCCCCTCCCGGATAGCCACCATAATAGATGAATTGGTTGAGGTCGAAGCCAAAGGCCTCACGCATCTCAGCGAAACTCCAATGTGGCATGCGTATCAACTCGAAACGGCCGGCAAGGGTTTCGGTCAAACCGTCTTTCAAAAGCAGCCGCGAAGAACCCAATAATACCACTTTCAACGGAATATCATTGAATGAGTCGCTGTCCCATTCTTTCTTGACGGCTTCGCTCCAGTTGTCGATTTTGTGCACCTCATCAATGACCAACAAAAACTCCGGCGACTGCAACAATTGCATACGCGCACGGGCAGTAGCCCAAACTTCACCAATCCAGGCGGTGTTTTCTGGTGATTCATTGTCTGCAGTGAACAATAGGTAAGGGATGGATGTTTCCTTCAACACTTGTTTGACCATGGTGGACTTGCCTACTTGCCTTGGACCGGAAAGCACTTGAATGAAACGGCGTGGCTCCTCAATGCGTGATTGTAATATTGAAAATTGCGTCCTTTTGAACATAAGTCTTTGATATTTTGGCTGCAAAGATATACAAAATTCTCAAAAGTATGCTACAAAATTCTCAATTATTCGTTACAAAATTCTCAAAAGTGTATTACAAAATTCTCAAATCTTATTCGCAAAATTCTCAAAAGTCAGGAAAACTGAGGAGGGAAAGCGGCCAACTGGCCCGCTTTCCAACTCATGCTCTTGTTCTACTATTATCTTATAGTCATCCATGAATCATATAGTTACATCATCGATTATATTATTCCTTCATACATCCTACAGGCACTACTAATACCCCATCCTTACGTTGATATGCATATTCGCCACCTGTCAACACCATTAAAAATGACGGACGCCCCATCTTCTCATCATCTACCTTCCTTGCCAGTTCTTGCAGATGCTGAGCCGCCTCTTCTATTTGTTTATTACCTAATTTAACTTCTATGGCAGCCCAACGACCATCATTAAGGGCAACTATCATATCAGACTCGAGTCCGTTCTTGTCACGAAAATGGTAAACATCTCCGTCATTGGCTTGTGCATAAATCCGCATATCTCTTGTACATAGAGACTCAAACAGAAAACCAAACGTATTGAAATCCTCCAATAATCCTTTAGGACTTGTACGCAATACTGCAGTTGCAATTGATGGGTCTGTAAAGTGTCGCTTAGACGCTGTCCTGATGGCTGTTTTCGAACGCATAGATGGTAACCATGCTGGCTGATCTTCTATAACAAATATGCGTCTCAAAGCATTGAGATAGGCATCCAAGGTTGGTGCAGTCATTGCACTTTCATCGCCCTCCATGTCTTTCAAAATGGTTACATTTGTTGCGGTAGTGGCGATATTGCGGGCCAACGAACGCAACACCAATTGCACACGTTTGGGATTTCTCTCGATGCCATCCACTCTTGAAACATCTTGATGAATAATAGCATCTACATAGTCACGTGATAGTTCCAAAGCATCATCGCCCTTCATCCTCACAGAAGCAGGCCAGCCACCACGACAGATAGCAAAAGCAATCTGTTCGATGGTGAGATTTGAGAGTTCCATATCAGGAAACCTACCCTCAAACAAATCTTTTAGCGAAACACTTCCATTGGATTCCTTTGATTCATATAGACTCATGGTGCGCATAGTCAATCTTGAAATACGCCCTGTCCCAGTGTGCATCACAGCGTTATCTATAGGTACTGCAGAACCAGTAAGGACAAACTGCCCAACAGCCTGACGTTGGTCAACGGCAAATCTGACAGCATCCCACAACACAGGAGCCATTTGCCATTCATCTATCAGATGCGGCACATCGCCTTCCAGTAAAATCGATGGCTTGGTATCAGCTGCCGTTTTGTAGGCCTCACTTTTATCAGGGTCTTGCATGTAAATCACACTTTCAGATGCCACCAAAGCTGTCGATGTCTTTCCACACCACTTGGGGCCTGTTACAAGTACAGCACCCGAATGCCTCAATTTCTTTGCAAGCAGGGCATCGTAAATCCGTGGAAAATAATTCTTTATTTTCATATTTTTCAATTCGCTTTCGGGTGCAAAGATACGATGATTTTATGAAACGGCCAAACTTTATTTTATGAAATGGCCAGACTTTATTTTATGAAACGGCCAAACTTTATTTTATGAAATGGCCAAATCTGCCCATTCGCCGTAATAAGCATACATATCATCATATTGGGCACAAGGCACGCCCTTGGCGGAGCCTACCTCCTGCGCAAGAGGAAGAAGGAATAAGCGAGCATCCGTGACGAACAAAAATTCCCGCCGAGAAGAACCTTGGCGGGAATTTTTTTGTTTAATGGCGGTATTAGGAAAATAATCGTACTTTTGCAGCTGTATTCAAACACAAAACCAAATGGCAACAGCAACTTCTATCAACATTCAAATGCCACGAGGCGATATGGCTTTCTTAAGACAGTTGGCAAAAAGGATGGGATGGTCTTTGTCGGAAGTGACTACAAACGACCGTCTTTATGACCCAGAGACTGGAGAGTATCTGAATGAGGAGACGATGCAAGCCATCCGTGATGCGGAAGCAGGCAAGGTGACCAGATGCAATAGCTTTGATGAAATCCTATCTGCTTTATGAAAAAGTATGAACTGGAGTATGGCGGCAAGTTCCTTAAAGACTTGAAACTCGCAAAACGGAGGGGCTTGGATTTGGACGAGCTTCGTAAAGTGACGGATATGTTGCAAGAAGACAAGCCTCTTCCAAGCAAATGCAAAGACCACGCTTTGACAGGCAATTACAAAGGTTTCCGAGAATGTCATATCAACCCCGATTGGCTGCTAATCTACAAAAAGAAAGAGGCTATCATGGTGATTTCCTTATATCGGACAGGAACGCACTCTGATTTGTTTGGATAACTCTATTTAATTTCGAAGCAGGATTAGGCATTCCCAGCGAGGAAGTTTTCCGCGAGATAGAAGCGGCTTTTTGGGACACCAGAAAAGAACCTAAGGCTCAGGCGAGGAAGGTGAAGTGAGCTACAAGCTCTGTCTGACTGCTTCCAGCATCGCCACCTGCTGCAAGGCTTCTTCAAGCGCGGCCCTTGAGGCAGGGCGCCACAGAGCGGGATACGACTCCTTGATTTTTATGGATGAGATTGTGGTGGAGTGAAACAAAATTTGGGGATTCCATACAGTTTTCCGAAAAAAAATTTGGGGATTCCATACAGTTTTCCGGAAAAAAATTTGGGGATTCCATACCTTTACGTATCTTTGCATCTAAAATTGAGATGCTTTATGCCCGACTTTAGAATATTCAAACGCAAGATTTACAGCAAGATGCTTCAATGGAAGCAAGAACGTGACGGCAAAACCGCACTCCTCATCAAGGGCGCACGCCGCGTAGGTAAGTCAACTATCGCCGAAGAATTCGCACGACGCGAGTACAAAAGCTATATCCTTGTCGATTTTGCCGATGCGCCCGCTGCCCTCTGGGAGGCTGTCAGCAATATCTCCGACCGCAACTACTTTTTCACCCAGTTGCAGTTTATCTATGGGGTCAAACTCTACGAACGGGAATCCGTCATCATTTTCGACGAAATCCAAAAGAGCCCCGAGACACGCCAGGCCATCAAATACCTGGTGAAAGACCACCGCTACGACTTCATCGAGACTGGCTCGCTGCTCTCCATCAAGAAAAACACCATGGGAATCGTCATCCCCAGCGAGGAAACCCGTATCACCATGTACCCTATGGACTATGAGGAGTTTCGTTGGGCTATGGGCGACACCGCCACTGTGTTCCTTCTGGGCGAGGCACTCCGCAACCGTCAGCCTTTAGGCGATGCCGTCACCCGCAAACTGATGCGCGACTTCCGCCTCTATATGCTCGTGGGTGGAATGCCTCAGGCAGTCGACACCTACCTCGACACCAACAACCTCACCGACGTTGATACCAAGAAGCGGGAGATCATTGACATCTACCTTGATGATTTCCTGAAAATCGATCCTTCTGGAAAGGCCTCACGCCTTTTCACCGCCATTCCTTCTGAACTCACCAAGAACACATCCCGTTATCAGGTGACCAGCGTCCTAGGCCGCAGCGAAGACAAAGAAACGATGGATGAACTGTTGAAAGAAATGGAGGACAGCCTCACAGTCAATTTCGCCCACCATGCCGACGACCCCAACGTGGGTCTTCCCATGGCCACTGACTACAGCCAGTACAAAATGTTTGTGGGCGACACGGGCCTCTTCATTACCCTTGCCTTTTGGGACAAAGACTTCACCGAGAACATCATCTACCAGAAACTACTTTCTGACAAACTCCCAGCCAACCTGGGCTACGTCTACGAGAACATCGTGGCCCAGATGCTCACCGCCTCGGGTAATAAGCTTTTCTATCATACCTGGCCTTCGGAGACCTCTAACCATAACTACGAGGTCGACTTCATCCTCTCGCGAGGCAGCAAGATTTGGCCTATTGAGGTCAAGTCGTCAGGCTACAAGACCCACAAATCGCTCGATGAATTCTGCCGTAAGTTCTCTGACCGCGTCAGCGAACGTTATCTCATCTACACCAAAGACCTGCATCGCGACGAGCAAACCCTCCTTATCCCCGCTTGCATGACCATGCATTTGTAAGAGCCTATGCCATTTCTCTGCATATTCCTACATAAACCCAAGTTGCTTGGCTGCTTCCAGCATCGCCTCGCTCTGATAGCACCGTCAGGCTTAGGCTCCACCTTGTAGTGGGCCATCACCGTCGAGTGATCTTGCTCTACCTTGATTTTATCAATTGTTTCTCACCACCACAATGGTTCTTGCTGCCAGCCTTGAGGACCCCCTATAGCGTTGGTGTCAATAAACACGCAACGCGTCTGTTGGCAAAACACATGTCAATAAACAAAACGACTCTTAAAATCGGAAAATCAAAATCGAAATGACGAAAATCGGCGACAAATGCCCCTTTTTATCGCCGATGACAGGATTTCAGATGCAAAATCCGCTTTTTACGGCCTTCTAACTCAAGCACTCAAAAGCTCGAAACTACCTCAAACAACACGTTGACGAGGGGGCTTGGAGAAGCGGATGGCCAGGGTTAAAACACGATGCACTTATCCGAATATTCCTGCAAAAACTTTTGTAGTGAGCTGTGCCCTTCTACTCCTGCTAGATAAACCTTTTCACATAACTGGGCCACATACTGGTTTCGCTTGGCTGCGGTTTGTTGCGATTGACGCACGGCTTGCGAGGTTGCTACAATAAGCATCCTGCTTTCGTTTATTGCATTTTGCCATTCTTCAGGCAGTTCCGCATACATTCGCCTTGCCAGCACCACGATTACTGGGCACTTCCCTTTCAGTAAGAAGTGTAATACATCTTTCTCCAACTTTGAACTGAAGCCACTCACAACGCATTGACGCGCTTCGGCCTGCTGAGTTGCCCAATCGTAACAACGCAACACCTCTTCCGAAGCCACTCGTCTTGATGCCAAGAAAGCTACTTTAGGTTTCTCTAACAGCTTTTCATTGCCCCAAAAAACTATCTCTTTCATTCGTCTCCTCCCAGTTCATCCCCCATGCGATAAATTGATGATGAAATCCAACTCCTCTTCCGTGAAACCATAATGCTTGGCAAGGACTTTGTCTATTTCATCAATGATGTTTTTCCCTAAATTAGCAGTTATTTCGTAGCATGGTGTTTGACCTCTATACTTGTGTTTTGCATTAGCCTTATAATTGTTCATCAGTTCATCGCACAATCCACTTAGTTTCCTTTTTATACTTGAGTCTACTTCATAATATGAAAATGGAAGATTGAAGATATAATAATCCTTGAAATTCAAGGTGTCAAACGATACTGTGCAAATCAGCCATTGTAATGAACTGTTCAAAAAAGCAGTAATCACCTTGTTATCTACATCTTCTTTTAGGTAACTTGTCTTATTAGATGTGGATTCGTAAGGGAATGGGAAATTAAGAACTATCTTCCAATACAATCCTCCCGCTGTTCGATACGAAATGCTTTGCTTGGTTCTATAGGGTAATCTATAATCAGCAATAGGGCGATTTGTTACAACCTTGTTCAAGATTGCGTTTTCAATGTTGTTGCTAAGTTTAGGAAAACAAAAATCAAAATAATGCCGGAACAAACTCTTATCTAAAGTATAAGAAAGATTGCTGAAAAGATAGTTTCTTGTGTTAGGTGAAAACTTATTCACACCAGTTGAATATCTTTTTGATTTGACACTTTTTTGACTTATAAATATAGTGGTAGGTATACTTGCACCTTTGCCGCCATCAAACAATCGAGCAGGACGGAAGTGATAGAAACTCAACCATAAACAAGTATCTCTCTCCAGATACTTCATTAAGGGTTTCATGTTTTGTGTTGAAAACGCTCCGATTGGAAGAATCATCCCATGTTTTCCTATTTCTTTCAATAACACCCTTGACCTTTCAACACATAGAGCGTGAAGATTATATGTTCCTAAGGTTTCGTATTTCAGATTACCATATACTGTATTTGATTGCGTGAATTCAACATACGGCGGATTCCCAATAATTACATCAAAACCGCCATTGCCGTTGATGATTTCGTAGAACTCGGCGATCCAATGGAAGGGTTGGTGCGAGACAAGCCAAGCATCGTAGTTGGCATTTTGTCCCATTGTGGCAGCAAAAAGACGACGATTGAGCAAGTCGTTCAAGGCTTTCAAACGAAGTTTCAAGTCGTTTTTGGCTTTCTTGAAAGCCGCCATATCATCACCTTGGGTTAGTTGGATATGCTTGAACATTTCGTAGGTGTGCGCCACCTTGTCCATCTCTTCCTCTAGCTGTTGCTTCAGCTCCTGGTTGGCCAATTCTTCCAAGATGTCCTTGGCAAAACTCAAATCCTCCTCCAATTCTGTTTTAGTGGCATAACCCACAAGCGTATTGCCGCAACGAATATTGAAATCAATGTCAGGCAAGGGGTCAAGGCCAAGGTTGGGCTCCCGTTTGTTTACTTCCACCACAGCAACCATCTTCAGGAAAAGGCGCAACTTAGCAATTTCGGTGGCCTCTACCATAATATCCACGCCATATAGGTTACGTAGGATGATGCTCTTGTATATGAAGTATTGGATATTGCTGCGGTATTTGTGCTCAATCTCCTGCAACTCATCCTTAAACAGATTGGTGTTCTGCTCGTGGAACTCCTGCATACGGCTGATGCAGACCTCATACAATGGCTCCAAAATGTTGAGCGCAGCAAATAGGAATGCACCTGAACCGCAAGTGGGGTCGAGAATAGTCACCTTCTGCAACTCTGCATAGAAATGCTTGATGAACAAATGGTCGTCGGTGGTATTCAGAAAATCGGCAACAAATTGACGGATGTCAAGATTGTAAGTGATGAAGTCGTTGATTTCGACGACCTGTCCGTTTTCGATTTTCGTCTTGATGTCGTTGTAGCGATTGAGGCGTTCGATGGTCTCGCGCCACATCTCGGTAGACAAAGCAAAGGCTTCAGGGGTGCGGTCGTTCCAATGCGAGCGGCGTTCG
>CALEMB010000151.1 GCA_937902805.1 uncultured Bacteroidales bacterium
TCGAAAAAAGGTGGTGGCGAACGTTGAATTTGTCTTTGCAGTCATTTAAGTAACTGTTCAACATTAAGCTACATGATTTTTGAAGCGGGACTTGGGGACACGGGACAAAACCAATTGTCTCACGTCTCGTGTCTCGTAGTCCCGAGTCCAATATGCAAACTAAATTTGCTCATCTACTTATTTCAAATCTTTTTCATCCTCCCGATACTCCAGAATATCCCCCGGCGTACATTGCAACTCGCGACAGATGGCGTCGAGGGTGCTGAGGCGGATGGCCTTGGCCTTGCCTGTCTTGAGGATGGAGAGGTTGGCTTGGGTGAGGCCGATACGGTCGGCCAGCTCGTTGGACCGCATCTTGCGCTTGGCCAACATTACGTCTATGTTGATGATAATCATAGTTCTTTCTTTTTTTGACTCGGGACTGCGGGACACGGGACATGAGACTTTTTCCATCTCGCGTCTCGAAGTCTCGTGTCAGATAGTTAGGTTGTTTTCCTCCACCGCGTCGGCGGCCACTTTGTACATGAAGGCAAAGAAGAGCAGGAAAAAGGGTGTGATGAAGTTGGTGTGTTGGAGCTGAAGTATTACATCATCTTTCCAAAGGATGTGGAAATTTTCAGCGCCTAAATGATAGACAAAATCAGCCAAAGCAATCCAAAACATCAACTTTTCATTACTTCTTGGAAAAACGATGTTTTCTCGAAGCCCTTTCAAGGTGTTGAAAACGGCTTTGATGCACATCCCTATCATCGCTACCACACCTAGCAAATAACATACAAGAATTATTATTCTCACCACCGTATTTACCGACCAATCAATAGGATGATAAGAAGTGAAGTCACCAAACATGATAGAGGCGAAATCGAATGCCCAAATGAAGCAGAAGAGTAAAGCAACATAGCAGCAAATGCGAATATTTTTAAAGGTTCTTTCTGTCATAATACTAATGTTTTTAATAGTGAATCATTGTTATTTCTTGATTTGATGACTTTTATTGAGATGATAAAGTATCGCGAATTTCAATTCTATCTTAGGAAAACACGGGATGGAGGTTTCCTTGTATTCTTTTTTGGTCGGGATAAGCGTGGTGCATTCCGCTGCTATGCCTAAATGGTTGTTCAATCCAGGGAGCAGGTCTGTAACTAGGTATTCATATCCCAATCCTAAAGCTGGTGTTACATAAACCAAACTTTGGTTTTGTGATTCGTCCATTGTCTTGTATTTATATAATCCAACCCTAATGCCTGCATCTATGTAAAACGCTGCCCTCTTAAAAAAGTACCTGCGAACACTGGTCCCCACTCGATAATCCCTCGCCAAAGTATTGTCTACATCTTTTTTGTTTGCAAATGCGTATAGTCCACTGTTTATCGTAAAAGAATAACGGTCTGCAAAGAAGTATCCGTACCCAACATCAAAGTTCAAAGACATACCTCTAGAAGCATTATTTCCAAAGATTTCGTTACTACCAATGTTCCATTCGAAGAACAAAACAGAGTTTCCCCGGTCGGTTTTCCCTTTTTGTATTACGATGGTTTCCTTGCCGACTTCTTTGGGGCGTTGTGCCAAGAACTGTTTCGGAACCAACAACAGGAAAAGTAGTATTATTAGTTGTATTCTCATGTCCTTAAAACTATCTGTTAGAATTTATAAAACAAGGAAAACTCGAAAAATATTCCCCTTCTCGCCAATGCGGTCGTCCAAGGTTCGGAATTACTCCAAAGCAACAAATTGGAACCCACAAATGAATCTAGTCCGAAGCGTCTATTTTTAAACACATAAACCTTATAACCGAAGCCCAACCTTAATGAACTCTGCCAATACCTTTGGCTGTTCAATTCATCGTCGCTCCCTTGGGATTCTTGGCAAAACCGGAAGCCCATTCCCAAACCAGCATAGAGTTTCTTATATGAATCCAGATACACCTTGAACGAAGGCTTGAACTGCAGTCCCGAGCATGTCTGAAAAGCTTGTGTTTCCACAAACCTCACATCAGATCGCTCTCGGTATAAGTCAAGCCCCACGGCTACTTTCCCATTAATTACATACTCAAAGCCAAAGCCATACCCTTGCAAGAAGTTGCACTTCATATACGACCTGTCGCCACTAATAGCCAAAGACGGAATATCCGCCATGACATACCAAGTGTTGTTGCTCTTTTGCCTAATCGTATCAGTTTTTTGACAAAAGGCACAAGTCATATTCAAAGCCAGGAGCAATGCTAATGTCAACTTTTTCATGTTATTCATGGGATAGATTCTTTGGTTATAATCGGGGCATGGATTCATGCCCCGATTTCGCATAAATTATTTTGACATCACTGAAGAATCGTAAAGTACGAACTATATTTATTGTCGTCTTGCTGAAGTCTTGGCAAAGTCAAAGTCCAGGTCGTTGTGCCGATAAAATACCAATACCAGCGTTTGGTTCCTCCGAACCATTTAATTGGTTTTACAGAACTGTTTGAATGAAGCATCTTGGTCAAAATATCGAGTCCTTTCTTCTTAAGTTGTTGATATTTAATGATTTTACTTTGTTTTAGGGGTTATAAAACCCACATTTTTGGTGTCATGACGCTGCAAACATACAAATATTTATCGAATTACGATAATTATTTGATGTTTTTTTATTTTTTTACGATATTCGACAAAGAAATCACTCAAAAGACGCTGTACATCTTTTGCATAAGGAAAGGTATAAGGAAACAAAACAAAGACTAAATTCACATTAAAAAAGAGTAAGGTAAGCCCTTCATCGGATGGCAAGCCTTATTTCCCCTTCTGCTTCTCGTAGTTTGCTTTGGCTTCGAGGAGTTCGGAGTAACCTCCTAAAAATCGCGGAATAAATTCCGCAATATTTTGAAAAAACGAAGAAATAATTCCGCAGAATTTTAAAAAATAGCGGAAAAAATTCCGCAGTTTTGAAAAAAAATGTGTATTTTTGCGGAAAAAATTGAATGCCTTATGGAAAGCCTATACGAACTATTCTACGCGAAGCTAAACGAAACCCCTATGGGTTTCCAACGTTACCTGCTTGACAGAATCAACTGGAAAAACCGGATGATTGCTGTTTTGGGAGAACGCGGCGTGGGAAAAACAACCCTTTTGTTGCAGAAGATAAAAGCGGATGGAATCGACAACACGCTGTATTTCAGCGCGGACAACATCTATTTTTCCCAACACACGCTGTTCGATACCGCCAATGAGTTTTATCGAAAAGGCGGCAGCAAACTCTATATCGACGAAATCCACAAGTATCCCTCGTGGTCAACGGAACTGAAGATGATTTACGACAACTGCACTCATTTGCAGGTGGTTGTCACCGGCTCCTCCATCCTCGACCTCTACAAAGGCACCGCCGACCTTAGCCGAAGGGTAATCCCTTATCATCTTAAAGGCCTGTCGTTCAGGGAATATCTGGCAATGAACAAAGGTATTGTCTTGCCATCTGCGTCATTCGAACAAATCCTTGAGCACAAAGTCACTTTCCCCGAAGGCGAGAAGCCTTTGGCCTTGTTTGATGACTATCTGAAAACAGGTTACTATCCTTTTTGGAACGAACCTGATTTCACAACTCGACTGAACAATGTCATCAACCTAACCGTCGAAAACGACATTCCCGCTTACGCCAAAATGAATGTTTCCACTGCTCGAAAACTTAAGCAGTTGCTGTTCATCATCTCACAAAGCGTACCCTTCAAGCCTAATTATTCGGCCATCGGTGCCGCCATGGAATGTGACCGCGGAAGTGTTTCCGACATGGCCTACTACCTAGAAAAAGCCTGCCTCATCATGCAACTCAACCACCAAGACGACGGCATGAAGAATTTCGGCAAACTCGAAAAGACCTATTTGGGCAACACCAACCTCCTTTATGCCTTATCGGAAAGCAAACCCGACAAAGGCAATCTTCGGGAGACATTTTTCTTGTCGCAAATGCAGGTCAACCAAAAAGTCTTCGCTTCCAAAGTCTCAGATTTTCTGATTGATGGGAAGACCTTTGAAGTCGGCGGAAAGAGCAAGGGGAAAAAGCAACTCGCCGAAATCAAGGACGGCTTTGTAGTGAAAGATGATATTGAATTCGGCTATGGGAACATCCTTCCTCTTTGGCATTTTGGAATGAATTACTAAGTCCGTTCCAACCTTTTTCAAAAAACCGCGTGACAATTTGTCAGTTTTTTGTATTTTTGCCGTTCAATACAAACAGATGAGCGAATTTAGATTACATAAAGACACGAGACTGCGAGACTGCGGGACGCGAGACACGAGACATGAGACATGAGACATGGTCTTGTCCCGTGTCTCGAAGTCCCGTGTCCCGAGTCGAAAAAAAATGAAGTTTAATATTAATGGTAACATACAAAAATG
The DNA here is from genome assembly GCA_937902805.1 of uncultured Bacteroidales bacterium. Taxonomy (GTDB): domain Bacteria; phylum Bacteroidota; class Bacteroidia; order Bacteroidales; family F082; genus Limimorpha. The sequence goes on from CALEMB010000151.1 coordinate 4,368, forward strand.
AAAATCTCTTATAACTGGTTGAAACAATACGTCAACTGCGATTATTCGGCTGAGAAAGTCAGCGAAATCCTTACCTCAACGGGCCTTGAAGTGGAAGACCTCGAGCGCTTCGAGTCGGTGAAAGGCGCCTTGAAAGGCGTCGTCGTGGGCAAGGTGCTCACCTGCATCGACCACCCCAACTCCGACCACCTGCACATCACCACCGTCGACGTCGGCGGCGAAGAACCGCTGCACATCGTTTGCGGCGCACCCAACGTGGCTGCCGGTCAGAAGGTGCTTGTGGCCACCATCAACACTGAGCTTTGGATTGGCGACGAACACATCACCATCAAGAAGGGCAAGATCCGCGGCGAGGTCTCGGAAGGCATGATTTGCGCCGAGGACGAGCTGCAACTTGGCACTTCACACGAAGGCATCATGGTGCTGCCCGACGACTACAAAGTAGGTAAGCCCGCTTCGTTCTATTTCCCTGTGGAAGAGGACTATACCATTGAAATCGGTCTCACCGCCAACCGCAGCGACGCCACTTCGCACATCGGCTCGGCTCGCGATCTGGTGGCCGCCCTCAACCAGCGCGAGAACACCACGAAATACCACCTCATCCGTCCCTCGGTGGACGACTTCAAGGTAGAAAACCACGACAACGACATCGAAGTGGTCGTTGAAGACACGCAGGCCTGCCCGCGCTACTCGGGCGTGACCGTCAGCGGCGTGAAAGTCGGCGAGTCACCGACCTGGCTGAAGAACCGCCTTGCCGCCGTCGGCATCCGCAGCATCAACAACATCGTCGATATCACCAACTTCGTGTTGATGGAAGTCGGCCAGCCCATGCACGCCTTCGATGCTGACAAGATCACAGGCAAGAAGGTTGTGGTGAAATGCATGCCTGAAGGCACGCCTTTCGTCACCCTCGATGGCGTGGAGCGCAAGCTCAATAGCCGTAACCTGATGATTTGCAACGCCGAAGAACCCATGTGCATCGGCGGCGTGTTTGGCGGACAAAAGTCGGGTGTGACCATGGAGACCACCAACGTCTTCCTCGAGAGTGCTTACTTCAACCCTACCAGCATACGCAAGACCTCCAAGTTCCACGGCTTACAGACCGATGCCTCGTTCCGTTACGAGCGCGGTGCCGACCCCAACATCACCCTCTACGCCCTGAAACGTGCCGCCCTATTAATAAAGGAGTTGGCTGGCGGAACGATTTCCTCTGAAATCAAAGACGTGAAAAACGGCGACTTCGCCCCCGCCCGCGTGGACTTGAAGTTCGACTACCTGAACAAAATGGCTGGCAAGGTCATCGACCCCACCCAAGCTGTCAACATACTGAAGAGCCTTGAATGCCAAGTTGTTGAGCAAGACGACAAACATGTGGTTGTCGACGTGCACACCAGCAAGGTCGACGTGACCCGTCCCGCTGACGTAGTGGAGGAAATCCTCCGCATCTACGGCTACGACAACATCGAAATCCCGAGCCGCATCCACGCTTCCATCAGCCGCGCCACCAAACCCGATGCCGACAAAATGCAGCAGAAGATCAGCGACATGCTCGTCGCCAACGGCTTCTACGAAATCATGAACAACTCGCTCACCAAAGCTGCCTACAGCGAGGCCTTCCCCGCCTTTGAGCCAGAACATAACGTCAAGATTCTCAATCCTTTGAGCAGCGACCTTAACGTGATGCGTCAGACCCTGATGTGGGGTGGATTGGAGAGCATCGCCTTCAACCAAAACCGCAAGGTCAGCGACATGAAGTTCTTCGAGTTCGGCAGCGTGTATTTCTTCGATGCATCGAAAGTCGGCGACGAGACCAAGCCGCTCAAACCCTATAACGAGCACACCTGCCTCGACCTCTTCCTCACCGGCAACAAGCAGGCCGAACTGTGGAACGCTCCGAGCAAGGCCCTTGATTACTTCGACCTGAAGGAATACGTCATGGGCGTGCTCAACCACTTCAAATTCGACTTCAACGCCTTGGAAGCCAAGGAAGCCGACCTGCCGCACTTCGACTATGCCACCAGCTATTGCGTTGACGGCAAGGAGATTGTCACCCTCGGCAAGCTCAGCAAGAAGACCTTGAAACACTTCGACCTGAAGAAGGACGTCTACTACGCCACCTTCAACTGGACCGTGATGATGCAGTGCCTGGCCAAGGCCAAGGAAGTGCACTTCGAGCCGCTGTCGAAGTTCCCCGCCGTGCGCCGCGACCTCGCCATGATTTTCGACAAGAACGTCACCTTCGACGAGGTGAAGAAAGTCGCTATGGCTGCCGAAAACAAGATTTTGCAATCCATGAGCCTCTTCGATGTGTACGAAGGCGAGAAGATTCCGGCTGGCAAGAAACAATACGCCATGAGCTTCGTGCTGATGTCGCCCACCACAACCCTCACCGACAAGGTGATTGAGAAGACGATGGGGAAGATTCAGAGCGCGATGGAACAACAACTTGGTGCAGTGCTTAGATAGACACGCTTTGCGTCACTGCGAGGCACGAAGCAGTCTAGGCATGAAATTTATTTCTCTAGATTGCTTCGTCGTTCCTCCTCGCAATGACGCCAAGCGACAACAAAAGACGATAAATAATAATGGACGTACAAGCAATAAAAAGGACCTTCGGCATCATCGGCACCGACCCTGAGTTGGACCGCGCCATCGGCATTGCGGCACAGGTGGCCGCCACCGACCTCACCGTGCTCATCACGGGCGAGAGCGGCACGGGTAAGGACGTGTTTCCGAAGATTATACACCAAAACAGTTCCCGCAAACACGGCCAGTATTTCGCAGTGAACTGCGGCGCCATCCCAGAGGGCACCATCGACTCGGAGCTGTTCGGCCACGAGAAAGGCGCCTTCACGGGAGCCGTGGGCGAGCGTAAAGGATACTTCGAGATTGCCGACAAGGGCACCCTCTTCCTGGACGAGGTGGGCGAGCTGCCGCTTTCCACGCAAGCGCGTTTGCTGCGTGTGCTCGAAAACGGCGAGTTCATCCGCGTGGGTGGATCCAAAGTGATGAAAACCGACGTGAGAATCGTCGCCGCCACCAATGTCGACCTGCCCTTGGCCATCGAGAAAGGCCGTTTCCGCGAGGATCTGTATTATAGATTGAACACCATCCCAATCCACATCCCTGCCTTGCGCGAGAGAAAAGGCGACATCCCACTGTTGTTCCGCAAGTTTGCCGCCGACTTCGCTGAGCGCAACCACATCCCGCCCATCACCTTGACGCCCGATGCGATGAGGATGATGGAAAACTACCGCTGGGACGGCAACGTGCGCCAGCTGAAGAACGTCACCGAGCAAATCTCCATCATGGAGACCGATCGAACCATCACGGCGGAGACCCTGGTGAAATACCTGCCCAACCGTGTGCAGAGCAGCCTTCCCATGCTGTTGCCCCGTGAGGACACGCCCGATGGCATGTCGGAGCGCGACCTGCTCTACCGTGTGCTCTTCGACATGAAGAAAGACATCGCCGAGCTGCGTGCCCAAGTCAACAACATGACAGGCAGCCAGCCCATGGAACAAACCTACGTCGCCCCCACTCCCGTCACGCAAATCGGTGACACCGTGGTGACGCGCGTCAGCCAAAACGAGCCTAAGGTCAGCGAGCAGGAATTCACGGAGTTCGTCCCCGCCGAAGACGCCCACTATGGCGTTGTTTCGTCAGGTACGACCGACAACCTCTCCTTGGAGCATCACGAGAAAGAGATGATTATCAAGGCATTGGAAGCCCACAGAGGCAAACGCAAGGATGCCGCCAAAGCCTTAGGCATCAGCGAGCGCACTTTGTACAGGAAAATCAACGAATACGGCATCGACCTATGAAGATAAAGGTGAGGATAGCGGTTTTGGTGATGGCTTTGGCATGGATTTGCCAAAGTTGTGGCATCTATTCCTTCTCGGGCGCGTCGATACCCGCTGAGGCTAAGACCGTCTCAGTGGAATATTTCCCCAACCACGCCCAACTCGTCGACCCGATGCTGAGCGACAACCTCACCACCGCCCTGCGCGACGCGATGAACAGCCAGACCACGCTGGACTTGGTGGAATCAGGCGGCGACTTGGCTTTTGAAGGCGAAATCATCGACTACAAGACCTCCCCTGTTGCCATTACGGGGCAGACCGCTGCCTTGAACCGACTCACCATCACGGTGAAGGTGCGCTTCACCAACAACATCGACGACTCAAAGGACTTTGAGCAAACCTTCTCACGTTACGAGGACTACCCCAGCGACCAAGAACTGAACTCGGTACAATCATCGCTCACCTCAACCATTGTTGAACAGCTGGTGGAAGATATATTTAATAAGGCGTTGGTAAACTGGTAAAATTGACTACGAGACTGCGGGACACGAGACGTGGGACAACTGAACAACTGAACAACTGGTAACTGAAAAGATGGACAATAAGCAAATCCTAGGATACATGGCGAGACCGGAAGGGCTGAAAGGCAAGGCGGTACAAGAGACGGAGCAGCTGGTGGCGGACCATCCCTATTTCGCCATAGGCCAGGCCTTGTTGACCATTGCCTATCAGAACACCAACGACAACCGCTACGACAGTCAGCTGAGACACACAGCGGCCCTCATGCCCAACCGCGACAAGCTGCGTCTGTTCGCCTTGATTGCCAAGCACCGTTGGGAGAGCGAGCCTGAAATCCCGGCCTTGCCTGACGAGATTGTGCCCACCGACAATGTTTCCTCCAACATGGAGGCCGTCGAAACCAAAGAAGAATTGAACAGCGGCATCATCCATGAAAAGGTGTTCATCATCCCCGAAATCGACCTCAGTGGCAGCCAAGAGGAACTTTCTGCCGAGATGGCTTTGCTTGATGAAAAGCGCAAGTCGCTCGACGAACTGAAAGCCATCATCGCCGCACGCCTGAAACAAATCGAGAAAGAAAAGCAGAAGAAGACCGAGCAGCCTGAGCCGAAGAAGTTGTCTCGCAAAGAGCTGATAGACAAGTTCATCCTTGAAAATCCGAGCATTTCTCGACCCAAGGCTGAGTTCTACAATCCCATCTCGGTGGCGCAAAACAGCATCATCGACCAAGAAAATATTGTCAGTGAAACTTTGGCCAAAATATATGAAAAACAAGGGTATTTTGACAAGGCAATATCAATTTATCAAAAATTAGGCTTGAAATATCCAGAAAAAAGTCGTTATTTTGCAGCCCAAATTGAAAGGATACAAGAAAGTCAAACATTAAATCAATAAACATGTACACATTAATAGTAATTTTAATCCTGATTGTCAGCGTGTTATTGGCATTGATCGTTCTGGTTCAGAACTCAAAAGGTGGCGGTTTGGTCTCCAATTTCGGAAGCGCAAACCAGATGATGGGCGTTCGTCAGACGACCGATTTCCTTGAAAAAGGCACTTGGACACTGGGTGCCGTGCTGGTGGCACTCTGCCTGATTTCGAGCGTTACCCTGCCGAAAAACTCAAAGGAAGGCACCCCGAAGAGCGAAGTCAGTTCGCAAATCGAGACTGTTCTGCCCAGCGCTCCTGCCATGGAGACTCCCGCCGCAACGACGGAGGCTCCCGCTGAACAAGAATAAGACGCTCTAGAAGCAACCAAAAAAAGCCAAGGTGGAAACGCCTTGGCTTTTTTGGGTTGAAATGACATATATTACACATTATTAAAAAATAAGTTGTATTTTTGCACCTTATTTACAACCAACTAAAATGCACAAAATCTTTCTGCCCCTATACCATTACTTCAGCCGCCATAAGGCGTTGATGTACATAATTCTAGCAGCCACTGCAATTATTTTCGTCTTCTTCGGACTCAAGCTCAAATACGAGGAAGACGTCTCCAAACTCCTTCCCACATCAAGCGTCGAGAGCCAATTGGCTTTCGGTTCCATCGAATTGAAGGACAAAATTTACCTTCAGGTGGCCCCTGCCGGTGAGCCGGTATCACCGGAGATATTGTGTGAACGCACCGATGAATTCATCGAACTGCTGCTTGAGAAAGACGAGTCGAGCCATTTCATCGCCAATATTTTGTACAAGCTAGAGCCTGAATTGGCCATCAACGGCTTGGATTTCGTGTTGGAGCATCTGCCTTCTTTTGTCGACACCTCGGCGTATGATGCCTTTGAGAAAGCCTTGCAGCCTGAGGCTGTTGAAGCCCAGATGTGGGTCAACTATGGGCTGATTATGGAGGACGAGACGGGCGACATCACCCAAGCCATTGCCTACGACCCGCTCAACCTGCGCCATGCCGTCATCGGCGATGCCATGGAAGGTGCCCTCGGCAACTTCAATATCATCGACGGGCACTTCTTCTGCCCGGACAGCACCGTGGCCATCGCCTATCTCGCCCCTGCCTTCCGCTCACTTGACTCCAAGGCAGCCACCAGTTTCTGCCGTATGATGAAACGCACCCAAAAAGAATTCGAGGCTTTGCATCCCGACGTAAGGGTGCATGCTCACGGTGCTCCCATCGGCAGCGTGTCGAACTCAAGACGCATCAAATCCGACCTCGCGGTGACAGTGGGCATCTCCATTTTCCTGATTTTGATACTTATCGGATTGTGTTTCAGAAGTTTCCCTTTTATTTGGAAACTGCTTTTACCCATATTCTACGGTGCCGCCTTCTCGCTCGCCTGCATCTATTGGATCAAGGGCGGCATGTCGCTGATGGCCTTGGGATTAGGTGCCGTCGTTTTGGGCGTTGGCATCAGCTACTGCCTGCATGTGCTCATCCACCATTTCTTCGTCGGCGACCCAGAGAAGCTGCTTTTGGACGAGTCAACGCCCGTGTTTTTGGGCTGCATCACCACGGTGGGTGCCTTCTGCAGCCTTCTGTTTACCGAAAGCGACCTGCTCCGCGACTTTGGCATGTTTGCCTCGTTCTCCTTGTTGGGCAGCACATTTTTCGCCCTCATCTTCCTGCCACATTTCCTGCCCAAGCACCGTGCCAGTGCCGACAGCAAGACTTTCCAACGCATCTCGCGCATCAACAACCTGCCGTTTGACAAAAAGCCTTGGTTCCTCGCGCTGATAGTGATTATCGTGACTATAGGCATCATCTTTTCCCCCAAGGTCAAGTTTGACAGCGACTTGCGCAACCTCGACTACGACTCGCCCGCAGAATATAACGCAGAAAAACTCTTCAACGAGAAGAACAACGACGGCTTCTTCCATCTCTATTTCGCCACCGTCAGCACCGACCTTGACGAAGCTTTGGAAGCCGACAAACTGCTGATGGTCAAGTTGGATTCGCTGAAAAAACAAGGTATAGTCCATTCCTATACCGACATGATCCCCAAGCTGTTCGTCACCATGGAAGATCAAGAGCAACGCATTGCCGCGTGGAACGAATATTGGACCGAGGAGCGGAAAAACGAGGCCATCCGCATGGTGGACAAAGGTGCCTTTGACTTTGGTCTCGACCCGATGATGTTTTACGAATTCAAGGATCTACTGAATGCCGACTACGAGGCTGCCTCGTTATTGGAAAGCGGCTTGGTGCCCGAAAACCTGCTCAGCAACTTCATCGAATGCAACGCCGACAACCAATACATGGTGTTCACCGACGTCTCCATGGACTTCGACGATAAGGATGTCGTTACCGACGCCTTGGTGCTCAACCCCAAGACCTTCGTGCTGGAACCGTTCTATTACTGCAAGAGCATGGTGGAGGTCGTCAACGACGATTTCAACATCGCCGTGTGGATTTCCTCGCTGTTTGTGCTGATTATCCTGCTGGTGTCGTTCCGCAACATCCTCACTGCCCTGCTGTCTTTCATTCCCATGGTGCTCAGCTGGTTCATGGTGCAGGGTTACATGGCCATCATCGGCTTGGAATTCAACCTCATCAGCATTGTCATCTCCACCTTCATCTTCGGTGTGGGTGTCGACTATAGTATCTTCATCATGGAGGGTCTGCTCTCGCAAGCGCGAACGGGCAATAGCGATATCCTCACCTGGCACAAGGTGGCCATTTTCTTCTCGGCAGCGATCCTCGTCATCGTGGTGTCATCGCTGCTCTTTGCCGTACATCCCTCCATCCGTTCCATCGGTCTCAGCACCCTCATCGGTATGGCTTCAACCATTATGATTTCCTATTCCTTGCAGCCCTTTATCTTCTGGCAACTGATGAAGCTTCCGTGGTACAAACGGAGTGTTTTGAAAAAGAAATCCAATGAAAATGCTTGAACTCGATAGCCTGACCTTTGCCGCGATGCTACGCCAAGGCGCAGTGTCGTTGGGCAAAGACAAGAAAGTCATCAACGACCTGAACGTCTTCCCTATCCCTGACGGCGACACGGGCGACAATATGTTGATGACCCTCAAAGCGGGCTGTAATGCAGTTAAAGACAACCTCGGCACCTTGTCGGAATTGGCTTCGGCGGCTTCGTCAGGGATGCTGTTGGGCGCCAGAGGCAATTCTGGTGTGATCCTTTCCAGGATTTTTGCGGGTTTGGCCAAAGGTCTGCAAGACGTAATCGTCGCCGATACAAATACCTTTGCAAAGGCTATGGGTTCGGCGGTTGCGGAGGCCTATAAGGCTGTTCCCGTGCCCGTAGAAGGCACCATCATCACCGTGTTGCGCGAAGGTGCGGCAGGAGCCGATGCCAGCCAAGACCTCAACCTTTATTTCGAGACTTTGTTGGAGGTCATGCAGGTCTCCCTTGACCATACCCCTGAGCTGCTGCAAGTGCTGAAAGACGCTGGTGTGGTCGACAGCGGCGGTGCAGGACTCCTGAGCATCTTCCGAGGCATGAACGATGCCTTGAACGGCAAGATTTCCGAGGAGGAGATTGAACCTACGACAGCTGCACCTGTCCCGACAATCGAGTTGAACAAATTCGACGAAAACAGCAAGCTAGAATTCGGTTATTGCACTGAGTTCCTGCTTCGCTTGATGCGCTCCAAGATAGATTTGGACAGCTTCGACGAAAAGGAAATCATCGACTATCTCAATAAGGTAGGGGAATCGGTGGTGGCGTTCCGCGAGGGAACGATTGTGAAAGTGCACGTGCACACCTTCACCCCTGGCGAGATTCTCAACGAAATGCAGAAATACGGCGAGTTCTTGACCATCAAGATTGAGAATATGGCGCTGCAACACCATCAATCGACCAACCAAAACAACGCCTCGTTCAAGCTGCCGCCCAAGCCTTACGGCGTGGTGACGGTCGCCTCGGGCGAAGGCCTCATCAACGCCTTCCGCGAGTTTGGTGCCGACGAGGTGATTGAAGGCGGTCAGACGATGAACCCTTCCACTCAGGACTTTTTGGATGCCTTCGCCAAAATCAACGCGCAGCACATCCTCGTTTTCCCGAACAACAAGAACATCAAGATGGCTGCCGACCAAGCGGCCGAGATGTATGACAAAGCCAACATCCATGTAATGCCCTCAACCACCATCGGCGAAGGCTATTATGGCATCGGCTATATCGACCGCGACAATCCCAACACCGAGGAAGTCATCGCCAACGTCACCGAGCTCATGCAGTCTGTGGTGACAGGCATGGTCTCAACAGCCATCCGCGATGCCGAAGGCGACCAAGTGACTGTCCACACGGGCGACTATGTAGGCTACAGCGGCAAACAACTCCTATCCGACAGTCCTAACCGCGAGGAAGCCGCCAAAACCTTGATTGAACGTCTTGGAGCCTCCTCACGCGACGTGATGCTGGTCTTTTTCGGCAAGGACGTACCTCAAGACGAAGCGGAAAGCCTTGTCGCCGATCTGCAATCCCAATACAAGAACCTTGAAATTATGTTGAATTACGGCGCACAGCCGGTTTATGATTATATTATTGTACTATGCTGACATTTTTTAGCGACACCGATTGCGACATCACTCCCAAAGAGTGCGCCGCCTATGGCATCAAAATGATTAGTATGCCTTATACCGTTGGGGATCAAGTGATTTACCCCTACATCGACTTCGAGGAGTTCGACTACCACAAGTTCTACGACATGCTTCGTGCTGGCACCATGCCGACCACCAGCGCCATGAGCGAAGAGGCTTATACCCAGTATTTTGAGCCTGAATTTGCGGCTGGCAACGACATCATCTATGTGCATTTCTCGTCAGCCACATCGAACACCTTCACCATCATGAACCAAGCGGTGGACAAGCTGAAGCAGAAATATCCCGAGCGCAAGTTCTATGAAGTCGACACCTTGGGCATTACGGCATTGTCCTACAACATCGTGCTCGAAGCCGCCGACCTATACAAGGCTGGCAAGAGCGCCGAGGAAATCGTGGAATGGGCCAAGGTGGAAGTGCCGAAATTCCCGATGTACTTCTTCGCCGACGACCTGAAGTTCTTCCGTCGCAGCGGACGTGTGAGTGGACTGGCTGCCACCATGGGTGGCTTTATCGGCATCCGCCCCATCATCTATTTGGACGACAACGGCAATATGGTCTCCATCGGCAAGGAAACGGGCCGTGCCAAAGCCATTGCGCGCTTGGTGCAATATGTCGTAGAGCTCGGCGAGGATGTGAAAGCCCACCGTGTGCTCATCGGCCACAGCGACTGCCTCGACATCGCCGCCGAAGCGGAGCGCCAACTGAAAGAGAAATTCGGACAAGACCTGAACGTCATCACTGTTCCTGTCAATCCGACCATCGGCAGCCACTGCGGTCCCAACGCCATCGGCATCTGCTTCCATGCGAAACACCGTTAATTAACAACTCATGATCACTATCGAAGAGGTACTGACCAAAAAACAGCAGAAGGAATTCCTGGACTTCCCGCTGAGACTCTACAAGGGCAACCCCTACTTCACGCCGCCTTTGTATATGGACGAGAAGAAAATCTTCCGTAAGGACTTTGTTTACAATGACATGTGCGACTCCGTCCATTATAACGCCTACAAAGACGGCAAAATGGTGGGACGTATCTCTGGCATTCTTCAAAGGGCTGCCAACGAAAAAACGGGTAGGAAACAAGTGCGTTTCACCCATTTCGATGTCATCGAAGACGAGGAAGTGGCCAGAGAATTGTTCAATGCAGTTGAGGCTTGGGCCATCAGCAAAGGCATGAATGAAGTCGTGGGGCCTCTCAGCTATTCCGACCTTGAGCGAGAGGGATTGCTGGTTGAGGGCTTCGACTATCCTGCCACCTTTGAGGAAACATACAACTACCCTTATTACCCGACCTTTATCGAGCGTTTCGGCTATAAAAAGGAAGTGGACTGGACAGGAAGCCGCATTCGCATCCCCAAGGACTACGACGGCGAGATTGACAAGTTGGCCAACTTCGTGATGAAACGCTACAACCTGCATATCGGTCCTGCGCGCAACACCAATGAATTCCTTAAGAAATATGCTGATGGCATCTTTGAACTGTTAGACAAATCCTACGAACTGCTGTATGGCACTGTGCCTTTCACCGAGGGCATGAAGAAGATGGTGATTGAGAACTTCAAGCTGGTCATCGACGTGAAATATGCAGCCACCATCCTTGACGAAAACGACAAGATGGTCTGCTTCGGTTTGGCCTTCCCCGCCATCGCCGATGCGGTGAGACCTTCGGGCGGCAAACTGACTCCTGCTGCCTTAATCCGACTGCTCAAAGCCCTGAAAAAGCCCGATGTCATCGACCTATGCCTCATTGGCGTCGACCCCGAATGGCTCAACCGTGGCGTGAGCATCATCGTTTCCTCCGAGTTGATGAAGATGCTCAAAAACGTCAAATATGCCGAAACCAACATGAACCTCGAAGACAATTACGCGATACAAAACCAATGGAAACGGTTTGACGAGGAGAAGATTAAACGGCACCGGAGCTATGTTAAACAGTTAACAGTTAAGAGTTGAGAGTTGAGAGTTATGATTAAGATTTTGATAGATTGTTTTGGTGGCGACCACAGCCCTGAGGCCAACGTGGATGGTGCTTTGGCGGCTATGGCCAAGATGCCTGACCTGTACCTCATCCTCACGGGCGACGAGACCACATTGCAAAACTATCTGAAAGGCAAGACCTACGATGCCTCGCGCCTTGAAATCGTTCATGCGCCCGAGGTCATCGGCTGCGACGAACGTCCCATCGACGTCATCCGTCTGAAGAGGGAAAGCTCTATGATCAAGGCCGTGCGCCTGCTCCGCGACCGCGACGACATCAACGCGATGGTGAGCACAGGCTCCACGGGGGCCCTCGTCGCTGCCGCCTTGACCCGCATCGGTCGTGTGAAAGGTGTCATCCGTCCCGCTTTCTGCCCCATCCTGCCCACCATGGATGGCGGCATCGTCGGCATTTGCGACAGCGGCGCCAACGTGGAGGTCACACCCGAACATCTGAGGCAATTCGCCATCATGTCGAGCCTCTATATGGAAAAAGTCTATAACATTGAAAAACCGCGTGTTGCGATGCTCAATGTAGGAAAAGAAGCAGAAAAAGGTGACGAAATACGACAAAAGGCACACATTTTGTTAAGTGAGACTCCAGAAATCCATTTTGTGGGCAACATGGAGAGCCGCGACCTGCTTTCGGGCAACTACGACGTGGTGGTTTGCGACGGCTTTTCGGGCAACGTGCTCGTGAAGACCACCGAAGGCACGGCCTTGGAGCTGTTGAAGAAGCTGAAGAAGGATATCTATTCGAGGCCAATCTACAAGCTGGGTGCCCTGCTGATGAAGCGGATGTTCATGGAGGAAAAGGAATTCATGAACTACCAAAACTACGGCGGCAGCGTACTCCTCGGCACCTCCAAGACGGTGGTGAAAGGCCACGGCTCCAGCAAAGCCATTGCGGTGGAGAAATGCATCGAGCAAGCCTACAAGATGGAAGTCAGCTCATTGTCATCCAAGATGGAAGAGATTATTATGAAGTACGAACACTATGAGTATTAAATAATTGGCCATCAGCTATCAGCTGTCAGCCATCAGCTGGATCTATGTTGCTGAATGCTGATTGCTGAATGCTGATAGCAAAAACAATCTTGAAATAACAAATTTTGAAATTAGAAATACCTATGTACGAAGTAGTAAAAACCACCCTTGCGCGGCAGCTGCGCATCAATCCAGAGCGGGTAACACTTGACGCCCAAATCAAGCGCGACCTCGGTGCCGATTCCGTCGACATCCTTCAGTTGCTCATGCGTCTTGAAGACGATTATGGCATCACTATCCCCGACCAGGCCCTGGCCAAATTTGAAACCGTTAACGATGTAGTCACTTATTTAGATAACTTACCAAAATGAAACACATTACCATGATTATCCTTGCGGTGCTGTTTTCTGTTTCAGCATTCGCACAACAGACCTTCGACAACGACTTCACCCAAACCAAAGTGATGAAAGTCTCAGGCAAGACCACGGAAAAGGTCGGTCACATCACCTTTGACGGCAAGGACCAGCTTTCCATGATTTACTCCGAGCCTGAAGGCGAGTATTTCATCATCGAAGGCGACCAGGTGAAAATCAACATGGACGGCAAGAAAGCCGACCTCGATGCCAACAAGGTAAAAATGGTCAAACTGCAACGCGCCACGCTGTTGAACTGCCTTTCGGGCAACTGGGAACAAGCCGCAGTAGACAACAACGCTGACAGCACCGTGACCGAAGACAAAGAGTTCCGCAACATCCTCATCAAAGCCAGAGGCAAGGTTCCGAGAGGTGGATATTCCTCCGTGGATCTCACCTATCGCCTCTCCGACGGCATGATGGTCAAGATGGTGCTGGAAGAGGCCATCGGCATCATTAACACATACGAAATCAAATAGTTGTTTTTCAAACACGACAAAACAGGAGAGCGCACCTGGTGGGATGCGCTCTCTGTTGTTTTAGTAGAGACGGCGTCACGCCGTCTCTACAAACATCTAATCCTCTTGTTCAACCTCATTGTCCGTTTCAGGTCGGGCATCTATAAGCGATGCCTCCCAAAACAGGTCAACATTAGTAGTGAGGGTATTGCCTCCGCCGACGCGGAATGGCTCGTACCCCGAAGGAATCAGGTTGACGTAATTGTCACGAATGACATTCTTCACATCGTAGTCTTCCTGATAATACGACAGTTCGCCCCAGCATGAGAACCAGTAAGTATTTTTTGCCATGTAAGCGTAATAATCGTCCACTTTGCTGCTACCTTCACCGAAAGCATAGTGCATCATCATCTTTTTGCCTGCGATGTAATGCTCTCGCATCTCTCTGAGCGACAACGGCGTATCATTCATGTCCGAGACATAATGTCCGCCCATGTCGGTGTCAATCATCGCCCATTTATTGAGTTCAGGCAACCATACTTCGTTGACCACATGACAATCCTGGTCGTATTCGTCTTGGGGCATACAGGTGATATATCTTGCCTTGATGTTCTCTGCAAGGAGCAATTCAAAGGTCAAAATGCTATGCAAACGACAGTTGAAGGCCGGCGCAACATCCTTTGTGTATTCCCACAATCCGATGGCATTGACATGTTCCGGCCATTTCCTTTGGTTGTCGTGCGGAATGTTTGAGGCTACAAACTTGCCAATTGCCACGGCTTTCTCCCATGTGTCTGCATTTTCAGGAAAGAGCGTGTCTAGCTGGAAATAATCGCGGATTTCCTTTGCCCTTACCGAATCCTGGATGATTTTCATGGCAAACACATTGGTGTCGGCGGCATATTCCCCGGAAGAACGCAAGGCATCAACCCTCTCTTCGTACAAACCAAGATTGCTCAAGCCATAATCATAATAATAATACGGCCTTGCAATCCTTAATACAATGATAACCAATATGGCAACGAGGCCGATGACGGCAAGAATATTACGAATGATTGAGAATGCTGTTTTCATAATGGAATAGCTATAAAAAATGTAGAGACGGCGCATGCACCGTCTCTACAAACATTTGAATTAAGGTTTACTTTCCTTCGCTCAGCTTCTTGTAGCCTTCGTAACGGAGTCTAGCAAACTGCTCGGTCTTGGCGAACAGTTCCTTGGCCTCCTCGGGGAAGGTCTTCATCAGCGAGTTGTAACGGACCTCACCCATGATGAAGTTCTGGAACTTGCTCCAATCGGGCTCCTTCGAGTCGAGGTGGAAGCCGTTTTGACCAGCGTCTTCCTCGGCGGGGTTGAAGCGCCAGAGGTGCCAGTAACCGCAGTCGACGGCGAGCTTCTCTTCCATCTGGGAGTGACCCATACCGATCTTGATGCCGTGGTTGATACACGGGGCGTAGCAAATCACCAGCGACGGGCCCGGATAAGCCTCAGCTTCCTTGATGGCCTTGAAGTACTGGGCTTGCGAAGCACCCATGGCGACCTGAGCCACATAGACGTAGCCGTAGCTCTTGGCGATCATGCCGAGGTCTTTCTTACGGACCTTCTTACCGGAGGCAGCAAACTTAGCGACAGCACCGGCAGGCGTAGCCTTGGAGCTCTGACCACCTGTGTTCGAGTAAACCTCGGTGTCGAGGACGAGGACGTTGACGTCTTCGCCGCTGGCCAACACATGGTCGAGGCCACCGAAACCGATGTCGTAGGCCCAACCGTCACCACCGAAGATCCACTGGCTCTTCTTGGCGAGGAAGTCCTTGTTGTCCAACAGTTCTTGTTCAAGCTCGCAACCGTGGCAGATGCAGATCTTGCGACCGGCTTTCTTGGCCTTCTTGGCTTCTTCCAGCTTCTGTGCGGCAACTTCCTTGCCGTAGATGTCCTGGGCTTTCTTGGAGCCGAAGAAGTCGATGCAACCGTCGATGGAAAGGATGGCCTTTTCGAGGGCGGCGACGAATTCGTCAGTAGCCTTGCGGTTGGCGACCGTGTCATTGTAGGTGTCTAACCATTTCTGCGTGGCTTCCTTCATCCAGTCGAACACGGTGGTGTTGACCAGCTCTTCAGCCTTCTTGCGGAGGCCTTCGCGGATCTTGCGAGCGCCCGTGGCCATACCGAGACCATACTCGGCGTTGTCCTCAAACAGGGAGTTGGCCCATGCCACACCCTTGCCCGTGCGGTAGTTCTTGCAGTAAGGCGTTGCAGGAGCGGAACCGCCATAGATGGACGAGCAACCCGTGGCGTTAGCCACCATCATGCTCTGACCAAACAGTTGGGTGATGGTCTTAATATAAGGCGTCTCGCCACAGCCGGCGCAGGCACCCGAGAACTCGAACAGCGGCTGAGCAAACTGGCTGTTCTTCACGTTGGCGTACTTGTCGATGAGTTCGTCCTTGTAAGTGACCTTCTTCTGACCGTACTCCCAGTTCTTGGCTTCGTCGAGTTGGCTTTCGAGCGGTTTCATCACCAGAGCCTTCTCCTTGGCGGGGCACACGTCGGCGCAGTTGCCGCAACCAGTGCAGTCCATGACGGAGACTTGCATTCTGAAGTGCATGCCTGCCATTTCCTTCGGCATCTTGATGTCGATGGCATCCATGCCCTTAGGAGCCTTCTTCAGCTCGGCGTCGGTCATGACGACAGGACGGATGGCGGCGTGCGGGCACACCAGCGAGCACTGGTTGCACTGGATGCAGTTCTTGGAGTTCCACTCGGGGACGACGGTGGCGACGCCACGCTTCTCGTAGGCGGTGGTGCCAGCCGGGAAGGTGCCGTCGACGATGTCCTTGAAGGCGCTCACGGGCAGGTCGTTACCACACTGGGCGACCATCGGGCGCATCACCTTATTAATAAACTCGGGATCGGCGTCGTTGTGTTCGAAGACGAAGTCGGTGGTGCAGTCGAGCTTGGCCCATTCAGCGGGAATCTCAACCTTGGTGATTTCGCCACCACGGTCAACGGCAGCGTAGTTCATGTTGACGATGTCCTCACCCTTCTTGCCGTAGCTCTTCACGATGAACTTCTTCATCTGCTCAACAGCCAGGTCGTAAGGAATGACGCCCGAAATCTTGAAGAAGGCGCTCTGGAGAATGGTGTTGGTGCGGTTGCCCAGACCAATCTCGGCGGCAATCTTCGTGGCGTCGATGATATACATATTAATATTGTTGAGGGCCAGATACTTCTTCACGAAGTCAGGAAGATGCTTCTTGGTCTCAGCAACGCTCCAAGGCGAGTTGTAGAGGAACGTGCCGTTCTTCTTCAAGCCACGGAGGCAGTCGTACTTCTTCAGGTAGCTCGGGACGTGGACAGCCACGAAGTCGGGCGTGCCAACGAGATAAGGAGCCAGAATGGGCTGATCACCGAAACGCAGGTGCGAGCAGGTGTAACCACCGGACTTCTTCGAGTCGTAGTCGAAGTAAGCTTGGCTGTACTTGTTGGTGTTGTCACCGATAATCTTGATGGAGTTCTTGTTGGCACCCACAGTACCATCAGCGCCGAGGCCGTAGAACTTGGCTTCGAACGTACCCTTCGGCAGGATGGAGATTTCCTTACCGACCTTGAGCGAACGACGGGTGACGTCGTCCTTGATACCCACGGTGAACTGGTTCATCGGATTCTCGGCAGCAAGGTTCTTGTAGACGGCGAGGATCTGAGCCGGCGTGGTGTCCTTTGAAGACAGACCGTAGCGACCACCGATGATCATAGGAGCCTTCTTGACATCCTTGAAGGCTTCGACGACATCGAGGTAGAGCGGATCGCCATTGGCGCCGGGTTCCTTGGTGCGGTCGAGGACGCAGATGCGCTTCACGGTCTTCGGCATGACGGCCATGAGATACTTCGTGCTGAAAGGACGATAGAGGTGTACGGTGACGAGACCGAGCTTCTTGCCAGCCTTGTTCTCCTTGTCGATGACGGTCTTGATGACGTCGTTGATGGAACCCATGGCGATGATGATGTCGGTAGCATCAGGAGCGCCGTAGTAAACGAACGGAGCATATTCACGACCGGTGATCTTGGTCATCTGCTTCATGTACTTGGCCACGATGTCAGGCAGAGCATCGTAGTACTTGTTCTGCAGCTCGCGGGTCTGGAAGTAGATGTCAGGGTTCTGGGCAGTACCGCGCGTGACGGGGTGCTCAGGATTCAAAGCTCTGTCGCGATATTCCTTCAAAGCCTTGTAGTTGACAAGCTTGCGGAGTTTCTCCATGTCGGCGGCCTCAACCTTTTGGATTTCGTGTGAGGTACGGAAACCGTCGAAGAAGTGGAGGAACGGCACGCGGCCCTCGATGGCGGCGAGGTGTGCCACAGGGGCGAGATCCATGATTTCCTGGACGCTGCTGGTAGCCAGCATGGCGAAGCCCGTCTGACGGGCGCTCATCACGTCGGCGTGGTCACCGAAGATGGACAGGGCCTGAGCGGCGAGGGCACGGGCCGAGACGTGGAACACGCCCGGGAGCAATTCACCGGCGATCTTGTACATATTGGGAATCATCAGCAAGAGACCTTGCGAGGCGGTGTAGGTGGTGGTGAGGGCGCCAGCCTGCAAGCTGCCGTGTACGGCACCGGCAGCACCGGCTTCGGATTGCATCTCAACGACTTTGACGGTCTCGCCAAAGATGTTCTTCTGACCTTTAGCGGCCCATTCATCGATATACTCAGCCATCGGCGACGACGGAGTGATAGGATAAATGGCGGCCACTTCACTGAACATGTAGGCAACATGGGCAGCAGCCTGATTACCATCGCATGTCAAAAATTTCTTTTCTGCCATTTCTTAATGATTTAGTATTGAATGAATTATGAATTTTAACATGATTCCTACCCACTATTCGTGGAATAGGCCGCAAAATTAGTCATTCCATTTATAATAAACAACTATAAACCAAATAATTATTTTTTCATAAAAAACACACTTTTTTTTCACGCACATTAAAATAATTCGTATTTTTGCAGCCTCAAATATAGAAAACAACATCAATCAACAACTTAAATCTATTTGAAAATGAAGAAGTTATTTCTTACTCTCGGTTTAGCCAGCCTTTTCATGGTGGCTTGCAACAACACTCCTAAGCAAGAAGAAACCGTCGCCGAGCCGGTTCAGGAGGAAGTCACTGAAGTCGTTGAAGAAAAGCACGATTGCCCCATGCACGCCCTGAAAGAAGAGTATGCCAAGTGGGACGAGATGGACGACCAAATGAAGGCCGACCTCAATCAGAAGGCCGCTGCCGTGTTTGCCGAAATGGACGCCAAGATGGAAGAAATGAAGGCTGCTGGCGAGGAAGTCTGCAAGGAC
Organism: uncultured Bacteroidales bacterium; assembly: GCA_937902805.1. Lineage (GTDB taxonomy): Bacteria > Bacteroidota > Bacteroidia > Bacteroidales > F082 > Limimorpha. Next base: position 23,378 of record CALEMB010000151.1, read on the forward strand.
ATGACCGAAATGACCGAAGAACAGAAAGCCGAATGCGAACAAAAGTGCGCCGAGATGAAGGCCGCTTGGGAAAACTTCGACAACCTGAGCGTTGACGAACAGAAGGACCTCATCATGAAGCGTCTTGGCTGCTGCGACGGCGAAAAGAAGTGCTGCAAGGCTGAGGAAGCTCCCGCAGAGACTCCTGCCGAGTAAAAAGAAACACAAAACCGAACGAAAAAGAGGGCTGAAAAGTCCTCTTTTTTTGTATATTTCCTCTCCCCTATCCTTATTTTTCCTATTTTTGCAGTTTAATTAAACTGCGCTGAAATGTACGCCTTCATCTCTGGCAAAATAGTCGAAAAATCACCGACTTACGTCGTTCTGGACAACAACGGCATCGGCTATTGCATCAACATCACGCTCAATACCTTCACCGCCATTGGCGAGAAGGAAGAGGTGCGGCTTTTCGTCCACGAGCAAATTCTGGAAGACGCCCACCACCTGTTTGGTTTCTTCACCACTAAGGAACGCGACTTGTTCGAGCTACTCATCTCGGTGTCGGGTGTTGGCTGCAACACGGCACGACTAATGCTGAGTTCACTGACCGTCAACGAATTGAGCAACGCCATCGCCAACGACGACGTGAAAACCATTCAGGCCGTGAAAGGCATCGGAGCCAAGACTGCCCAACGCGTTGTTATCGACTTGAAGGACAAGCTGAAGAAAAACGATTTCCAAACAGAAATTTTCACCGCTCCAAACAATACAATCAAGAATGAGGCGTTATCAGCATTAACGATATTGGGCTTCAGCAAAACGGCTGTCGACAAAGCACTCGACAAATTAATCAAGCAGATGCCCGATGCCACCGTCGAAACCCTTATTAAAGAAGCACTTAAGATTCTGTAAATCAAATGAATTTATATTATATAGATATAAAAATGCGGGATGAGGAAATGCGAAGTATTCGTCATTCGGCATTCCTAATTCTTCTTTTCCTCGCTTTTACCCTATTCCCCGCTCTCCGCTTGACAGCAGCAGAAAGCTACGATATCTTCTACACTGCCCCATACACTGTCGAGCCTGACACGACAAAGGTAGTCTACCCCATCCCTGTCAACACAGGCGACCCCATGCAGAATCTATACAACCAGTCGCCCCTCTACCTCAGCGACCCTGACAACTTCTCCACCGAAATCATCTACGACCCGCTCACTGGACAATACACCTTCAAACGCCGCATCGGTGAATTCTACTACGACACCCCCACCACGCTGTCAGAAAGCGAATTCTTTGATTACCAGAACAAAAAAGGCATACAGCAATATTGGAAGGAACGCCGCAGTCAAAATGCCCGTTCCACCACTAACGGCAACTCCATCATCCCGCCCATTTACATCGGCGGCAAGGCCTTTGAGACCATCTTCGGCAGCAACACCGTCGAAATCCGCCCGCAAGGCTCCGTCGACCTCACTTTTGGCTTCAAGCACAGCTACCGTAATGACCCTTCGTTGAGCGAGCGCCGCAAGAGCCATAACGACTTCATCTTCGATCAAGACATCCAACTCAACGTGATAGCCAAAATCGGCGACAAGATCAACTTCAACATCAACAAGAACACCAAGGCGACGTTCAACTACCAGGACAAGCTCGCACTGAAATACGAAGGCAAGGAAGACGAAATCATGCAGCTGATTGAAGCCGGTAACGTCAGCTTCCCGCTCAACAGCACCCTCATCACGGGTACTCAACAACTCTTTGGTATCAAAACCAAGCTGAAATTCGGTAAGACCACCATTTCGGGCATCGTGTCCTATCAGGAAAGTGAATCGCAGAACATTACCGTGCAAGGCGGCGCACAAACCAACGAGTTCAACATCAACTGCTTGGACTACGAAGACAACCGACACTTCTTCCTGAGCCAATATTTCCGCGAACAGTATGAAGCCGCCATGTCGACCCTGCCGACGATAACTTCCAACATCAATATCACCAGAGTCGAGGTGTGGATTACCAACACCAACTCTTCGACGCAAAACACTCGTAATATCCTTGCTTTGAACGACTTGGGCGAAGGCAAAGATGTCTGGGTCTATAGCAATGAAGTCCTACCCACCAGCAGCACGGTGTATCCACGCAATGGCGCCAACAACCTGCTACTCCGCATGGACACTACCCAAATCCGTAACATCAGCACGGTGACCAACTACATGACGAACGACCCCATGCGTTTGGGCAGGTCGGGTTATATGGCGGCAGGCCGCGATTTCGAAAAGGTCGAGAATGCCCGTCGCTTGAGTCCCACCGAATTCTCGCTGAACTCGAAGTTGGGTTTCATCTCCTTGAACGTGACACTCAACTCTAACCAGACTTTGGCTGTGGCCTACCAATACACCATTGTAGGCTCCAACGAAGTCTACCAAGTCGGTGAGTTCTCCGACCAAGGCATCAATTCCCCTAACGTATTAGTGGCCAAGCTGCTGAAAGGCACCACGGTAAATACCAAAATGCCCATTTGGAACCTAATGATGAAGAACGTCTATAACATCAGGGCTTACCAAGTGAGTTCCGCTGACTTCATGCTGAACATCTTCTACAACGGCAACTCCAGCAGCACGCCTTACGGTTACTTCACCGAAGGCTCGGTGAAAGGTATTTCGCTGCTTCACTTGATGGGTCTCGATAACTTGACCACACAAAACAACCCCATCGCAGGCGGTGATGGCGTGTTTGACTTCATCGACAATGCTACCACACAAGGCGGTACCGTCAATTCCGCCAATGGCCGCATCTTCTTCCCCGTGCTAGAGCCTTTCGGCAAGCACATCCGCACCAAGATTTTCCCCGACGAGCCTGATCTCGCCAACAAATACGCCTACGACTCGTTGTACACGATGACAAAGACTTCGGCAGAACAATATTCCGAGAAGAACAAGTTCAGCCTAAGAGGTTACTACTCATCGCAGTCGGGCAGCGAAATCAGCCTTAACGCCATGAATGTGGCGCAAGGTTCAGTGACTGTTACCGCTGGCGGTGTGCAGCTCATCGAGAATGTAGACTACACCGTGGACTACACCTTGGGCCGTGTCACCATCCTCAATGAAGGCGTCCTCAACTCGGGCACACCCATCAATATCGCTTTGGAATCCAACTCGGGCTTCAGCGCCATCAAGAAGACCTTCCTCGGTGCCCGCGTCGAGCATGAGTTCAACCAAGATTTCCACCTCGGCGGTACGGTGTTGTACCTCGGCGAGAAATCCTACACCCAGAAGATCAACTACGGCGAGGAAGCCATCGCCAACACGATTTACGGTGCAGACCTCAGCTACAACACCGAGGCACGTTGGCTGACAACACTTATTGACGCCTTGCCCGGCATTGAGACCAAAGCCCCGTCACGCATCAGAGTGGACGCCGAGTTTGCCCACTTCATCCCGGGTCTTTCCAAGTCGGCAGCCGAGCCTAACACTTCATACATAGACGACTTCGAAGGTGCCAAGTCGACCATCGACCTGCGTCTGCCCACACTGTGGAATTTGGCCAGTACGCCCCAAAACCAAACCGACCTTTTCCCCGAAGAGATCGAGATCGGAAGCGCGTCGTGGAGGGAAAGAGTGTAGATCTCGGTG
>CALEMB010000152.1 GCA_937902805.1 uncultured Bacteroidales bacterium
CGATCTAGCCGTACGCCAAACCAGCTTTTTGTTGTAGTCTGCCCCTTTAAGGTCCTTCTCGATGACGGCTTCCCATTCCTGGGTCGTCACGGGTGGAAATTCCTCAAAGAGTTTCTTTTTTTCTTCCATTTGTTGTTTATTTAATTGATATTTATGTATAACTATTTTTCAGGTATAAAACAATCTGCAAAAGTAAAAAATAATGCGATTGCATAAACTTTTTAGGTGACAAAGATAAAGAAAAAGATAAAATCTCCGTACTTTTGCGGCCAAAATTGAAAGACTATGTTTACCAGACGTAGAAAATGGCGTGTGCCGGCCGGTCAAGAGCCGACAGAATTGGACAAAAAAGTGATGGCATTGGAGGCCAAAGGTGCGATGGTGCCCAAGCGTACCCTCATCCGCACCCCTGAAGAAATTGAGGGCATCAAACGGAGTGGCGTCATCAACACGGCCATCCTCGACCTTGTGGGCGAGAAAATTCACGCGGGCATGAGCACTTTGGAAATCAATGATTTGGTACACAACTACACCATAGAGCATGGTGCTATTCCTGCCACTTTGGGCTATGAAGGCTTCCCGAAGAGCGTGTGCGTCTCCATTAATGAAGTGGTGTGTCACGGCATCCCTTCGGCCAAGGAAATTCTGAAGGAAGGCGACATCGTCAATGTGGATTGCACTACCATCTTGGACGGTTTTTATGCCGATGCCTCGCGCATGTATGTCATCGGGCAAACCTCGGCCCGCAAGCAGAAACTCGTTGATGTGGCCAAGGAATGTCTATATGTCGGCATGGAAGCCGCCAAGCCTTTTGGCTTTGTTGGCGACATTGGCAATGCCATCCAACAGCACGCCCACAAGAACGGCTTCAGTGTGGTGCGCGACCTCTGCGGTCACGGCGTAGGTCTGAAGTTCCACGACGACCCTGAGGTGTTGCATTATGGCAAGAAAGGCACGGGCATGTTGCTTGTTCCGGGCATGGTATTCACCATTGAACCGATGATCAACATGGGCACATGGAAGGTCTTCATCGACAAGGCTGACGGCTGGACTGTCATCACCGAGGACGAACTGCCCTCCGCACAATGGGAACATACGTTTTTAATGACGGAAACAGGATTGGAAATTTTGACGCATTGATTGTCAAAATTGTTTTACGGAATCATTGTAGAGACGTGGCGCGCCGCGTCTCTACTGTTTTATTAGAACTGGAAATAAATAAACGACTGCAAATCCGCCGTGATGAACTGGTAGATGATGAACACGATGAGTGCGCAGACGACCACCATCAGCGGCACAGGCATTTTGGCGAACCAAATGCGATAACGTCTCTTGAAATGCTCTGGTAGCCAGTGGATAATCATTCCTATTAGGATGAGAATGAACACGTTGCGGTAATGCCAAGCGATGTCGGGAATTTGTTCGATGCGCCAACGGCCACCCATTTGGTTGACCATGTTTTTCGCTGTGTTCCATGCCGTTTCGTTGGCTTCGGCAGGGTCGAGGTTGGAGCCACTACGGAAGAACAGGCGCGTGAAGGTGATGAAGGTGAAGGTCTGGAAGATGGCCCAAGCGTCTTGCAGCCATTGCCAGGGCTTCTTACCGCCAAACAGATTGTAAAGCATCCGTAGCATGTTGCCCGCAAAGATGATGGCACACCACACAAATAGTACGTTGAACACGGGACGTGGCACAAAGACGCACAGCAGGCGCAGCAGGAAGGTGACGGCTAATATAAACAAGGTGCGACCGTAGATGCTCCAGTCTTTCCAGAATTTGTAGAAAATCATGCCGATGCCGTTCAAGCCGCCCCAAATCATGAAATTCCACGAGGCACCATGCCACAAGCCACCAAGCAGCATCGTGTCCATGGCGTTGATGTTGGTGGTGATTATCTTCCGTTTCTCGGGCTTGAAGATGGCTACCAAAGCGACAATCACAGCGACGACGCCCACGCCTATGCCAATCCACCAGCTGCCCGAAAGGAAGACAGCGATGGCTGCAATCATGATGATGATGCAGAAGGAGCCAAAGGTGGCGTTGCGGTTGCCACCCAGTGGGATGTAGAGGTAGTCCTGCAGCCAGCGCGACAACGACATGTGCCAGCGTTTCCAGAACTCGCCAGGGTTCTTGGCTTTGTAAGGTGAGTTGAAGTTTTTGGGCAGGTAGAAGCCCATCAGCATGGCCACGCCAATGGCGATGTCGGTGTAGCCCGAGAAGTCGGCATAAACCTGTAAGGAATAGCCGAACAAAGCCATCAGGTTCTCAAAACCAGTATATAGCAACGGCTGGTCAAAGACGCGGTCGATGAAGTTGACGGCGATGTAGTCGCTGAGCACGATTTTCTTCACCAAACCGTTCATGATCCAGAACACGGCAATGCCGAATTGTTTGCGACCGAGGAAGTATTTCTTGTGCAGCTGCGGGATGAACTCGTTGGCCCTCACGATGGGACCCGCTACCAACTGTGGGAAGAAACTCACATAGAAGCCGAAGTCAAAGACGTTGCCCACGGGTTCAATACGCTTGCGGTACACATCCATGATGTAGCTGATGGCTTGGAAGGTATAGAACGAGATGCCCACAGGCAGCATGATGACATCGACACTGAAGCGGTTGTCGCCCGTGATTTGGTTGCCCGCCCACGAGAACACGTCAAACACGCGGAAATCAAGGCCTGTCAGGTCGTTAATCAAATCGGTAAGGAAGTAGGCATACTTGAAATAGAACAACAGCGATAGGTTGACAATCACGCTAAGCGCCAACACAAAATTTCGACTGCCGTCTTTCTTTCGCGTATGCAGCCACTTGCCCGCAAAGAAATTATATAAGGTGATGAAAACCAGGATTAAGACAAAGAGGCCGCTGGTCTTGTAATAGAAGAACAGGCTGACGAAAAACAGGAAGGTGTTGCGCAGCAGGCACTTGTTCTTGAATAAGCAGAAGAAGGCGAACACCACGGCGAAGAACGCCCAGAAATAGAACTGGGTGAACAGCAAGGGATGGGCCTTGTCGAACGAGAAAACCTTGGTCAGGAAATCCAATGCTATTTCGGGGTTAAATGTCATCTTTTAGTCGTTTTGGCGTTCAGTCGGACGTGTTCAATATATCTGGTAATCAAAGCATTGTAAAGAAGGTCGCCCAAGAGTTTGTAGCCCTCGTTGGTGAAGTGGACCTTGTCTTTTTTCGCCAAACCGGCATGTTCCCAGGCTTGCATCGACCTCAATCCACCCATGATGTCGAACTGGTCCCATACGGCAGCGTTGTAGCGTTTCCCCATCTCCATGAAGGCTCCCTCTGCAATGAGGCCGTTAGTGTTGACCTCATAACGTCTCTTTCGCTTGATTTTCACACTCTTGAAGCTGTCGTTGTTGGTCATGAACAGCAGGGCACAGTCGGGGTTGACGCGCTTGGCGATTTGGATGAGTTCGCCAAAGTTTCTCATGAAGACTTGTTTCTCAAAATCTTGTTCCGCCGCATCATTGATGCCGATGCCGAAAATGATGAGGTCGGGTTTGATCAGCTCAAGGTCACGCTCAAAGTCGTCACAGCGCAGGTATGATGGCACGCTGGCACCGTTGACGCCAATGCCGTGTACGCTGATGCCTGGCATGTCGTTTTCGAGCAACACACCCGTCAAAGTGAACTCGCCAGGGACAGAGTCGAACAGGATGCATATAGAATCCGTGAACGTAGGTAGTTGGAAGGTGTAGGTGGACTTCCATTCGTCATATTGACCTTGAATCACCGTGCTGTCATATCTCACCACGGGCACCACATCCTCTGTCTCTGAGAAGCCAATGACGGTCACCTTGTTGAAGTCGAAGTCGGGGGTGAGGTCGGTGGGGTTCTTTTCGCGCGTCACGATGCTCACCGTGGCGGTCGGGTCGGTGGTAGTGATGGCGGCACCGGCCAGTCCCATGCGCTTATCGGTCTCGCGGCGAACGGCATTGCGGCAGTAGCTCCAATTTCCCGTTGAGCGGACGATGTAATGCGACGGGTTGTTGGTACCGCCCGCTGTAAAGGGAAAGACGAAGTTTTGCCCGCCAATCAAATCATCGCTGATACTCAAAAGGTTATCACGGAACTGCTGTGTAAACACACCGGCTTGCACGTGTGAGCCACCGATATGCATGATGCTCACGTTGCCTTCACCGAGGAAGACCACGGAATCCATCTTTTGGAAGAAGCGTTCCATGGCGAGGCTGTCGCCAGGATACTGGATCTGGTTGCGCTCGAAATGGGCAAAGTCATAGCTCGGCACGGCCTTCACCAAAGGTAAGTCCTGTGCCACAAGCATCCTACATGCTAGCATCAACCCTATGTAAACCAGCCACTTCCTCATCTTTTCTTTTCGTACGAAGGTTTGTAGAACGGCATCCTGAGGCGTCCTGAGGTGCGGATGGAGTCTTCCCTTTGGTCGAGGTTGATGAACTCAATCACGTTCTCGCTCGGCACATGCTGGCGCATCTTGTAGAAGTCGTAATAGGTAGTGAATGATTTGGCCAGGTTGGCACCGATTTCTTGTGCGCCCTTGAAGGTGAAGTGCACGTAATCGGGACCTGCCAATGGCGGGCGGTGTCTCACCCATTGTGCCATCGATCCTTCGCCGCCCATCACGTTGAACATATCCCAGTAGGCCACGTTGTTGCGCAAGGCCATGGCGCGAAGCGAGTCGTTTAGCTCGGGGAGGTTTTTCCAGGTACCCATCTTGCCGCCGTAACTCTTGCCCATGTCGGCAGGGCCGATGAAGAGCAGGGTGGCTTTGGGCGCCACGCGCTTCATGTAGTTGATTTGCTTCTCCAACTCGGTCATATAGGGCGTGATGTTTTTCGTTGATGAGATGCCAGGCATGCGGTTGCCACCGAATTGCAAGATAATGAGTCGGGTGTTGATGAGCTTGAATGACTGGCGAGCCACGGATTCGTTCATGCGGGTGAAGATGGTGCCCGAACAGCCACGTAGTGCCACGTTGTCGACAGCCACACCCGCGTCGCCATCAAGCAAAACGCCGTAGATTTCGGCGTTACCCTTCATGGTGATGGTGCCTTGCTTGATGTCGGCTGGTAAAATCCAGGTGACGAGCGAGACGCTGTCATTGGCAGGCAAGACCTTGGTCTCGGAGGCGATGTCGTCGCATTTCAGTGTGGCGGCGAAGTTATCGCTGTTGTGTCCCAGCAGCAACGACACCGTGGAAAACTCCTTGGCGTTTGCGAAGGCCTGCGAGTGCCTGGTTTGGTTAAAGGAAATGGTGCCACCGCCAATGACTTGTCCATACTGCGCCATCACGCCATAGCGGTTGTGCGGGGCGCGGTGGTTGGAGGCGGCATCGCCATACACGGCGAAGCGTCTAAGGCCGTTGGAGTGCTGCGACACCGAGATGGTCGGCACAGGCTGAATGGCGGGGATCATGTTAGGACCCGATCCGCCAAAGAGTTCTTGCAACTTTTGGCGCAGCACCGACGAGATGCGGTCCATCTCGATTTGTGAGTCACCGTAGTGCATGATGCGGTAGGTCTTACCTTCGTCGTCGGCATCCTCTAACTGCGTAAAGAGCTTGTCGAAGTAGGTGTAGTCGTCATTGGGCAGGTAGATGCGGTTGGGGTTATCCTTTAGGTAGCTGCGGAAGAAACGCATGCTGTCCAGCAGGTTGTCGGAGACAGTCATTTCAAAGCTTTTGTTCACTTTATCAATAACGTCGTCCACGTTTACCTCCTCTTTGACAGGTGCCGTGTCTTCTGCGTATGATGCGAAGCGCAGGGTATGGCTGCCGATGGCCAGACCTTCGGCAGGGAAGAAATACCATGCCACTCCTAAGATGAGTATCACAGAAAAGATGAATATAAATGTTTGTATGGATTTCATTTCTTCTTGATTATCAAGGTTTTTTCTTCAAAAATATTGTCGTTTTTCAAGTTGTTCCACTTCTTCAAGTCGTCCACGCTGACATGATATTTGTTGGCGATTTTCGTCAAAGTGTCACCTTTCTTGATTTTGTATTTGATGGTCTCTGGGTTTGTGGGAGGGACCTTTTTTGGTTCGGAAATAGTTTTTTTGTTCGATGTTTCGGAAGGCTCAACGAGAGTGGAATTCGGCCCTTCGACAAGCACAGGTACGTTTTCTGGCTTGGGTTTGACAACCTTCACGACCGATGGCTCTGTGTCCTGTGCAGTGAAATAAAGTCTCTGTTGATTGCCGAGATACACACAAGCGATGAAGTCGGCGATGACACGGGTGTCGGGCATCAGGTCTTGCTCGTAAAAGTCCCACAGCTCCAGCTCGCTGCCGTGGTGAATCAGGGCATGGCTGAGCGAAGTGGGGCTGTTGGCATAGGCCAAGATGCTGTACCACCAGTCGTTATACTTTTCGTGCAAGTCATTGAGGTAATCCAAGGCGGCTATCGTTGAGGCTTCCACAGACCAGCGTTCTTCGCTGCTTTCGTCGATGTCGAGGCCGTAACGCATCCCCACCAATGAAGGCAAGGCCCAGTAGCCACAGCGGTCGCCGTAACTATAGTTGGCTCTCATCCCGCTGAGGGCGTAAGGCAAATACCTCAGTTCCAATGGCATACCGCGTTGTATCAAAGCCGTGTCGATAAAAGCTTCGTATTTCGTGAAGGTCATGGGAAGGTTTTTGCCGTCAAGCAACTTCACGGTCTTATCCAAAGCATCATTGTAAGGAAGAGGGATGCCTTTTTCCATGCTTTTCAGCTCGTTGATGAAGGCATCACTGCCCGACGACACACAACAATTGTTTGCTGTCAGACAAAAAATACAAGACCATATTATGAATAATGCTCTGAATTTCATTATTTTATCATATTCCGTAAGCCGTTAAGGGCGGCTTTCGAAATGAACGGCAAAGATACGAAAATTCCGTTTACACGGAATGAATGGATAAAGAACCCGCTTTTTTTGCTATTTTTGCACCCGTTTTGGCGAACAGAGGTTCGTCTTCAATCTTTGGATATGGCACAAATCGACAGGACATTAGAATTAGAAACCAAGGGCATCCCCACCTTGTTGTGGATGTATGCCTTGCCGTCCATTGTCAGCCATATCATCGCATCCATCTACAATATTGTCGACCGCGTGTTTTTGGGTCAGTATGTGGGAGCCCTTGCCATTGCAGGCTTGGCCATCACCATGCCCATCATGAACATCATCCATGCCTTCGGCTCGTTGGTGGGTGCAGGTTCTGCGGCGCGCATGTCGATTATCCTAGGCAAAAAGGACTACAAATGGGCCGAGGACATCTTGGGCAATAGCTTGCTACTTACCTTCATCTTCGGCTTCCTTTTCGTCACGGGAGGCTACCTCTTCATGGACAAGATCCTAACCATGTTTGGTGCTTCGCCAGACACTATTGCCTATGCCCGTGAATACATGGACATCGTGTTGCCCGGTATGTTCATGACCACTTTGTCGTTCAACCTTACTGGACTGATACGTGCCACGGGTTATCCTAAAAAATCAATGTGGATTATGGCGGGCGGTGCCATCCTCAACATCTTTTTGGATGCGCTGTTCATCTATGTCTTGGATTGGGGCATTGCGGGTGCGGCATGGGCCACAACCATCTCCATGACTTGTACGGGCATCCTTGCCGTGTGGCATTTCTTGCAGAAGAGCTCGTTTATCCGCTTCCGCCGTCACGCTTGGAAACCTAAACTTTACATCTTCCGCAACATCTTGCTTATCGGCATGAGTCCCTTCTCGATGAACTTGGCGGCTTCAGCGGTGGTGGCGTTGCTCAATAACCAGCTCATCCGCTATGGCTCCGACCTCGCTGTGGGGGCTTACGGTCTCGTCAACACCTTCGCCAGCTTCAGCGTGATGCTCATCCTAGGCGTGTGCCAAGGTATGCAACCCATTGCGGGCTACAACTATGGTGCGGGACATCCCTTGCGGCTGAAGGAGGTCTACACTTTGACCATGAAAATCAATGTGTTGATAGGTTTCGTTTGGGCATTGCTGGCCTTGGTGATGCCTCATGCTTTGTTGCGTATCTTCACTAAAGAAGAAGAACTTATTCAAATCGGCATCCCTGCCATGCGTTTCATATTGGTGATGTTCCCCTTGGTGGGCTTTACCATCACCAACTCCAACTTCTTCCAAAGCATCGACAAGCCTTGGATTGCCATCGTCACCAGCCTCTCGCGTCAGGTGCTCTTCCTCGCCCCGATGATTTACCTCATCCCGCCGCTTTTCGAAAAGGCAGGACTGTCAGGTCTTACGGGTGTTTGGTCTTCGATGACCATTTCCGACGTTTTGGGAGCCTTGCTTGCCTTCCTCTTGATGCTCACGCAACGTCATGTCTTTAAACCCTCAGAATAGTTAAGGTCCCTGAGCTTGTCGAAGGGCCGACCTTATTGTGACGGCGTTTCGACAGGCTCAACGACCTGCGAAATATTATGCAAATCACCAATGCCACAATCACCCCGACCAACACGCATATTGTGGATTCGTGCGAGGTCAAGAGCAAAGAAGACATGCGGGCTTTTTTGCAGGCTTTGCGTGATGAGGTGCCAGAGGAAATGTCTGTCAACCAGCGGGATATAGAATCACAAATACGTGAATGGCGGTCACATAACTTCTTCTATCAGATGCATGTCTTTCGCAGCCGTACCAAGGATGTCGATCTTGAGCTGAAACAGACCTGGTATCGGGAGCTGTTCTGCCGTTTGGTGAGTTTCTTCTATTTCTGGGATTAGTTTTGAAAGCATGTCATCCCCGCGAGGGCAAGTGGGCAAAGGCATGGGATCTATGCTTTCAGAACCCAAAACGCCAAATTGTTTTGTTTTTCCAATAAAAGGCATTACTTTTGCAGGGCTAATCCCATCTCAAAGTAGAATCATCAATAATTAAACTATATTGCTATGAAAAAAACAACCATTCTTATCTTGGCTTTGGCGCTACTGCTGGGCGAAACGGCTTTTGCCCAATGGGGCGGCATCGGCAGAGCCATTAAGCAAGAAGCCCAAAAATCTACTGCTTTTTCCGACAAGGTAAGCATTGAGAAAATCCCCGCTTCGTTGGAGGAATTTCAAGTCTTGCAATCCGAACTTGGCACCACACCCGAAGGCTGCATCATGCTGCAACTTGTGGCCATGGAGATGTACCGTCGCGACAGAAATGTCGGCCTCGAGTGCCTGAGACTTAACAACACTGACACCAACCTTAGCTCTGTCACTAGCCGCCTGAAAGAAATCTTCCGCGAGAACGACAGCTATGCGCGTCCTTATTTGGTGTCGTCGTATTTCAAGGGTGCCAAGCCCTCTAATGGCTACAATCCCGATAAACCCTACACCATCCAGGTGCGCCGTAACCCCGCCTATCCCAACGACGAGCGTTCGCAGGCTTTGAAGGGTTATGTGAAGTATTTCCAGGTGTATAGCGATGGTTACGACACGCCGTGGCGCGGCATTGAGGTGGTGCAGCAGAAAGGCGATGCCTACTATCGTGTTTCGAACTGCCCAAGTCTCTACACCCAGTGCAAGGAAGTGGATTTTGACGCTACCGACGATTGGCATGAATTAGATTGAGTTTAAAGTTAACAATTAATAGTCGAAAGTGTATGAAACGTATTACCTTATTATTGACATTAGTTCTCACATTGACCGTCGGCCTCGTAAGGGCTGGCGAAGGTATGTGGATTCCCATGTTGCTGCAATACAACGAGAAAGAGATGCAGGAAATGGGCATGAAAATCACAGCTGAAGACATCTACAGCATTAACCACAGCAGTCTGAAAGACGCCATTGTACTCTTTGGCGGCGGCTGCACAGGCGAAATCGTCAGCGACCAAGGTCTGCTGCTCACCAACCACCACTGTGGCTATGACTACATCCAGAAACACAGCTCCGTGGAGCATGACTACCTCACCAATGGTTTCTGGGCTATGAATAGGGGAGAGGAGTTGCCTTGCCCTGGTCTCAGCGTCATCTTCCTCCGCGAGATGCGTGATGTGACGGCTCAAGTCCTGGAAGGCGTCACTGACGACATGAGCGAAACCGACCGTCAGGCCAAAGTCGACGCCAATATGAAGAAACTCATTGCCTCCTTTGAGAAGGAGACCAAGTATAAAGTCAGCATCAAACCCTTCTTCTTGGGCAATGAATACTATGTATTGTTCAATGAGGTCTACACCGATGTGCGTCTTGTGGGCTGCCCACCGAGTAACATCGGCAAATTTGGTGGCGACACCGACAACTGGGTTTGGCCCCGTCACACGGGCGACTTCAGCATCTTCCGCGTCTATGCCGACAAGGAAGGCCATCCGGCAGTGTATGACAAGGACAATGTGCCTTACAAACCCGCCAAGCACCTCGATATCTCGCTGAAAGGCGCTGAAGAAGGCGATTTTGCTTTTGTGTTCGGTTATCCCGCCCGTACCAATGAATACCTGCCTGCCGTGGCTGTCGACCAAGAAGCCAACCTCATTGACCCCATTACCGTTGACCTGCGTGGCAAGGTGCTCGACATCTACAACAAATACCAGGAGCAAGACCCCAAGGTGCGCATTCAGTATGCCTCCAAGCATGCCAGCCTCGGCAACGGTTGGAAGAAATGGATGGGTGTCACAGAGGGCATCAACCACTTCCATGGCGTGGAGAAGAAACATGCCTTTGAACGCGACTTCCAGGAATGGGCTTTGGGTGCACGCAGCCGTCACATGTACATCAACCTGCTCAACGACTTCAAGAAGAACTATAAGGATCTTGAGCCTTATGAATTGGCCTACACCTACATGGCTGAGGCTGGCTTGCGTATCGAACTCGTCAGCTTTGCGGGACGTTTTGCCCGTCTTTCCGAGGTGAATAAAGACACGCCACAGGACGACATCGACCGCATGTTGAACCAACTGAAAGGCACTGCTGCCAGTTTCTTCAAGGATTATTACGAACCCATCGACCGTGAGGTGGCCGTCATGGCTCTTAATGAATACCTGAAGGCACAGCCCGCAGATTTTCGTCCTGCCTTCCTCAACGACATCAAGGATGTGAACGAATTTGTCGACAAGCTCTTCAGCAAGACGATGTTCACAAGCCAGGAAAAGGTGAACGCGATAGTGGAAAACTTCAAGGTAAAAGATGCCAAAAAACTGGCCAATGACCCTGCATTGCAGGTCTATCAAAGCCTCATCAGTTTCTACCGCGACAATGTCTACGAGCATATCTCAAGCATCACCAAGGACAACGATCGTCTGCGCCGTATCTATATGAAAGGCCAGATGGAGATGCAAACAGAAAAACGCCTCTTCCCCGATGCCAACTTCACGCTGCGTGTCACTTACGGCAAGGTGGAAGGCTTCAAGCCGCAAGACGGCAAGACCTATCGCCACTTTACCACACTCGAGGGAATCATGCAAAAGGAAAACCCCGACATTTACGACTATGTTGTGGAGCCTCGTTTGAAGGAGCTGTATAATAATAAGGACTACGGCCGTTATGCCGACAAGGACGGCACCATGCATGTGGCTTTCACCGCCAGCGTCCACACCACGGGTGGCAACTCGGGCAGCCCGATTTTGAATGCCGAGGGGCAGTTGCTTGGCCTCAACTTTGACCGTTGCTGGGAAGGCACGATGAGCGACCTCATCTACGACCCCGCCATCTGCCGCAACATCAGCGTCGACATTCGTTATGTGCTTTTCATCATTGACAAGTTCGCTGGTGCGGGGCACCTTATTGACGAGATGACCATAGTGGAATAAGGCACGACTATACAAACGAAAAAAGGAGGCATCAATGATGTCTCCTTTTTTGGTAGCCCAACTAGGACTCGAACCTAGATTTAAAGTTTAGGAAACTTCCGTTCTATCCCTTGAACTATTAGGCCATTGCAGATAAATGCGCTGCAAAGATACAGATTTTTTTCGAAATGGAAGCAAAGGTTTTTTTAATAACCGCCTCACATAGATTCCCGCTTGCCCACTTGCCAACGTTGGAATGACATGTGAGGCTAGGTTGTTACTTCAAATCCAGCACGATGGGGCAGTGGTCGGAATGCATTACCTCGGGCAGGATGTCCACGCCAGCGATACGGTCCTCCATGTTGTCCGTCACCATGTGGTAGTCGATGCGCCAACCGAGGTTCTTGGCACGGGCACCAGCGCGGAAGCTCCACCAGCTGTAATGGTTGGGCTCCTTCACCAGGTGGCGGAAGCTGTCGATGTAACCGTCGCTGAGGAAGTCGGTCATCCACTGCCTTTCTTCAGGCAAGAAGCCCGATGAATTGGCGTTCGACTTCGGGTTGTGGATGTCAATGGCCTCATGGCAGATATTGTAGTCGCCGGAAAGAACGAGGTTGGGACGTTCTTTCCTCAGCTCGTTGACATAGTTGCGGAAGAAGTCGAGCCACACCATCTTGAAGGCTTGGCGCTCGTCGCCCGTGGTGCCTGAGGGATGGTAGACGCTCACTACTGAAAGGTCGCCAAAGTCGGCACGGAGGAAACGTCCTTCGCTGTCGTACAAAGGCTCGTTCATGCCGTAGACCACATTGTCAGGCTCCTTTTTCGTGATGAGGCCCACGCCGCTGTAGCCTTTCTTCTGCGCGGGAAACCAATAATGGTGATAGCCCATCATCTCAAAGTCCATCAAAGGGATTTGATCGGGCGTGGCTTTCAGCTCTTGGAAGCAGAGCACATCGGGTTGGTAGTCGTTGATCCATTGCAGCAGGCCCTTGTTGATGGCCGCGCGGATGCCGTTTACATTATAGCTGACGATTTTCATGCTGCGAAAATAGTGAAAAACTCATTTCTTTTTCGTCTGCGCCATACTTTTTCCTATTTTAGCGGCCGCAAAACAACTCAGATGACCTTCAAAGACAAGCTTGACGGATGGATTGACCGCTTCAACGAGTGGCGCCTGACCCACATGTCGGACCGTCGTTTCATGCTGATACTCAGCATCCCGACGGGATTCCTTGCGGGTGCTGCTGCTGTTATCATCAAGAAGCTGGCGCATTTCATCCGTGACTTGGTCATCAATGCACAGTTTCAATATTCTTTCTTGCTGTATTTTATCTGCCCTGCCATCGGTATCCTGCTCACCATCCTGTTTTGCAAGTACATTTTGAAAAAGGAGGTCGGGCATGGCATCCCGGGCATCCTTTATGCCATCTCGAAAAACAAGGGCAAGGTCAGCCGAAGCAGCACTTGGTCGAGCATCATCACCAGCGCCCTGACGGTAGGCTTTGGCGGCTCAGTGGGATTGGAAGGTCCCAGCGTGTCTACGGGTGGCAGTATCGGCTCTAACATTGCACAAGCCCTGAAACTCGACTATAAGCACACCATACAGCTCATTGGCATGGGTGGCGCAGCAGCGTTGGCGGCCATTTTCCAGGCACCGATCACGGGCATCGTCTTCGCCCTTGAGGTATTTATGATAGACTTGTCGCTCAATGCTATAGTACCTATTATTTGTTCTTCGTTTGTCGCCATCTTGACGGCTTATTTCTTCCTGGGTCAGACCGTGGAATATTCTGCCGTAATCGCTGAGGGCTTCATCCCGAGCAATGCCATCTATTACATCGGTTTAGGTCTTGTTGCTGGTCTGGTGTCGGCCTATTTCCTTAAGGTGTCCTTTGGAGTGGAGAAGCGCTTTAAGAAGATACAGTCGCCTTGGACGCGGTTTTTTATTGGAGGTACGTTGTTGGGTATTTTAATCTTTTTGTTCCCGGCACTTTACGGAGAGGGTTACGAAGCCATCAACTCGGCCTTACGCGGTGATTACAGCCCCGTGTTCGGCAATGCGTGGTTTACCCGGTTCAAGGACTACGATCTGGTGGTCATCATCCTCTTTGCTGGCATGATATTGTTGAAAGCCTTTGCCACGGCCTTCACCTTCGGTGCTGGTGGCGTGGGTGGCACCTTCGCTCCTGCTTTGTTCATCGGTGCCTTTACGGGATTGTTTTTTGCTACCTTGGTCAACTACCTGGGTATCGGTGATTTGGACCCTGCCAAGTTCGCCCTTGTCGGCATGAGTGGCTTGGTGGCGGGCATGCTACATGCCCCGCTGACGGGTATCTTTCTCATCGCAGAAATCACCAACGGCTATGCCCTTATCGTGCCTTTAATGATTGTCGCTGCTTTGGCGTATGCCATCAATAGGCTGTTTTTCAACCACAGCATCTATACCAATGCCGTCGCCGAGAAAGGCGTGGAGGTGACGCACAACAAAGACAAGAGCATTCTCAACATGATGGCCATCAACCAGTTGATAGAGACCAACTTCAGCTCCATCCATCCCGATGCCACCTTCCGCGACCTGCTGCCGCTGGTGGCCTCGTCGAAGCGTAACATCTTCCCTGTGGTCGACAAGGATGGCTTCTTCTGTGGCCATGTGTTGTTCGACGATGTGCGTGCCATCCTTTTTGATGCGACGTATTACGATCAGTCAATACAGAATTTCGCCGTTCTTCCCGACTATGTCATCCACCCTGAGGAGCCGATGGAAGAGATTGTGCACAAATTCCAGAAATCGGGCAAATACAACATCCCCGTCATCCAAGGCGGAAAATATCTGGGCTACATCTCGCGCGCCAATGTGTTTTCTGCGTATCGCAATATGATGAGTGAAATATCAGAGGATTAACGAGTCGTATTTGCAGGTCTTGTTGCGCAAAAAAGGCGTTTTTGCGCAGAAAGTGGGTTTTTAGCCTTTATTCAAGGAAACAATATGCTTTTTTCAATTCTAAATTTATTATTTTTGCACCACATTTAACGCAATTTTATTAAATCAACCTAAAATTCAACTATTTTTATTCAACCTAATGTTTAACAATCAAAATTCAAACAAATGAAAAAAGTAACATTTCTGCTCGTCACCCTGCTTATCGGTGGTATGATGCTGACCGGATGCAAAAAGGATCCTCAACCGACCCCGACGCCGACTCCGACGCCAACTACCACCAAAGTTGTCTACACAGTCGATAACACCGATGGGGTGATGTTCACTGCTTCAGATTGTTTCAAATACACCATCACGTATACGGGTGCTGACGGCAAACCGGTTACGGTGAACGATGTCACTTTACCTTGGACTTCACCCGAAATCACGGTTACTACTTTGCCTTTTAATGCCAAAATCGAAGGTGTAGGCACCTACAAAGAAGAAGAATTGCCTGCCAATATTTGCATTGGGCAATCGTCGAGAATCACTGCCAACGGAGCCTTAGTTGCCGCTGGACAAACTCCTTACCAACTCGTTGGCAAGGCTCGATTCTTGGAGTTGATGGCTCAAAATCCCGACCTGCTGAAATTCAGCCTCAGTGGATAAGTCAAATAAGTCATTTTAAATCATGCTATCATGTAAAAATCCGCTTCAGCGTGGGGCGGATTTTTTATTTGTAATAATACCGAATAAAACCGTACTTTTGCGTCATGGAAACGAAAGAACAAACCCCTATTAAAAAGTCGCAAAGCACTGAGAGCCAATCTATTGTGAATCATGTGGATAGTGGCTTGCCGCGCTGGCTCGTCGAGGCGGCCTTTGTTAGCTATCTCTTGCAGGCTGTCTTCAATTGGGCTCCGTTGCTGCATGGGATGAATGACGCCCATCTCTCGTGGGTGCGCGCTATCTTTCAGACCTTTGGGGCTGTAGTGATGTATGTCGGGCTGCTGCGGGGTACAAAACCGTTGTACCGTCCGTTCACGGTGTGGTGGTGGGTCGTTATTGCATTGAACTTGGTGGGATTCGTTACGGAGATGATTCCGTCTATCATGTATGTCGTCGGACTGCCTGTATCCGTTTCACTAATGCTCGTTTATCTGCCTTTGGGCTGTGCCATTGCGTTCAGCTATCGTGGAAGGCTTTGTCAGGTGGGCATTTGGATGGCCCTCTACATCCTCATTTCAATCATGGTGCCCGTCATTTCGTTTTTGTTGGTCGGTCCGAAGTCTGGACTGGCCAATCTGCCGATGGAGATTCTCACTATTGCCGTCATTGTCGTCTATGCATGGGTGCAGCGACGGGTATTAATCTGAAGTTTGCGCTGGCATTTCTTGGTCAACCGTGCTTTCCATGCTCTGCCGATATTGCAAGGGCGTGATGCCGAGTTGACGCTTCACTTCTAATTGAAATGTCCGACGCCCTCCGAATCCTGCCTCTTTTCCAACAGCCTCGATGGTCCAGTTGGGCTTTTCGCGCAGTAGGTGGCAGGCCAACAGAAAACGTTTCTCGTTCAGGTAATCACCCAAACTGTTGTATTTCTCGTTGTTTTTGAACAAAGCACTTAACCGCTTTTGTGTGAGTCCAAGCGCTTTGGCCATTGTCTTCAGTGTCAAGTTGTTGTCAGTGTAGAGTTGTCTTTCTTCCATTTCCTGGTCAAGCCATGCCATCAGGCCCTCGTCACTCATGTTGGCGGTCAGTTCGATTTGCTCCCGGTGTTGGCGTGTTTGCTCCTGCAACAGGGTCACCTCATCCTCTATGTGTTGCTTCAGTTGCTCCTCCAGTTCGTCGATTCTCTTTTCCAATTTACTTTCGCGCAACTCGTTCTGTTCCAACAACGAGTTCTGGTTTTCCAACAGTTTCGTGTTGGTCGACATCATTTGTTTCGCATGGGCATTCAGCATAATCATCGTGATGACGAATGCGATCACGAACACAACGATGACGGTTACGATAAGCAATTGGGGTCCAGTCATGGGTTTATTTCTAACTAATGTGCAAAAATACCTTTTATCTCTGCAAAACCGAATAAATGATTGCGCAGAAAAGATGATTTTGCGCAGAAGTCCCTATTTTGGCCTTAAAATTCTATCTTCTCTTCTTGAAAAAGTCAGTCAACAATGCCAGACATTCATCATGCATGACGCCTGTGGCGGTCTTCGTCTTGGGGTGCAGCATATTCCCGAAGCGTGAAAAGCCGTTTTTCGGGTCGTCGGCAGCCCACACCACCTTGCCGATATGGGCATGGCAGAGTGCTCCGGCGCACATGGGGCAGGGCTCCAAAGTGACGTACAAGGTGCATTCATCAAGGTATTTGGCACCCAAGGCATTGGCGGCGGCGGTGATGGCTAACATTTCGGCATGGGCGGTCACGTCGTTAAGGGTTTCGGTCTGGTTGTGGGCACGGGCGATGACCTTGTTGTTGCACACCACCACAGCACCGATAGGGATTTCGTCAGCCTCAAGGGCCAACTGGGCCTCTTGGTAGGCCTGTTTCATATAGGATTCGTCGGAAAAAACGGAAAATGCCATTTTTATCGTTGTTTGTAGAGACGCAATGCTTTGCGTCTCTAATGGGATTATGTGTTATCGTTTTTGAGAAGCAAGGCATTGCGTCTCTACATCGTTATTCATATTTTAATGGTAAACCCATCCCAATCCGGTCCTAAAGGGAATTTCTCCCTAAACCGCACAAGGCTATCGCCGTCAAGGGTGCAATGCAGCACAGTCTCTTGGTAAGGTTCCGCCTTGGAGATGACCAAACCCCGTGGGTTGATGACCTGTGACTCGCCGCTATAATGCAGCCCATGGGCATCCTCACCCACACGGTTCACTCCCATCCAATATGCCTGGTTTTCGATGGCGCGGGCTTGTAACAGCGTGTGCCAGACGTTCATCCTTGAGTCGGGGAAGTTGGCGAGATATAAGCCCAGGTCGTATTCGTATTGTCCGTCCTTGTAGCGGTTGCGGGCCCAAACGGGGAAGCGGATGTCGTAGCACACCATCGGGCGGATGCGCCAGCCTTTAAGCTCCACAATCAGTTGTTTTTCACCGCGTTCCACAAGCTTATCCTCACCGCCCATGGTGAAGGTGTGACGTTTGAAATAGAGTTCGTAGCTGCCGTCGGGGCGCATCCATACGAGGCTATTGTAGTAATGTCCGTCCTTTTCGATAGGGAAGGTGGTGGCGATGACCGCGTTTTTTGCTTGGGCTTGTTCACGCAGCCATGTCATCGTGGGGCCGTCTTCTTTTTCGGCGAATAGTTTTGGGTCGACAGGAAAGGCCGTGGTGAAGGTCTCGGGCATGAGGATGAGGTCGGTGCCAGGCTGCACCTGTTGCAGCAGTTGGCTGAAATGCTCAATGTTGGCGGCCTTGTCTTCCCATTTAAGGTCGGCTTGGATATAGGCGATGTTGAGGGGTTCCATTATTTTCATTTTTATTATTACCAATCTGAGTCCCAGTCGGTGCTACCACTGTCCCACGAGTCGCTGTCGCTATCCCAATCGCTGTCGTTGTCCCAGCTGGAATCGTCGTTGTGGCTGCCTGAATCGTACCAACAGGATTCTTCGAAGGATTTTCCCGAATGGTTGTTGTATTGGTAGTCTTTGGCGTTGTCGTCGGTGATGGCTTTGTCCAGCGCTTTCTCGTCGTTCGACTGGTACCAATCATCCGTATTGGCATCATAATAGTACCACGACGAACCTTGGTGATAGTATTGTGTGCCGTTATACTTGTAATAGCCGTTGGGGGCTGAGTTGCCAAAAATGGTGGCCAGGATACCCAAGGCAAAGAAAACGATGATGGCAATGAGGCATCCTTTTTTCTTCTTTTTCTTTTTATCGACGGCGGGTTGTTGTGTATTGGCCGGGCGGTTGACTTTCTGGTCGGCGATTTCGGCCTTCAGCCGTTGGTACAGCTCGTTGACGGCATAAGTCTCGTCTGAGCCTTTGTAGCGAACGGCGCGTTGTCCGTCGGCCTTATTTTTGTAGACCACGAAGTCGCCGTTGCCATCCCTGTAGATGCCGAAGGCCTTGGGCTCAGTGATGTCCTTGCCGATGAAAAAGCGGGTCACCTCCTCTGGCGGCAGATGGTGGGCGACATACCAAGCTTTTAGCTCTTCAATGGTCTTGGGCTGTTCCGAAGATGTTCGGTTGGCACCTGAGAGAGGCGCGCCACATTGGGGACAGTTTTTGGCTGTCTCGTCAATCATCGAGCCGCAGAATTCGCATTTGATTTTCATGGTTTGTGCTTATGTATGACGAGGCAAAGATAATAAAATTTTGTAGAGACGCGCCATGGCACGTCTCTACATAGATATAATCCCGAAATCAAAGGTCGTTGATGATTTCCTCAAAGCTCCGTTCGTCCTCCAAGCCGTTCATCTTCTCTTGTTTGATACGCGATTTGCGACGGGCGTAGCTGTTGGTTTGCAGGTTCATCAGGATGGAAATGACCTGGTTGCTGAAGCCCTGTTTGGTGAGACAGCAGATTTGCAGGTCGCTCTTGGTGAGGGTGGGGTATTGTGTCGTGAGGCGTTGGGTGAAGCCGCCGTAGACCTTGTCGATGAGCGTCATGAAGTCGTCCCATTCGCTGTCGTTCAGGTTAAAGTCGAGGGTGGAGGCTGTGATTTGTTCGGTGAGGGCGAGGGCAGTCACGTACACTTTGTTTTTCTTCAGTTCGGCTTCCAGCTGGTTCTTCATCTCTTCGGCTTTCAGCTTGGCGCTCAAGGTTTTCTGTCGCAGGAGCAGCAAGGTGATGGCCAAAACCACCAACAAGGCCCCAAGGATGAGATACAAATACAGATTCCTCAGTTTCTGTTCGGCTTCCATCTGGTTTTTCTGCATTTGCAGGTCGTATTCCCCTTTGATGCGTTGCACTTCCTCGCTACGGTGTTCGCGGTCGGCTTGCATCATGTTGTCTTCAAATCTCTTATTGTGTTCCAAGGCCTTCTCATAGTCGCCATGTAGTTGGTAAATGAAGCTGAGAGCTTGGTTGGCTGACATTCGTGTGCCGGCTGTGCTGCTTTTTGTGGCTTCCGTGAGGTGGACGATGGCGACGCTGTCATGGGCCAGGTAATAATGCGCCAGTCCCATGGTCAGGTAGCAGATGTCGGGCGAGGCGCCGCCTTCCAGCGCTTGGCTGATACGCTCTATGGCAGCATTGTAGTCTTTGACGATCATCAGCACGTCGCGGCTGGACTCAAGGAGGATGTCGTTTTCCATATTCTTGTCGTTCAAAGATTTGGCGATGGATAGGGCTTCGTCATAGTAGGCTTTGGCGTTGTCTGTGTCGCCCAATGAGGCCGCTGTGCGACCGCAGTTGCGCAGGGCTGTCGTCAGCAGGGTGGAGTCGACGAGCGAGCGGAACAAATTGGCAGCGTCCTTGTGGAGCGACAGGGCTTCCTCAAACAGTTCGTGTTTCCAATAGCAGAAGCCGAGATTGTCTTCGATTTGACCTTTCAGCCGTTGCACCTCGGGCTTGTCCATGTCGCAGTGTTCGATGGTGAGCAAGGCTTGGCTGAAGCTCTCGGCGGCGGCCTCAGACTGCTTGTCGGCGCGCTGCTCCACGCCTTGCTGGAAAAGCGTCTCGGCTTCTTGCAGGCTACGCGTATCCCGTTGGCAGGCGGTGAGGCCTGTTAGGACAAGGAATGCGATGAATATTATATGTCGTATTCTCATTTTACAACAAATTTCACGGTCTGTCCGCCCATGGTGATGAAATACATGCCGCTGGGCAGTTTCTTGATGTCGATTTGTTGGGTTTCGGCGTTGATGTCGCCCGAAAAGACGGTTTGTCCTAACAGGTTGGTGATGCGGTAGGTTGCGGTTTGTAGAGACGCAATGCTTTGCGTCTCCATAAACAGGACATTATTAGCAGGATTAGGATACACCGCAAACGCCGCATCTTCCGTTGTTTCCTCCACGCCAGCATGAATTTGTGCATATATAGCATCACAGTCCTCGTCGCCATTGTGGTACAGCAAGGCATCCTCCACCCAATAGCAGCGCAGGCCGTCCACAGTGTAGCTGACGCTTCGGTTCATCAGTTTTTCGGGGAAGAAACTGGTCATGTGGCCGTAGCCCGCGACGATGTCGCCATTAAAGATGTTGCCGGCATCGCTGATATGCAGCATCTTGCGAGTTTCGCCATCATATTCAAAGATACCCACGGAGTCCACATGCACGATGATGCTCTCCGTTCCCACCTTGATTTCCCATTCGTCGTCTGCTTCAGCAGTGAGATTGTATAGTGTGGTAAATTCTTGTAATTCATTGTTCCACCAGTAGACAATACCGTTTCTTTCGAAGACGTATTCGTGTGTTACCTCGATAGAAATGGTATCGCGGTCGTACTGCGTGTTGCTACGCACGATAACGGTGGGGCGTTCATTGTTGATGGTGGTGTCGCTTTCGGCTTTCAAATGCTGGTAGGTGACGGTGCCGTCGTCCCATTCCAGTTTGTAGTACCATTCGGCAAGTTCCAACTCCATGCCCTCCATACTGGTCTGGCCTGCATGCAAAGGATAGTCCGGAATGGTGCAATAAACCATACGATTAACGCATATCCATGAGTGGGTGAATGCTGAGAGTTCAACACTATTTCCTGGAGAAAAGTAGTTCCATCGAATAGAACATTCCACCCAACCGTAGCAATAGTGTGGTTCCGTTTCGCCACCGCTGATTTGATGGCGGAAACCAAAAACAAGATGATCAAAGGTGGTATCAACTATGGGTTGGTTAAATACATACGGTGCTATATAAACCCAATCGCTCCAATTGGATAAAGTATCTATACGGACATCGTCATAATAGTCCAACACCCATTGCACCCATCCGGGACCTGCTGAAGGGTTTGGAATGGTAATGTAATCAAAGCACCGAGTTGCTTCCCAATCCGAACTTAACATCAGAAAGCCAGTAGGTATTGGGGATGCTGAGTTATAAAGATTTCCATAAGTAACAAAATCGCATACGGAATCTCCATCCATATCCAAACAAAAGCCCTCCTCTTCTGGAATACCTTGAAAAAACTGGCATGTGTCTCCTTCGAATTCGGTGTAGATGATAGGAACTTCTTCTATGAAATTGGTGAAATAGCTCCAGCCTTCAGCATTTTGATAGACTTCTGTACATCCTATGGGAATGTGTATCGGGATATTTGGGTCACATTCATAAAAAGCAGCATTATTAAGCGTGGGTGGTGTTGTGTTTGGAGAATAGATTTCCTCGAAGTTGGTGTAAGCAAAAGCATCAAAGCCAATCTCGGTGAGTGAGGCAGGCAGTCTTAATACACCTGTGAGATGAGTATTGCTAAGTCTGTTGTTAAATGCATGGTTATCAATATTTTCCAAAGAATTTCCTAACACAAGCTCAGAAAAGTTTGTCCCTTCAAAAGCCATTAATCCAATATAGGTCACAGAATTGGGGATAACTAAAGTTCCTGTAAAGTTTGAATAATAGAAACTCCTACCATTAATTGTGGTAATTAATGGAGGAAGAACCAGTTCTCCTGACAGGCCGCATCTAGCAAACGCCCCTCCTCCTATCTCAAACAAGGAATTTGGAAGTGTCAGAGAACCTGAAAACTGGCTCAATTCAAAAGCAGCAGCGCCAATATATTGTAACGAATCTGAAAGGCTGAGTGTGCCTGAAAAAGAACATTCATAGAAAGCTTGGTCGTTGATAGAAGTTACAGAATTGGGGATAATCAGATTGCCGCCATCGCCAGCTCCATAAAAAGCAGAATTGCCAATGGTCTCAATGTCGTCTGGAATCGTGGTTGTCTTACATCCCAACACCAAGACTTTGCCTTCTCTTTTGATTATGGCATTGTTTTCTGAATAGAATGTCGGATTTTCGTCATCTACCGAGATGGTTTCCAGATTGCTACAATATGCGAATGCAGTTGGGATAATCGTCCCAATGCTTCTAGGAATAATAATGGACGTAAAGCGACAACCAATAAATCCCATAGATCCAATGGACACGATGCCGTCTGATATGGTTAAAGTTCCAGTCAAATGGCAATTGAAAAAAGCATTATTGTCGATTGCGGTTACGGCGTAATCGACGTCATTGTAAGTCACGGTTGCCGGAAGTATGATTTCTCCTTGTGGTTCAGGAAACCCTTCGTAAAAATTGCCTTGAAAGAAGCTGTTTGCTTCCGAGTAAGGGTAGGTTATCTTTACAGTATGCTCTTCCTCGCTTGTAATGAGATAGTACAAGGTCTGTCCCGTCTCGCAAACAGCCGAGAAATCATAATGAAGGATTTGTGCAAATCCGTTCATGGCCAGCGCCATTAAAACTATGATTACGAATAACTTTTTCATGGTATTAGGTTTTTAATGGTTTATTTCACTACAAATTTTACGGTCTGTCCACCCACGGTGATGAAATACATGCCGCTGGGCAGTTTCTTGATATCTATTTGTTGGGTTTCGGTGTTGATGCTGCCTGATAGGACGGTTTGTCCCAGCAGGTTGGTGATGCGGTAGGTTGGGCTTGGTAGAGACGCGGCGCGCCACGTCTCTACAAAGAGAACGCCATTCGTTGGGTTGGGATACACTGTCAAGGTCCCTGAGCCTGTCGAAGGGCCGTCATTATCTACGCCATGAATCTCTGAATATATGGCATCACAGTCCTCGTCGCCATTGTGGTACAGCAAGGCGTCTTCCACCCAGTAGCAGCGCAGGCCGTCCACTGTGTAGCTGGCGTTTCGGTTCATCAGTTTTTCGGGGAAGAAACTGGTCATGTGGCCGTAGCCCACGACGATGTCGCCATTAAAGATGTTGCCAGCATCGCTGATATGCAGCATCTTGCGAGTTTCGCCATCATATTCAAAGATACCCACGGAGTCCACATGCACGATGATGCTTTCTGTTCCCACCTTGATTTCCCATTCGTCGCCAGTATCGGCATTGTAGTCATAGAGCGTGGTGAACTCTTCTAGGTCTTTGTTCCACCAGTACACTACATTGCCTTCCTCGAGGATATACTCATGAGTTACTTCGATAAATTCGTCGCGGTCGTATTGTGTGTTGCTGCGCACGATGACGGTGGGGCGTTCGTTGTTGATGGTAGTGTCGTTTTCGGCTTTCAAATGCTGGTAAGTGACAGTGCCGTCGTCCCATTCCAAAGTGTAGTACCATTCTGAAAGCCTAGGAAACGATTTTTCTATGGTCATGTAGTGCAGGTCAAAGACAAATTGGTTGACGCTGTAGTTGTTGTAATAGCGCAGCGCCCTTTGCCATTCGTACAACTTCGAATCGTAGAAGATGGTTTGTCCGTTAAACACGTCTCGTACCCATTCCCCTTCGTTGTTTTTCTTGCGGAATGTCACAGTGAGTACCTGTTCGTCGTCATCAAAGTTGTATAAAATCTTTTTGGTGATGTTCCAAGCGTTGCTGTCTGCCACCCATGAGCCTGTTTGGTATTCCACGACGCGGTTTTTATCGTCGTAGACATAATGTGCGACAGCTGAGTTTACCCATGTGTAGTTGCTGAGGCTTTGTGTGATGATGCTGTCAGTCTTGTGATTAGCGGTATAGGAATAGGTCTTCAACGAACTTGCGGTCATTTCTCCAGAGGCGTTGTAGGAGTCGGTTTGGGCTGTCAAAACCTGTTGCCGTGCATTGTAATGATTTGTTGTAATATAATACAATCTGAGATTGTTGTATCCACCGGAAAAAATGGAATCGATGCGAGTTCTGTTGCCGTTTTCATAAGAATAGATATAGCGACTATAAATACCGTCATCGTCGCTGTATTCTTTTTTGATTAATTTGTGGTTGTTGTCGTAATAATAGTCGTAATACTTGTTGTCATACACATCGCTCCAAACGTCTCTTGAGTGAATAATTTTATCGAAACTGTCGTAGTTAAAAACAAATTCCTCACTACTAGGATGATTCCCAAGACTGATGTAGATATAGGATGGCATGTTGGGAAATTTGGTAAAAGTGTAGGTGCTAGTACATTCGTTTGGAAACCTATAATACCGTAATATTCCATCGTCGTTATAGATGAAGTCGGAAGGATACGCATTGGTAACTTCGTCAAAAACATTGAGTTTCTGGCCGATGACATGGTTGGGAAAAGCGATGGAGTCATAAGCAATCGGAGCGCTGTCAAAACAAGCAGTGAGGGTCGTGTTTTGGTCTAAAACAAAGGTGTATTCCGGTGAAAAGGAAATCATATCAATGCCATTTTTCCAATAACTGAAAACGTGTCCAGGATTTGGGATGGCTCTTACAGTGGCTGTAGAGTCTTCACAACTCTCTGGTATTGAGAGTGTTTCTACGGTTCCAAAACTTGGTATGTTGCAATAAACATTCAGTTCGGGAGCTCCAACATAGACTCCTTGCATATTGGTAAAACGATTCCATTGTGCATCGGATTGAAACCGTTCAAAGGAGAGGCAACTGACATAAACGGGAATGTCGGAAGGAACACCAGAAAACAATTCAAAAGTATAGTATGACGGATTGTAATGGGGAAGGGAGATGGCGTTGCAATAAATGCACTGTAGGTGAGAGCAACTGCGAAAAGCACCAGCACCAAAAGAAGCGACAGAGGAACCGATAGTGAGCGACAAAAGACCGGTACATCCTGAAAACGCAAATTTGTGTATTGTAGTCACAGTATTTGAAATTTCCACAGAAGTAAGTTCGTTGCAATTATAGAAAGCATAGTCCAATATGGAAACAATCGTATACGTGATACCTTCATATTCCACGGTCTCTGGAATGATAAGGTCTCCTGACGGTTTGCTATATCCTTCCCAAAGCCATGCGGGCTGGTTTAATTTCACCTCAGAATCGCTGACGATGGAATAGTACAAAGTTTGTCCCGATTCGCAAACAGCGGAAAAGTCGTAGTATTCGTTGCTTTGGGCAGAAGCGCTTGCCGCAAATGCCAATAAAACGAAAATTAAGAGTGTCTTTTTCATAATATTATGTGTTTATGGTTTATTCTATGACAAGTTTTTTGGTTTGTTTGCCCATGGTGATGAAATACAGACCTTTGGACAAATTTGCGATGTCGATTCGCTGTTTCTCGGCGTAGATGTGGCCTAATAGGACGGTTTGCCCCAATAGGTTAGTGATACGGTAGGTTGCGGTTTGTAGAGACGCAATGCTTTGCGTCTCCACAAACAAGACATTATTAGCAGGATTGGGATACACCGCAAAATCGTTTGTTTCGTTTTCATTTACGGCAAGCGTTTCTTCTTCTATAAAATTGGTGAATGCGCTCCATGCCTCCGCTTGTTCGTATAAAACCTTTGAACCCACGGGGACATATACAGGGATGTCTTTAGGAACCCGGAAAAAAGTTAAAGGTTGGCATGTTGGCGGGGTGGCTCTGTCCACGACGATGGTGTCTAAACTACGACAATCGTCAAATGCATAGTTGCCAATTTCTTCAACACCCGGCCCTATGGTTAGATGAGACAGATTTATGCAGGTCTGGAAACATCTGTCACCAATTACTTTCACCGAATTAGGAATTGTAACTTTGGTTAATCTGGTATTCCAACAAAACGCTTCGTATCCTATACTTTGTAAATTCTCTGGTAAAACCAATTCCCCTATTAAGCCATACCCCTCGAAATCAATGGTATAAAAAGCTCCCTGGCCTATTGTGGTAATGCTGTTAGGGATGACTACCGATGTGATGTTGCAATAACGAAAGGCATTGGCTCCAATTTTGGTGACAGTAAATTGGATGTCATGGTACTGTACGGTTTCAGGGATGATTAAGTCACCACTTGGTGCTTCTGGTGCACCATAATAATATGTTTCCCATTGTTCCCAACCTGCATTGTAATACTCATAATACGTTAATGCGACTGTTTGTTCGCTTAGACTTAATACCGTGTAGTACAGTGTCTGTCCAGAAGGGCACACGGCGGAGAAATCGTAGGCAGAAGCGCTCGTTGCGAGCACCATCAGTGTAAAAATTGCGAATAACTTTTTCATGGTTATGGATGTTTTAATTGTTGATAATACCTTTTTTACTTTGTTCATGAACTTTTGCGCACATCGTTTTTGATGTTTGCAATGCAAAGGTAGAACATTTCCCAACAGGAAAAACCATTTGTCAAGCCCCTAAGAGGCCTTGTCTATCATTATGTGAATTGGTAAAAATTTAAAAAATTGGATTTCAATTTGTTATAAAATCAAAATCCAATCGTTGTCTATGTGGTTGTCTATGTTATTGCATTTGTAGAGACGCAAAATTTTGCGGTTTTACAGTTGGTTTTTCAACCAAAATCCAAACGCTATAGTTTACTTTTAGACTGATTTTTCACTAGAATTGGCAAAGGCGACCTGTTAGGTATGGCGAGT
>CALEMB010000153.1 GCA_937902805.1 uncultured Bacteroidales bacterium
CTCATTCGCTGCTTTGTTTTGCTACTGCAAAGATAAACAAATTTTTTGGTTTTCGCAAGTGTTTTGATGATTTTTTCAAATTCGGCCTTCGTTTTTCGAGGGCCGTCTTTTTATTGTTTTCGTCCAGAAAGCCTTGACGTTTAGGAAATAATATGTATCTTTGCACCCAGAAACTCATAATACACAAGGAAATGGAAGCAACCACAACAAAACCGAAGAACTTCGTTCCCCGTCTGCTTCAGTTCAAGCGGGAGATGAGAGAGTGCATCCAGAACGGGGCCGATCATGAAGAAATGAAACGAATAGCTGACAAGTATGGTTTCCAATTCGCAAAACCCATATAAGGTAATCGAGGAGAATCCACTTGACTACTCTTTTGTCAGCAGGGACGGTATCAACTATCACCTGTATTTTACCCCGATAAGCAGCATATATCCCGATTTGGTGAACACTTACTCGTTCAGCATCGAGCGAGAGGGCATGAATCCTCACCCCATCGACCTTCGTATTGGCGCTACTGTCGTCCATATATTGCGCCGTTTCTTCGAAACTATTGAGAACGCTATGATTATGGTGTGCGACAGCACCGACGGCAAACAACATAAGCGTCGGAACCTATTCGACCATTGGTTCCGTTATTACAACGACGGGACATTGACCACTATCAATGCTGAGGTGGGCGAAGGCGATTACGAATTGTTGCTTTCCATCTATTTCAGAAAGGACAATCCCTACAAACAGCAGTTGATCAAGGCCTTCGGCGACTTGTTGAGCCAAAACTATTACGAAATCGTCGTCTGATTAGAGATAACTTGACAACCCGTTCTGCCGAATTTGCAACTTCGGAAGCCGTGAATATGAGCATTTGCAATGCAGGAATGATATAAAGGGTCTTCATTCCACCCCCACATTCATCCTTCCCATCAGCCTTTGCCAAGGCGACAGGAAAGCGAACAGGAAATCGTAGACGATTAAGCCTGGCAGTAGCCCCTTTTCGCCCAAGCGCTTCGAGGCGTTGTAGTAGATGATGAGTTGCGTGCCAAAGCGCAAGAGGAAGAAAAACGCCAGAATCGGGATATAGAATGGCGCGCCATTGGCGATGGCAAAGGCGGGATGGGCGCAAAGGGCAAGCAGGGCGATGAAAGAGGCGTAGAAGAAGAACTGTGAGATGTAAAACAGGCTCAGGTATATCCTCGACCCAGAGTCGTATTGCGACACGGTAGAGTAACGGCTGGCCTTTTGGCGCATCCAGAGATGGAAGTTGCGAGAGGGCGCGGTGAGGATAGCATTCTCGGCATCAATCAACACCTCGGTGTTCTTCTTGGTGGCCGTCTGGTTGATGAAAAGGTCGTCTTCGCCGACAGAGGTAGTGTAGTGCGAAATAAAGCCTTGGTTCCTGTAAAACAGCTCCTTGCGATAGGAGAGGTTTTTGCCGACGCCCATGTACGGATGATGCGCCAAAGCGGCGGAGAGGTATAGCAAGCCGTTTTGTAGTGTGTCGAAACGCATGATGCGGTTGAGGGAACTTTTCTTATGTACCAAAGGGCTGTAACCGATGACGATTTCGGTGCGGGCGTTGTAGCGGTTCACCACACTGCGCAGCCATTGGTCGTTGACGGGCATGCAGTTGCAGTCGGTGAGGACGATGAGGTCGTTTTTGGCCGACTTGATGCCCATGGAAAGCGGGAACTTCTTGCCACTGAAGAAGTTAAGGTGCTGTTTGAGTTGCACGGGCTTCACCCTTGGCTCGTTACGCTCTATGTCTTTTAGGTATTCTTCGGTTTCGTCGTCAGAGCAGTCGTTCACCACAACGATCTCGAAGTCGGGATAGTCCTGCTTGAGCAGGGCGGGAATCAGCTCATTGAGGTATTCGTAGGCATCGCGGGCGCATAGTACGATGGAGACAGGCTCCAGCTCCTCGTTGAGTTTCGGGCGCGCGTTCCGCTTGTAGAAGGCGACTTTCGAGAACACGCCCCAATGGTAGAGCAATTGGATGACAAGGCAGATGCCGAAAACAATTAAAAGGATGAAACTAAGGCTGTTATAGTTGAAACTGATTTGCATGACGCGCTTGATTTTGATGTTTGCAAAGATAATAAAAATGTTGGAACGAGAAAAGAATATTTGATGAAAAATTGGGATTCCCTGCGGGAATGGAGGTTGGTCTAATTATAATGTGCGGCGGCGGGTTATGCCAACGAATCGTAAACGCCACAAGCCGCCGCAGTTAACAAGACGATCGTCGTCTCCATTCCCCGCAGGGGAATCTTTGGGCTCGCATCGAAAAATGTCTTATTTTTGCGCAAAAATTAAGCGATGAATTTTAACATTGTCTCCAACGACCCGAGAAGCAATGCCCGTGCGGGTGTCTTGAATACCGACCACGGCCCGATAGAGACCCCGATCTTTATGCCGGTGGGCACAGCGGGCACGGTCAAGGCCTGTCATCTCCGTGACGTGCGCGACGAAGTGAAGGCGCAAATCATTTTGGGCAACACCTATCATCTGTATCTGCGTCCTGGCTTGGACGTGCTCGAAGCCGCTGGAGGCCTGCACAAGTTCAATGGCTGGGACCGCCCCATCCTGACGGATAGCGGTGGCTTTCAGGTGTTTTCGCTGACGGGCATCCGCAAGATGAAGGAGGAAGGCGTCACCTTCCAGTCGCACATCGATGGCTCGCGACATCTTTTCACGCCCGAAAACGTGATGGACATCCAGCGCAGCATCGGTGCCGACATCATGATGGCCTTCGACGAATGCACACCAGGCACTGCCGACTACAAATATGCCAAACCCTCGATGGAACGCACCCATCGCTGGCTCGACCGCTGCATTGAGCGATTCAATGCCACCGAGCCGAAATATGGCTATGAACAGGCTTTGTTTCCCATTGTGCAGGGCTGCGTTTACCGTGACTTGCGTGTGGAGTCGGCTGAATACATTGCCTCGAAGAACGCCGTGGGCAACGCCATCGGCGGCCTCGCCGTGGGTGAGCCGACCGAGACAATGTACGAGATGATAGAATTGGTGAACACCATCCTTCCCAAGGACAAGCCGCGTTACCTGATGGGCGTTGGCACGCCCGCCAACATTCTGGAAAGCATCTCGCGTGGTGTCGACATGTTCGACTGCGTCATGCCCACCCGAAACGGACGCAACGGCATGATTTTCACCTCAGAAGGCATCATCAACCTGAAAAACGAGAAATGGAAGACGGACTTCTCGCCTGTCGACCCCAACGGCGAAACTTTCGTCGATGCGCAATATACGAGGGCCTATCTGCGTCATTTGTTCGTCGCGGGCGAAATCCTAGGACCCATGATTGCCAGCCTCCACAACATCGGCTTCTACCTCTGGCTGGTGCGCGAGGCTCGTAAACACATCATTGAAGGCGACTTCGCCGTGTGGCGCGACATGATGCTACCCAAAGTAACCAGAAGGCTGTGAGTCCCGCAGTCCCGCGTCTCGCAGTCAAAAAAAGAAAAAATGAGAAAAATCGACGCATATATCTTCAAGAAATACATCGGGACGTTCTTTTTCGCTATCTCGATGCTCATTCTCGTCGTCATCATCTTCGACTTGTCGGAGAACATCGACAGCTTCTTGAAACACAATGCGCCTTTGGGAAGAGTGGTATTGGACTATTATGTCATGTCCATACCTTATTATATAAACCTCTTCGTCCACCTTTTCGCTTTCATCGCCGTGGTGTTTTTCACCTCCAAGATGGCGGCGCGCACGGAAATTGTGGCCATCCTGAGCAGCGGCATCAGCTTTTGGCGTTTCCTCGTCCCCTATATGATGGCGGCGGTAACCATCGCCGTTATGTCATTGTATTTCGGTAACTTTCTGATTCCCAAGACCAATGAAATCCGACGAAAGTTCAAGGACGAATACATGGAGAAGCTGAGCCAGAGCGCGGGGCGCAATGTGCATGTGCAGATAGGGAAGAACGAGTTTGTGTACGTTGAAAGCTATAATATCTCAAAACAGTATGGTTATAAGTTCTCTTGGGAGAGATATGACGGCAGCGAGCTGAAATACAAGGCGATGGGCGATGTTCTTTATCACGATACCATAGCCCCCAACAGCTGGTATTTCGACCCGTATGCTGTGCGTTACATTGATGGTAATGACGAGGAGCTTTTGAAAGGCCGCAACTATGATACCATCATCAATCTGTATCCCACCGATTTGTACATGTTGAAGGAGGACTTCGAGGAGATGAACTTCTTTGAGCTGCGTGACCATATCTTTGCCATGAAGGAGAAAGGCTCTGAGGGTGTCAAGGCCTACGAGGTGGAAATGCACAACCGAATGTCGGCGCCGGCGGCGGTCATCATCCTTACGCTTATTGGTGCGGCCTTGTCGAGCCGCAAGGTGAGAGGTGGTATAGGAATGCATCTCGGCATCGGTATCGGAATTGCGTTTTCCTATATTCTTTTCATGCAGATTTCCAAGACGTTCGCCATATCGGGGAATCTTCCGCCCGTGTTGGCGGCATGGATTCCCAACATCATTTTCTGCGTGGTGGGCATCTATTTGCTGAGAAAGGCACCGAAATAACTAATCATCTGATATTTATTAAGTTATAAAATTGCAAAAAGCTCGTTATCGCTTTTTTGTAAAAAAAATGTCTGCATATTAGGGACTTTTGCTTATTTTAGCAACTTCTTTTCATTCTTAAAAAACAAAAGCACTATGCACATCGCAGTAGCAGGTAATATAGGCTCGGGAAAGACAACCCTCACGGGTCTTCTCGCCAAGCATTTCAACTGGAATCCCCACTACGAGGAAGTGGAGCATAATCCTTATCTGGACAGCTTCTATGAGGACATGCAGCGTTGGTCGTTCAACATCCAGATTTTCTTCCTCAACAGCCGTTTCCGTCAGGTGATGGACATCCGTAACAGCGGTAAAGACGTCATTCAAGACCGCACTATTTACGAGGATGCCCATATCTTTGCTGCCAACCTCTATTCTATGGGGCTGATGGAAACCCGTGACTATGAAAACTATCAGTCGTTGTTCGAACTGATGACGAGATTCCTCCAGCCGCCTGATTTGTTGATTTACCTGCGTGCCTCGGTGCCGACCTTGATTCGCCATATCGCCAAGCGCAACCGTGAGTTTGAGCAGAGCATCAGCATCAGCTATCTCACCAACCTCAACGAGCGTTATGAGAAGTGGATTAACGGCTACAAAGACGGCAAGTTGCTCATTATAGATACTGACAACATCGATTTGGAGAACCCTGAGGACTTGAGTACTGTCGTCGACAGGATTGAAGGTTCGCTCAACGGATTGTTTTGATTATGAAAGTAGTAGGAATCATACCAGCTAGATATTGTTCGACACGTTTTCCTGGCAAGCCTTTGGCCATGATTAAGGGGAAGACGATGATTCGCCGTGTGTGCGAACAGGCGTGGAAGTCGAAATTAGATGCAGTGGTCGTGGCCACTGATGACATGCGTATCGCTGATGAAGTGCTGACTTTTGGCGGACAGTATGTCCTTACCAATCCCAACCATCCCAGTGGCACCGACCGTTGCCGGGAGGCCTTGGATATGCTGGAGACACATTATGATGCCGTCGTCAACATTCAGGGTGACGAGCCTTTCATAGACCCTGAACAAATCAACCTTCTAGTCGATTTGATTTCGCGTGAGGATACACAGTTGGCCTCGCTGGCGAAACGCATCGAGGATGAAGACGACTTGTTCGGCTCAAATGCGGTGAAGGTGGTGATGGACAAAGAAGGTAAGGCCTTGTATTTCAGCCGCAACCCGATTCCATATATGCGTAATCTGGACAGAAAAAAGTGGTTGGACAAGGGTGTCTTCTACCATCATATTGGCATCTATGCCTACAAAGCCGAGACCTTGCGTCAGGTGGCCAAGTTACAGCCTTCCGAACTAGAGTTGGCCGAATCGTTGGAACAGCTGCGTTGGCTCGAAAACGGCTTTAGCATTCGTATGGCCATTTCGGAATCGCTCAACATCTCCATCGACTCGCCAAAAGATTTGGAAAAGGCTTTGCAATTTGCAGAAAACCAATTGAGCGAAGGATGATCACCATTGCCGAAGCCATATCAGACCTGTTGTTTGTCCGCGACACCGTGGTGGTGCCAGGTTTGGGTGCTTTTGTGAAGAAGCCTACCTCGGCACAGGTGAATCCTGTGGCGAATTATTTCGGTATGCCCTCAAGCCAAGTCGTTTTCGATGCCTGTTTAAGAGAGGACAATGATTTGGTTCCCAATTATATAGCAGAGAAAAACGAAATACCGGAAGATGAAGCCCGCCGCTTGTTGGCGATGTTCGTTACCGATTGCTTCAACAACCTAAAACGAGGCAAGAAGGTGGTTTTGAACAATATAGGTACTTTGTATTACGACTGGGCTGGTGACCTCGCTTTTGAACAGGACAAGACCATCAATTATAATGCCGATGTTTTCGGTTTGTGTGATTTCACGTCAGAACCAGTGTTACGTTCTAAGACGAAGGATGAAATCAAGGCGGAGATTGAGCAGCAGCAAAAAGACAAGAACACTCCTGTCACAGTGGATGAAAAGGCCGTGCATGAGCACGACAATGAAGATAATAAAGACGAAGACGAAGAGTTTGATGACGAGGACGACAGACCTAGGATTGGGCTGTGGGTCTTACTAGGACTGCTGCTTTTGGCTGGTGTGGGCTACGGCCTGCACTATTTCAAAGTTGTCGATTTCAACAAATGGTTTGGGAAGGACCAACCTGCTGAATTTGAGCCTTGGACGGTAATCTTACCCGAAGCCAAGACTTGGGAGACGGAGAAAGAAGTGCTTCAGGAGCAGGCGATGGATACCCTTGTGGAGCAGCAACAAACTGTAGAGGTAGAGCGGGAGCCTGAACAAGTTCCCGTGCAAGAGCAAGAACCTGTTCAAGCAGCTGAACAAGAACTCGATCCGAAGCCTGAGCGGCAGCCTGAACCCGTAGTGGTGAACAGCGATGCCAACATCCTTATCATTGCGGGAT
The DNA here is from genome assembly GCA_937902805.1 of uncultured Bacteroidales bacterium. Taxonomy (GTDB): domain Bacteria; phylum Bacteroidota; class Bacteroidia; order Bacteroidales; family F082; genus Limimorpha. The sequence goes on from CALEMB010000153.1 coordinate 7,014, forward strand.
GTTTTGCACAAGAGGAAAATGCGGTACGGCTCGTCAATACCTTGAAAGACAAAGGCTATACTAATGCGTTCTATGAGTTGAGAGGCAGCAAATGGTACGTCTCGTTCGGCCGCTATGCCACCCAAGAGGAAGCCAATGCCGCTATGCTTGAGATTAGGAAGAACACCGAATATAAGGCCTGGATACTATCTCGTTGAAATTAATTAAACACTTGCTTTTATGTTTGATCCTAAAACGAACTATTACCCATATCCCGAAAAGACCGACCAACACTATCTCGAGCTCCATATGGATCGTGGTATCGTTTTCGATGAATCATATCCTTATTTGGACAAGTCCCGCATTTTCAGATTCAAAAAGGTTTTGATGCGCATTTTTCTGTACGTGGTAGTTTTCCCGGTGAGTTCAATTCGTATGGGGCTGAAGATCAAAGGGCGCAAAAACCTGAAGAAGTATAAAGACGTTCTGGATAACGGCGTGGTCTCTGTCTGCAACCACGTTCATATGTGGGATTATTTTGCAATCTTGAATGCAATCCGTCCGTACAAGCCGAACGTCCTTGTCTGGGACAAAAACATCAACGGCGAGAACGGTACGGGTATGCGCCTAACAGGCGGGATTCCTATCCCGGTGGACAATATTGAAGGTCAGAAGGCTTTCCATAAAGCCATTGACGATCTCCTTTCAGATGGTGGCTGGCTTCACATATACGCCGAAGGCAGCATGTGGGAATGCTATGCTCCGATTCGTCCGTTCAAGCGAGGCCCGGCAAGCATCGCTGCCAGCAATGACAAGCCCATAATCCCTCTGGGATTCTCTTACCGCGAACCTGGTTGGATCAGAAAGCACGTTTTCCACCAGATCGCATTGTTTACCCTTCATATCGGCGAGCCTATTTATCCAGATAAGACCCTCACGCCCAAAAAGCGTGAGAGGGATTTGACGATTCGTGCCCATAGAGCTGTTTGCACCCTTGTCGGGATCAATCCTGATGAGAACTTATATGAACCTATTCTCAACGATTCCAAGCGCATCGACTATTACACGTCGACCTACGGAGTCGGCTACCGAGGTTCATGGTGATTAATTTCATATCTTTGCACTTTCAAAAAGGGGTATATTATATCATATTATCATATAGCCCTCTGCCTGAGGAGAAAGGAATATGTCAAAAAAGAACAAACTAGAACGATTTGCCGAGAACAAGACCTTCCCGAACTTGTTCGAATACAGCTATGAACGCATCATGGCCGAAGGTTTTCCCCTGCAAGGGAAGTGGCACGAGGATTTCTTCCATAACGACAATCCCATCGTGTTGGAGTTGGGCTGCGGCAAGGGCGAATACACCGTTGGCTTGGCGCGTGCGCATCACGATATCAACTATATTGGTGTCGACATCAAAGGGGCCCGCATCTGGCGTGGCTTGAAGCAGAGCAACGAGGAAGGCATGAAGAACGTGGCTTTCCTGCGCGCCCGCATCGACCAAATCGAGCATTTCTTCGCCAAGGATGAGGTCTCCGAGATTTGGGTCACCTTCCCCGACCCGCATCCAGGCGAGGGCGAACGCAACGCAAGGCACCGCCTTACCTCACCAGAGTTCTTGGAGCGCTATCGTAAGATTGTCCGCCAAGATGGCATCCTCAACCTCAAGACCGACAGCCCCATCATGTATGAGTTCACCCTGCATGATGTAGTGGAAAAACAAGGTCTGCCTTTGCTTTATGCCACAGACGACCTCTACGCTACCGATGAAGCCCTTGAAGTCAAGACCATTCGCACCTTCTACGAGCAGATGTGGCTCGACCAAGGCCTCACCATCAAATATATCCGCTTCAAAATTAATAGTCCAACAATAGTGCGGAATTAAAAAGTGTTGTTATTTTTGCGTTATAAAACCCGATGAGAATGAATAATGTAAGTATCAATATCAGTTTGCCTAATTGTGGCTCATATTCCGAAGAAGAGTTGAAAGGCATTCTTCAGCGTTTTGCCATGTATATGATAAGGCCAAAGTCAGATGAAATTCCTTGTTGTTACACAGAGGAAGAGGTTAAGCTGCTTTTGGCAAAGCGACTCAGAGAAGTGGATGAAGGTAAAGCCGTCTTGATTGACAATGATGAGGTTTTTGCCGAGGCTGAAATGTTGTTGGGATGAGAAAGATTGTTTGGCATAGCGCGACAAAGGATGACTTGCTGGATATAGTAAGCTATTTGAAGAGGTCATTTGGGAAAGCTGTTGCAAAAAAATGTCTGTCGGAAATAAAAGGGACGGTGAACTTGTTGGCGACTTTTCCGTTTTTAGGAACAAAAGATGACAGCCTGACTTATCAAGAACATGCCATATACACACTGCATTCTAGATTTAATCGCATTTTATATACTGTAAGGGAAAAAGATGTCTTGATTTTGATTATTTGGAATAACCGAAGAGATATTTCTAGGATTACTGAAATGCTGAAAGATAGAGATAATTAATTTAAAACCAATAATATGTATACAGAAAATAACCAGCTCTATGTCGCTCATTGCGACAACGGACCACTCTATATGATAGGCAAAATGGCCAACCGTCACGGCTTGATAGCCGGTGCCACAGGTACGGGTAAGACCGTCACCTTGCAGGTGCTGGCCGAGACCTTCTGTCAGGCTGGCGTACCTTGTTTCATGGCCGACATGAAAGGCGACCTTTCGGGCATCAGCCAGGCGGGACAGATGAGCGGATTCATTGAGAAGCGTTGCCCAGAGTTCGGCATCGAGAACCCGAATTTCCATGGCTGCCCGACACGATTCTTCGACGTGTTTGGCGAACAAGGTCATCCGCTTAGAGCCACCATCTCCGACATGGGACCGCAGCTCCTTGCCCGACTCCTCGACCTCAACGAGACCCAGACAGGCATCCTCAACATCGTCTTCAAGATTGCCGACGACCGCGGACTGCTCCTCATCGACATGAAAGACCTCCGCATGATGCTCGACTATGTGGCCAAAAACGCCAAGGAGTTCACGACGACTTATGGAACGGTATCTTCAGTGAGTGTGGGTGCCATCCAGCGTGCGTTGCTGGCACTGGAAGCCGAGGGTGCCGACTTGTTCTTCGGTGAACCGGCGTTCAATGTGTTCGACTTCCTTCAGACCGAAGGCGGCAAGGGCGTGATGAATGTGTTGGCTGCCGACAAGCTGATGCTCAACCCGAAGCTTTACAGTACTTTCCTGTTGTGGCTGCTGAGCGAGCTTTACACGCAACTGCCCGAGGTTGGCGACCTGCCGATGCCCAAGCTCATCTTCTTCTTCGACGAGGCTCACATGTTGTTCAAGGACACCTCGAAGGCTTTGGTCGACAAGATTGAGCAGGTCATTCGCTTGGTGCGTTCCAAGGGCGTGGGCGTGTACTTTGTCACCCAGAGCCCCGACGACATCCCAGAGGCCATCGCTGGCCAGCTCGGCAACCGCATCCTCCACGGGTTGCGTGCCTATACCCCCAAGGAGCAGAAGGCCGTGAAAGCCGCTGCACAGACCTTCCGCGCCAACCCGAACTTCAACACTGAGGCTGCCATCCTCGAACTTGGAACGGGCGAGGCTTTGGTCTCGTTGCTCGATGAAAAGGGTGCGCCATGCATTGTGGAGCGAGCCAAGATTCTCTTCCCGCTGAGCCAAATCGGTGCCATCACCGAAGGGCAGCGCAACAGTTTGATTCGCAACTCGCGCATCTATGGCGTCTACGACAAGAGCTTCGACCGTGAGAGCGCTTACGAAATGCTCGTTGCGGAACAGAAACAGGAGGAGAAACGCCGCCAGAAAGAGGCCGAAGAGGAAGAAAAGCGCAAGGCCAAGGAAGCCAAGGAAAAGGAACGTGCAAGAAGCACCAGTTCGCGAAGCACCTCCACCCGAAAGAAAAAATCGGCAGGACAAAAGGCCCTCGAGAAAACCCTCAACACAACGGCTACGACCATCGGCCGAGGCATTGGCAACAAAATCGTGAGGTCGATTTTGGGGAGTATCTTCAAATAGTTGACGTGAAATTGATGAACACAAACAGAAAAACTATAATGCCATGAAAAAACCAATCTGTTTATTTGCCCTGTCGTTTTTGTTGGCGGCATTAATGGGGTGCCAAAAGTCCGATGCCGATATCTTGGGGATTGTCTCCACCGATGAGGTCGAGAACTATTTCGGCACTACGGTTGAGGTAAGCTATTCCGACAACACCAAAATGTATTTTCACCTGCTCTCCGACACCACAGCCGAGGTAGTCAATTATTACAGGTTTTATACCGTTCAAGAGGAGCAATCGCCTTGGATCTATCGCGGCGACATCGTCATCCCAGACCGTTTTGTCCATAACGGCAAGACATATAAGGTGACTTGTATTGGCGAAGGCGCATTTAAAGCCTCTGTCCAGAATCATGAACTTGTCAGTCTGGTGTCCTCAGTCGAGATGCCCAACAGTATTGACACCATACGAAACTGGGCTTTCAGTGAGTGTGTTCATCTGACCTCGATTGACATTCCCAATTCGGTGAAATACATTGGTGATGCCGCTTTCGCTGGTTCAGGCTTGACTTCTGTGGTGATTCCCAGTTCCGTGAACGGTTTCGGAAATAGCGTCTTTTCTTCTACGTGCCTGACCAGCGTTGAGATTCCTGCGTCGGTGAACTATCTGGGCGTGAATCCTTTGGATGATTGCTCATCGTTGACCACCTTAATATGCCGACCGACAACCCCTCCAGAGAAAGACCCCCATGGACAGCATTATGAAGACTATTTCATGCTGGGCAACTCCATCGAGCGCATCCTTGTTCCGGCACAAAGTGTCGACCTATACAAGGAGAGCTATTTCTGGCGTTTGTATAAAGACATTATTGTTGGAATGTAATTATATGGACTAAAAAAATGAAAATGATGAATACAAAGAATTTATGGAAAGGCTTGCTGGTCCTTGTTTTGGGCTTAGCCATGACCGCTTGCCAAAAGGATGAAAACGACCCGCTGAAAATCATTTCCACACAAGAAGTGGTCCGCGATGGTCAAGTAATAGTTGAGGCCAGTTATCGAAACGACTTGAAAAAGATGTATTTCATCCTCGTTTCGCCCAACACTGCCGTCGTCACCAGAGCGACGGATTTCAATCCCGAGCTGGTCAACAGGCAGTATTATGGGAAGGAAGTCATTCCCGCCGAGTTCACGCATCTTGGCCAGACTTATTCGGTAGTAGGAATCAAGAGCGAGGCTTTTTGGGGATGTAATAAGCTGACATCCATAGTATTGCCTAATACGGTTACCAACATTGGCAATTACGCTTTCTTTGGTTGTACGGAATTGAGTAGCGTCACCCTTTCAGAATCGCTTGAAGAGATTGAATACGATGCATTTCATGGATGTGGCAACCTGGCTTCGATTGATTTGCCTGCTTCCATCAAGTGGATAGAGGTTCATGCCTTTGATGAATGTGCTTCGTTGACTTCCATGACTTGTCGGGCCGTTACACCTCCGTCGTTTGCGTTGGTGGAATCGGATTATCTTCTGTCTCGTCTTCAGGAAATCAAGGTTCCACAAGCCAGTGTGAATACTTACAAATCCGCTTGGGGATGGAGTCAGTTTGCTGATATAATTGTAGGATATTAGAAATAACAATAAATAGCACAAACAATGAAAAGACTAGTAAAAGTGTCCGTCGATCCCAACAGCGAAGACCTTAATCATCCAAGGTATACGTATAGCATTTCGCTCCGTTCCAGCAAATTGAGTATTCATTCACAAACTGTAAATATGTCGAGGATAGCAGGACTCGTATCGGTTGGATAAAACTCATTGTTGAGCATGATGCCAACGGAGATCTGATTGCCAGACCGTTGGAGACGGCCATACAAAAAGAATATTTGGAGTGAGCGCAAGGGGGAACATTTTGTAATCAAGAAGTTCAACCAATTGATAATCAACAACGAAGTTTTGGAAAAGTTTGTAATGGACTTTGAATTTGAAAAAACAGCGATTTGTTGCTATACTTTTGCAAATATGAATTTCAAATCTTTGATATGATGAAAAACACCATCTTAATTGCAGCCTTGATGTGCTGCCTTATTTCGGCTTCGGCACAGCCTATCAAGAAAGAATCGAAACCGAGGTCTTGGAAAGAGAGCTTGCAGCTGGTGGAAAAAATGAACAGTCGCGAGAATGTGTACACTATGAAACTGGACAGCGTTACGATGTACCAAGGAGACAACATGAAAGTTCTTCTCGATTATGACGCACATTTCAATTGTACTTGGCTTGCCGTATATTATCTTGAAGACGAATGGGAGAATGAGTTTGCCTTCGAATACGCCTATGATGAGCAAGACCGCCTGACTTCCATGATTGACTACGACGCCGGGGATAAAGAAGATTATTACTACAATGCGCAAAACCTTGTGGAGGAAATCTATTACTCCTTTTTCAATGAAACATGGCAGATGTACGAGAAAATCGTCTTGTCATACGATGAAGACAAGCATGTTGTCCTTTCCATGAGATACAGGATGGAGGGTGGTAATTGGGTGGAATCGAACAAGCAAACCTGGGATTATGAGGATGGGCTTCTTCAAGTGACTACCACCTACATTCCCAATGAAAACGGGGAATGGGTAGGCGATGGCAGAACCGAATACCACTACGAAGAAGGCTTTTGCACCGAGGAAATTGATAGCTTCTGGACGGGATACTGGTATACGATAAGCAAAACCGTTTACCATTATGAAGCCCAGCAGTGTTATGAAAAGATCGAATACGGATGGAACGGGGAAGAATGGAATGAGCAGTACAAACACAGTTATGACCATGATGCCTCAGGGAATCTTCTTACCGAAATCTCATATTATCATCAGTCGGGCGTACAGGACTGGATTTATCGCGACAAGTTCGAGTATTTGTATGATGACGACAACAATTGCACCGACTATTATGAATACTTCTATTATGCCTATGACGAAGCATGGGAATTGGAAGAAGTCTATCATATCGGATATGGGACACCTGGCATTGAGTACATATCAGGTCTTTCGTTGATGTGGGATTTGTTTGAGTTTCCATTCCCGATTTCCAACAAGGTGGAACAACTCATCATGGATGAAGATGGCGACTATTACTCTCTTGATTTCCATTACTCATCGACTGTCGGTATAGACGAGTCGACGGCGGGTATGTTTGGGGTGTATCCTAATCCAGCCAAGGATTTCTTGGTTTTGGAGACGCAAGATTTTGCGTCTCTACAGTTCCAAACATATCGTATCAGCAATATGATGGGACAGATGTTGCTGCAGGGGCAGATTATGGATGAAACTCAGCAGATTGATGTGTCGGGATTGCCTCAGGGAATGTATTTCATCACTGTGGGCGAAGGGACGCGGAAGTTTGTGGTGAGATAACCCCCTGCCTGCGGGCAGAAGAAATGGAATGGTTTTTGTGGCATTTTTCCCTTCAAATAGTGGATGAAATCCATACGGATATTAGTTTAGGGGCGGTTTTGAAAACTGCCCCTAATTTGTTGGTTTTTAGTTGGAATTTGGGACAGTTTTCGTAGCATTTAATCCTACTAATTAAAAAAACTTTCTTTCCATGTAGTTTTTCCGCATTTCTTGCGTCTAATAGGCAAACGATTCTAACCATGAGAGAAAAAGAAAAGGCTTTTTCCGCCATTGTCAAAAGGTACAAAAACACGGTGTTCACCGTGTGCTACCTCTTTTCGAAGGACCAGGAAGAAGCCAATGACCTTTTCCAAGAGACGCTCATCAACCTTTGGCGGGGCTTCGACTCGTTCCAAGGCAAGTGCGATGTGAAGACCTGGATCTGGCGGGTCAGCTTCAACACCTGCCTCACCTTTGAGCGCAAAAAGAGACGCAGTGTCGAGATGGTTCCCCTCAACATGGACATCAACCTCTTTACTGACACTGATGACGACACCCGTCAAATCCAGCAACTCTACCGCCGTATCAACAAGCTTGGTGTGGTGGACAGAGCCATCATCCTGCTTTGGCTTGAAAACATGAGCTACGAGGAAATCGGGCAAATCATCGGCATCTCCACCAAAAATGTCTCCGTCAAACTGGTTAGGATCAAGGAGCAACTGAAGAAAATGTCAAACGAGTAAAAGCGCAAAACCATGGAAAACAACGAATTGGAAGAAATGCGGGCGCAGTTAGCCACCTTGAACGAAAAACTAGAGGGCGAAAGCATCGTTGACGAAAGGCATTTTAATGAAGCCACAAAGAAGCATTTGTCCGAACTGCAACGGAAACTGATTGGCAGAATCATCATGTTTACAGTGTTGGTGGCCTTTTTTTACTGGAAACTTGAGCTTGGGATATTTTTGCTCTGGAGTTTGGGGCTTCTTGTCACAAGCATCTACGTATATTGGGTAGTTCGCAAAGGCAATTCCGCCTCTATGCCTGTGTCGCAATATGCGCGACGACTGCGCAATGCCCTGAAAATCTATAAAATAGGAAACAGATTTCTATGGATTTCAACCATTCTCCTCATATTGGCTTGGGGAATATACGTGCTCATTTTAAATTGGCCTTCAAACCTAGAAATAGTGTTCTCCGTTTTCTTTGTGTGTTGCTTTATCGCCCTCATCATGTGGGTTTCCTATTATATTAGCAACGTGTGTGTGTCGCCCGATGTAGAACTCATGTTGGAGCAGGTTCTGGAAGATTTGGGTGATGACGGTCAAGATGAGAGGTAATTTGGAATGATTTTTGTATTGTTTAATCCCATAAATGAATGGTTAAATCCTAAAAAATCGCGTTCTATGAAGAAAATTTACTTTCTAGTGCTTTTGGCGGCACTCACATTCCAAAGCGCCTTGGCGCAAAACGACAATCTGAAACAACCTTTCGAAATTGCCAAAGAAGAGGGTTTTGGTTACCGTGGATTGAAGAAATTGATTGGTATGGACAGCGTTTATGCTGGTACTTTTTTTGAAAGCCCTTACCACGATTTTCTTAGTATCTTGTATTCGCAGGTCGGACGATACAAAGAAGCAAGGCATGAGGCCGAATCTGTGGGAACTATGTTCGTTAACCATAAAAGATACGCCCATAATTACAAGAACGCGATAGCCATTCCTTTGTCCAAAGTGATGGACAGCATCATTGAGAACAACCGAGTCATCATGTTGAACGAGATGCACTTTAATCCACATAGTAGGGCTTTTGTCATCAGTTGGTTGGAGAAATGCTATGAAAACGGCTACCGTTACCTTGCTGCCGAAACGTTGTCTGAACAAGACTCTTTGCTCAACGAAAGACGCACCCCACTATTGAGAACAACAGGATTCTATAGTGACGAACCTGTTTTCGGCGATTTATTAAGGACAGCTCTTAACATGGGCTATACTTTGGTGCCATACGAGAGTTTTGATTTCAACAAAAGAGAAGAAGGTCAAGCGGATAATCTCATTAATAACATTCTTGGCAAAGACCCCGAAGCGAAGTTTCTGCTTTTAGGCGGTATGGGCCATATCACCGACCGAAGCGGTTGGAACACGATGGGGCGTTATTTCAAGGAAAAATCCGGCATTGACCCGTTCACAATGGACTGTGCACTGTATTTTGACGACCCTTATTGGGAAGCAGACTCTTTGCAGGCAACCTATTTCGACCTTATTGATGCCATGCCCCTCCGTGAACCTGTAATTATTTACGACACAGCAAAGCATATCTACATCAACTTTACTGGTATGGATGCCACCTGCTGCCTACCGCGCACACATTTTATTGAAGACAACATCCCCGACTGGAAAATTTACAACGGCAAAGTGCTTTATACTATCGACCGCCGCTTCATCGACAAAAACGGCTTCCCCGAAGGCTGCGTGAGTGCGTTCCTGAAATCGGAGGGCGAGCAATGTGTCCCCGTCGACCAGTACATGTACGGCAAAGATGAGAAAGAATTCAAGTTGGCGCTTTACAAAGGCGAATATTTGCTGCGCTTTGATGATGGGAAGGAGTATAAATATGTGACGATTAAAGTGAAATGAGGATATTATGAAAAGGAACTTTATTCTTACTTTGCTTTTGCTTTTCTTTGCTTCCTCGCTTTTCGCCCAAACGGAAGGTAAGGTGTTCGTTGTAGAAGCCTTAGTCTGCGATTCCACAGGTGCAGCCATCAGGGATGTGGCCGTGTATGACGCAAATAACGATTTGCGCAGCATCACCGACCGCGACGGCATCGCCCGCATCGCCGCCCGAATGGGAGAGACCTTGTATCTCTCTCATCTGAGCTACAAAACCAAATCTTTCCGAATCGAAGAAAAGTCGCTGGTTGACAGTGAAGACGGTCGGAAAGTGATGGTTATCATGATGCAGCGCAAAACGAACACCTTGCAGGAAGTCACGGTGACCGAAAACGCGCCGCATTTGGCCTACGCAAACAAGACAGTATGGGTGATTGACTACAAGGTGCAGCACGACGGCATCTATATGGTGGCAGGCAACGGAACGGATTACTGTCTCTTGCATCTTGGCTTTGAGCAAGATACTATCTCGCGTAAGCCCATTGCGCCAAAGTTTCAGGAACTCTATCGCGACGCCTTTGACAATCTGCATCTTATCGGCCCCGATTCCACCTATCAGATTTATTGCGATGGCAGGCAGTTGCACCTGCTTTATGGTGCCTCCATAGAAACCTTCAGGCAGAAATTGGAGCCTGTTAAGGTGTTGACGGATAGTATTATGGTGCTTCAGAAATATGCCAATATGCAACAACAGTTGGTTTATTTGATGGTCAATCGTAACAACAAGCAAATGAGCGTTTTGGCAGATTTATCTGGTACAGCCGCCGAGATGGGTAGGAATGCCAGAAGAGATGTGATAAGAGACCAAAAACTGGACAGGATGCAGGCTGAGTATGAGGCAGAATCACAAGCGGAGCAAAATTTTGAGCACGCACATGCCTTGTCTAGGCAAAGTATGGAATTGTATTTCTACTCGGATGAAGATGCGGTAGAAGAACGGAGGCAAATGATGAGGAATTTGTACAATCGTATCCTTTTCAAGCCGATTTATTGCCCCGCCCTTTATATCGGAGGTACAATTTATGTTTTTGATTTCGAGAATGACTTCTTGTTGAAATATGACAATCGTGGCAGTCGAGTAGATTCATGCGGGATAGCGTTTCACAGGACGGGGTATTACAAGAATCTGTTGATTAACAATTCTTGGGACGAAAAACTGATAGTGGATGATGCCACAAACCAATGCTATGCCCAATTTACCACCGATGGCATTGTCACTTTGAAGGAAATCGACCTAAGCAATGGCAAAATAAAGCGAGAGATCCGCCTCACCGACCATGTCTTCCCGCAAAACATTCAGGTCTACAACGGCGAAGTGTATTATCTGTTTTTGAACAACACACAAACGGCAGGCAGGGATAGGAGGAGCCTCTACAAGATGCAGCTGGAGTGAGTTAGCTTATCTTAGTCATTCCCAATCTCCTTCAGCATCGGCACAAACTTGAAGTCACCGAATTCCTCTTTTTTTAAGGAACCGTCCTCTAATTTCTTGACCCTTACCATGGTCTGGCCTTCGCCTTCGGCGTTGTCCATCGGAATGACCATGATGCCGCCAGGTTTCATTTGCTGGATGAGTGCCTCGGGGATGTTAGGTGCTCCCGCCGTGATAATGATGCGGTCGAAGGGTTGGTAGGTGGGTAGGCCTGCAAAGCCATCGCCCAAAAAGGTCTTCACGCGGAAGGGGAGGAGCTCCAAAATGTCCTTGGTCTTGAAATAGAGGTTGCGTTGCCGCTCGATGCTGAACACCCTGGCACCCATGGCAGCCAACACGCAGGCTTGGTAGCCTGAACCTGTTCCGATTTCCAATACCTTCATGCCTTTTTCGACTTGCAGCAGTTGGCTTTGGAAAGCCACCGTTGAGGGCTGCGAGATGGTCTGTCCCGAACCGATGGGGAAGGCCATGTCCTGATAGGCCAGTTCTACAAAAGAGGAATCGAGGAAAATATGGCGCGGCACCTCGTTGATGGCCGACAAAACGGTCTCGTCTGTGATGCCTTTGACGCGCAGCTGGTCGACGAGTTGCTTGCGTAGGCCTTTGTGGCGGTAGTTGTCTTCTAAATAGGTGGTCATAAATGTGAAACGGCCCTTCGACAGGCTTAGGGAGCTCGGTTTTTTGTATAATGGTGCAAAATTACGCCAAACCTAACGATAAATAAACTATTTTTGCACAAATTTTGTTATCTATGTTGAAAATCGGTGTTTTAGGTGCGGGCCATTTGGGCAAAATCCACCTCAACTGCCTCAAACAAATCGAAGAATATGATCTGGTTGGCTATTTTGACCCTGATAATGAAACTGCGAAAACGGTGGAAGAAGAAACGGGAATCCGAGCCTACCCCTCCGTCGACGCCCTGATCGACGCGGTCGATGTCGTCGACATCGTAACGCCCACCATTCGTCATTTCGAATGTGCCTCAAAAGCCTTACAGAAACGCAAACATGTCTTCATCGAAAAGCCCATCGTCGCCACGCCCGACGAAGCCAACGCCCTAAAAAAACTCGCTGACGAAGCCAACGTAAAGGTACAAGTGGGCCATGTGGAACGCTTTAACCCTGCTTTCATTGCAGCGGAGCCTTTCATCGGGGAGCCACTTTTCATCGAGGCACACCGCCTGGCCATCTTCAATCCACGTGGCACCGATGTCCCCGTCGTCCTCGACCTTATGGTGCATGATCTCGACATCCTGCTCACCATCGTCAAGTCGCAAGTGAGCCGCATCAGCGCCAGCGGTGTTAGCATTGTCAGCCCTACACCCGACATCACCAATGTGCGCATCGAGTTTGAGAACGGCGCCGTGGCCAACCTCACGGCTTCGCGCCTGTCGATGAAGAACATGCGCAAGACCCGCATCTTCCAAAAAGGTGCATACATCACTGTCGACTTCTTGGACAAAAAGGCCGAAATTTTCCGCATTAACGACACCGTGGACGATAGCAACCCGCTTTCTGCCACCATCACCCTTGCCGACGGCAGCGAGAAGCAAATTACCTTCGAGATGCCTGAGATTCATCCTATTAACGCTATCAAGACCGAGTTGGAGAGCTTCTACGGCGCCATCGTCCACAACACCACGCCCGCCGTCACCATCGACGACGGCATCAACGTGTTGAAGCTGGCCTATCGCATCCTCGATGCTGTTGCCGAATCGGCCGCCAAGGTGCAGAAATAAACTATGTTTATCATACAATAATACCCCGCCACCGTCGTTTTCGAATAAATGCCATTGCTATGTCAAGGAAATCTACCTTTTATGCTTTTATTGCATTCGTTGTTTTAGCCGTTGTTTTCTCCTCATGCAGGAAATTCAAAGGCTCGCAAACCATTCCCGCTTATATCCATATCGACACCATCACGGTGAATTGCGATTACTTTACTTATGGAGCCAACACCTCAAAAATAGCGGATGCTTGGGTGTATGTCGACGACGATCCCATCGGATGCTATGAGTTGCCCGCCACTTTCCCTGTGTTGAAGCATGGTCCTCATAAGGTGACGATATACGGCGGCATCAAAAGAGACGGCATCTCTGCTGCCCGTGCACCATATCCTTTCTACAAGCCATTGGTATACGAGAGTTTGAACCTCGTCGAGGACAGCATCATCAACCTGCAGCCCGTGCTGACCTATTATCCCATTGGAGAAGGTGTTGAGAAAGGTTGGATGGAAGATTTCGAGAACGCCAACACACTGTTGCCATACGGGGGGAGCGACACATCTATCGTGCGTATCAACGGCCCTGAGGCATGGCATTCGGCCAATTCGTTCTATTCCGGCAAGATTGTCTTGCCTCCTGATTCCCTTGACTTCACCGTCGCCACAGCAGACGACTTCTCTTTCCATGAGAACTATTTGGCCTATTGCATGTTGGAGATGGACTACAAATGCAACGATCCTTTCTTTGTCGGCGTGATGTATTACAAAAACTATCAATTAGTCAAGCATCCTTTGGTGAGGATACAGCCTACCGATACGGTGAATGCCATTCCGCAACGCTGGAACAAGATCTACATCAACATCGGACCCGTCATGAACGAATACGTGTCGGCTTCCTATTTCAAGATTTATCTCACCTCCGACTTGTCGGTTAATCCTGCATACGGTGAGCCCGACTATGTCCACTCCAACAAGCAGAGATATTTTTATTACGATAATCTGAAACTGTTCTATCGCCCGCAATGAATAAGAAAAGACTGGCCGCACTCTATTTCTTCGTCGATTGGATTGCCTCCATTCTGGCGTGGACATTGTTTTACTTCTTCCGCAAGGCTCACGAGGACCTTTACATCAACTATTGGGATCGTATCACACATTCGTTTGTTACACCCAGTTTTTGGCTTGGTGTGATTATCATCCCCATTTGCTGGCTTATCCTTCATGCTGTGACGGGGGCCTACGAGAAGGTGTATTTCAAGTCGCGCCTGAAGGAGCTTGGACAGACCTTTTTCATCACCTTGTTAGGTGTGGTGGTGCTGTTCTTTGTCGTCATCCTTGATGATGAAGTGTCGAGCTATAAGTCTTATTATCAGTCGTTTATTGCACTTTTCTGCTTCCAGTTCTTTATGACCTATATCCCGCGCCTCATCATCACCACTTCGGTGATTTCGAGGATCAGGAGCAAGAAAATCGGATTTAATACGCTCATTGTGGGTAGTAACGACAACGCCTGCGCCATCTATAAGGAAATTGAGGACGAGGTGAAGCCTTCAGGCCGCCGCCTCATTGGTTTCCTGAATGTGTACGACAAGACGGAATATAAACTGGGCGAGTTCCTGCCGCGTTTAGGCTCCTATCACGAGATTGAAAAGATTGTGAAGGAACAGAATGTCGAGGAGGTCATCATCGCCATCGAACGTTCCGAGGTGGAGACGATGAAGGTGTTGCTCACCGTGGTTGACACGACTGACGCCACCGTAAAAATTATCCCCGCCATGCAGGATTTGGTGTTTGGCACCGTCAAGCAGTCCGCCATCTGGCAGGCACCTTTGGTGCAGGTCACTCCCGAGCTGATGCCCATTTGGCAAAGGGTGGTGAAGCGCATTTTTGACATTGTGGCTTCGTTCTTCGCGCTCATCATTTTGTCGCCCGTGTTCTTGGTATGTGCCATCATCGTGAAGGCGACTTCGAAAGGCCCTGTCTTCTATGTGCAGGAGCGCATCGGCAAAGGTGGCAAGCCGTTCAAGATGGCCAAGTTCCGCAGCATGAGGGTGGATGCCGAGTCGAGTGGCACACCCATGCTGTCGAGCGACGACGACCCGCGTATCACCAAGTTCGGCAAGTTCATGCGTAAGGTGCGCTTGGACGAGATTCCGCAATTTTGGACCGTGCTGAAAGGCGATATGTCGCTGGTGGGCTATCGTCCTGAGCGTCAGTATTTCATCGACAAAATCATGGAAACGGCACCGTATTATCGCCTGCTGCTGAAGGTGAAGCCTGGTATCACCAGTTGGGGCGAGGTGAAATATGGCTATGCCGAGAATGTGGAGGAAATGATTGAAAGATTGAAATACGATGTGCTTTACATCGAGAATGTGAACCTTGCCTTGGATATCAAGATTTTGATTTACACGGTTTTGATCGTTATCCAAGGACGCGGAAAATAACCTGCAATGCTTTGCGCCTTGAAAGAATTACGCATTATTCTTTTCCTGTCTTGCCTTTAAGTAACACGCCCTGCACAACGGCTCGTAACTCTCCGTTTCACCTAACACAACCAATTTGTCGCCGGCAATGGTGCGGTGCGAATACTGTGCTGGGCTGCCGCAGCGCACGCAGATGGCGTGTACCTTGGTGACATCCTCCGCAATGGCCATCAGTTTGGGCATAGGGCCGAAGGGATTGCCCATGAAGTCCATGTCCAAGCCCGCAATAATGACACGCACGCCTTGGTTGGCGAGTTGTTGGCACACGTTGGGCAGCTCATCGTCAAGGAATTGTGCTTCGTCGATGCCAATGACATCCACGTCGGAGGCATAGAAAAGAATCTCGTTGGCACTCTCCACGGGGATGGAATGCAAGGCCGTGGCGTTGTGCGAAACGACATCCTCCTCGCTATAGCGCGTGTCGACACCAGGTTTGAAGATTTCCACCTTCAGCTTGGCGATTTTGGCGCGCTTCAAACGACGAATCAGCTCTTCCGTCTTACCCGAAAACATTGAGCCGCAGATGACTTCGATCCAACCTTGTGATTTATTATGAGAATCTTTTTCGAGGAACATGGCGATTGTGTTGGGAATATTTGTAATTTAGCACCCTAATTGTGTTGTAGAGACGCAATGATTGCGTCTCCAAAAATAAAGATAATATCTATATGAACGACAGATTTGAGAGCCAAAAAGAACAACTGGTTTCTATTAAGCACGAAATCAGTCTGTTATATCAACAAATCAACTACCTGATAAGAAACGAAAAACCCATTGAGCTGCTCGATTTGGATGTGCTGATGAACCGCACGCACAGCCTTTATAGCCAGCTTTGTGCCATCAATTTGGGCGAAGGAGTCGATGACGAAGACCTGCCTTTCGACGCGGAAGACCTCTCGGGACTCTTTGGAGGCATTGAAATAGAAGAAGAACCAGCACCCGAAGAAGAGGAACCTGCTGCCCCAGAGCCTGAACAAGAGATTGAGCCTGAACCTGAGCCAGAAGTTGAAACAGAGCCTGTTATAGTGCCAAAATCAGAACCGGAACCAGAACCAGAACTTGAACCAGAGCCAGAGGTTCAAACCCAACCAGGGTTCGAACCCGTTCAGGAGCAACCTGTTGTTGAGGAACAGCAAGCGGAGCTGTTCACTCCCGTGCAGGAGCCGGAGCCTGTCGTGGAGCCAGAAGAAGAGAAACCTTCGGGCGATGAATTTGGCTTCCTTTTCCGCTTTGAGGACATCCCTGAAAAGGAAGAGCAACCTGCCGAGGATATGTCTTTTGTCTCCCCAGAAGGCAAGGTGGTGCATGTGATGGAGGAAATCCCAGAGGAGGAAATCCCCGAACGCGACCGTGTGCATGGCGACGACTTGGTGAAAGACAATCCACTTGTGATGCCGCGCATGGATGAGGAAAGGATGGCAGAGCGTGTGGAAATCGAACGGCAGTCGTCGGAAGTCATGCCCGGTGTTTTCGGAGATGACGATGCCGAATTTGAGTTGTCGACACCTGAGACTTTGGGCGAAAAGATGATGGGTGAGGACCGTTCGCTGGCCGCCAAATTGCAGCAAAACCCCGTACAAGACCTGAAAGCAGCCATTGGAATTAACGATAAGTTCTTGTTCGTCAACGAGTTGTTCGGAGGAAGCATGGAGAAATACAACAAGTCCATCGAAAACCTCAACGACTTGAAGACCTTGAATGGCGCGATGATTTATCTCAACGAGTTGAAGATTGAGTTGCAGTGGAACAGCAGCAACGAGGCCTATCAGAAACTCAAGGATTTGGTGTCGCATAAGTTTGCATAAAGAAGACATGTCGAAACTCTATCTCGTTCCCACGCCCATCGGCAACCTGGAGGACATTACCTTGCGTGCCATCCGCATCCTGAAGGAGGTGGACGGCATTCTTGCTGAGGACACGCGCACATCAGGTAACCTGCTTCGTCATTTGGAGATCAGCAAGCCGATGACGGCCTTCCACATCCGTAACGAGCATCAGGTGGTGGAACGCATCGCTGACCGCATCGAGGCAGGGGAGACCCTCGCCTTGGTCACCGATGCCGGTACGCCTGCCATCTCCGACCCAGGGTTTTTGTTGGTGCGCGAGTGCGTGAAACGGGGCATCGAGGTGGAATGCCTGCCTGGCCCAACTGCGTTTGTGCCCGCTTTGGTCAACTCGGGACTGCCTGCCGAGAAGTTCATTTTTGAGGGTTTCCTGCCGCACAAGAAAGGGCGTCAGACCAAACTGCAGGCCGTGGCGGACTATCCTTACACGACCATACTCTATGAGTCACCGTTCCGTTTGCTGAAGACTTTGCAACAGTTGGCAGAAGTCTGTGGCAACGAGCGAAAGGCATGTGTCTCCCGCGAGCTGACCAAAATCCACGAAGAGAATGCCCGTGGCACCTTGGCGGAGCTCATTGAGCATTTTTCCAAGAAAGAGATAAAGGGCGAAATCGTCATCATCCTAGAAGGTAGAGACGGTGCATGTGCCGTCTCATCAGACGACGATTCCGAGGAATAAAATGGTAGAGACGTGCCATGTCGCGTCTCTACACATTATATTCCATATTGTTTTTGCAAATCAGAACGCGAACGACAGCCTCGTGTAATAATCCATAATCACGTCTTTGCGTCCGCCTTTGAGGCCCATGGACCTATCGAAAACGTCGATGACAGAGACGCCGCAGCTGAGGTAGACCTTGTAAATCTTGAGGCCTACGCCACCGCCTGTGTATAAGCCCGTCGCGATGTATTGGTGCTCGCCGTTGGGGTCGAGGCAGGTCACATGGCCGGCGGGAATCGAAAAGCCAACGCGCCCTTCGACAAAGGGGCTGACGGGAACATAGGGAACTGCAAATTTCAGGCTGGCATAAACGGGCACTGCGTGGATATAGGTCTCCTGCATATACTCGAACAGGCGGCAGTGTTGGCCGTAGCTCGAATAAAACTCGGCACCCAATCCGATGCTGGTGGCGTACCCGAGTTGGTACTCGGCCATGCCGCCCACGCTAAAGTGGTAAGGGAAACCATGCCTAAAGATAGCCCACCAATCCCTCATGCCTATGTCGCCGATAACATGAAACCGGAACTCGCCTCTTGGACTGTAAGCATAGGGCACGTCTCGAGGCTCGGGTCTCACGATGGTCCGCCTGTGGGGATGGCGATAGCGGGGATGCGGGGGACGCATTTGTGCCTCGACCGTCATCGACAGTACGAAGAGGAGGCTTAAAGCGAGCATGAGTTTTTTCATAGTCGATATCATTTTGATGCGGGCCTATGAAATACAAAAACCGTACCAATCGCAAATTACTTCTTCAGTTGCCTTTGGTAAGCTTTCAGCCGCGCGACAAGACTGTTTTTCACACCATTTGAAGTATAGGTGGCGCCACTGACGGCGTCCACGTCCTTGCCCAAGGCTTCGTCGACGGTGAGGCCGTTCCAAGCGTCATAAAGCCCGCCTTCCACGACGCGTTGCGCAAAACGTGGTGTCTCTTGGTTCTCCAACAAGGCCACTTCTTTGATGCGTCCTTCGGCATCCAAGGCTATTAATAAAGGTGTAGGGCCATTGAATCCTTTCACACCGTCGGAATAGGGCGACGAGAACAAAACCGTGCCTAATTTGTTGCCTTTCGTGTCTCTGACTTCATAATATGCCGTGTCGATGGCTTTGGTTTTGGCGGCATCGCCGAAATAGGGTTTCACCTCCGCTACGGGGAGTTCGGGTAATTTAGGGCCACAGCTGCACAAGGCCACTACGCCGGCGGCCATCAGCGAGCCCAAAGCTTTTCTAATGACGTTCATTATTGCTTGATTTTTTAAATTTTGTGCAAAATTAGTCAAAACCTTCCAACAATTCAACAATTCAACAATCAACAATTCAACAAAAACACTATCTTTGTGCCATTAAAACTCAAGATTATGCTAGTCATCGGTATCGCAGGCGGCTCGGGTTCAGGGAAGACCACCGTCGTCAAGGAACTGGTCAGGCAACTGCCAGAAAACTCAGTATCAGTTATTTCACAAGACGCTTATTACTACGACAACGGCGACAAGACGCCAGAGGAGAAGAAGCAAATCAACTTCGACCATCCTGATGCCATTGAGTGGGAGCTGCTCATCGACCACATCGACCGTCTGAAGAATGGTGAGACCATCCCCATGCCGATTTATACCTATGTCACCTGTGCCCGTTCGAAGGAAGTCATTTATGTGCATCCCACGGAGGTCATCATTGTGGAAGGCATCATGGTGCTGACCCAAGAGGATCTTCGTAAGCGCATGGACATCAAGGTGTTTGTGGATACTGACGGCGACGAGCGCCTGATGCGCATCATCCGCCGCGACATCGCTGAGCGTGGCCGCACTTGGGAGGATGTGCTACGCCATTACCAGACTTTCGTCAAGCCCATGCACCAGCAGTTCATCGAACCCACCAAGCGCACCGCTGATATTATCCTGCCGCGTGGCTCCAGTCCCGTGGTGGTGGATATCCTTGCCTCAAGGATTAGGATGCATTTGGGGAAGTAAATATAGAAAAAGCCGAGCATGCTCGGCTTTTTTTTGTTGCCCAACCAGGGTTCGAACCTGTACTTTACTTATCCAGAGTCAGTCGTGTTGCCAATTACACCATTGGGC
>CALEMB010000154.1 GCA_937902805.1 uncultured Bacteroidales bacterium
GTTGTATCAGAGTTGTATCAGAGTTGTATCAGAGTTAGACAGCACCTGAGTCATGGTTAGGCAGTAATGAAGTCAGTGTTAGACGGTATTTCCGAGTCCCTGTACTAGAGCTGGCTGGCGAGCCGGTCGGCCGATGTCCCAAAGTGTCCCACTGTCCCACTATCCCTATGGGATAGTGTGGGACAGGATGGGACACGAAGGCCGCGTCAATATTTCAGTAGTGACGCACCGCGTGCGTCCGCCAAAACAATGGGCGACGTAATTCAAAAAGGGCAGCCGCAGAAGGTGGGACGAAAAATGTTGCAGTGTCGACGGAAATTTGAAGATTTTACTATTTTTGCAAAAGATTTGAAGACCCATTTGAATATGCTTATCCCACAAGGCAACAGCAAAGAAGAACTGAACCAACGCCAAGAAATCATCTCGCAGGTGTATCGCAAATGGACGGAGGAAAACCCAGATAAAAGAGTTTACAATCGTTCGTTGAAGGATTATATCAATGTACGATACCTTTCGAAAAAAAGAAATCGACAGGTTGGCTCGCTCGAAAGGTCATCACCAAATTTTGGACGTCTAACAGGACTGTTCCCCTATTGATTTCTGCTTGCAAAAATACACAATTTTTTTGATTTGATGTCTTTTTGCTGACATTTTTTCAAATTCCTCAAAATTTCTGAGATGCGAGTCGCCTTGTTTGTTCCGTTTTTTGTACGGGGCGCGAGGGGGAACCCGTTAGGGCTGAGGGGAGCCAAACAAATCCTCCATTCCAAAGCAACCCGTCTTCTCCACCAAAAACTCCGCCGCAGCAATGGCACCAAGTGCAAATCCTTGGCGGTTGAAGGCTTGATGGGTAATCGTGATGCTGTCGGCAGGCGAGGAGGCCGTCACACTGTGGATGCCAAAGACTTCGCCCTCGCGTTTCGCCTCTATGTATAAGGTGTGGTCGGCTGGGGCGTCGATGTTCCAGCGGTCATAATCGTGGTTGACGGAGAGGATATCGTTGGCCAGCTTCACCGCGGTGCCGCTGGGCTTGTCCAATTTATGGATGTGGTGCGTCTCAGACAAGGACAACTGGTACCCGTAACGCTCGGCAAACCGCGCCAGCTGTTTGTTGAGCAAAAACATGATGTTCATCCCAATGCTGAAGTTGGGCGCGGTGAAGAGGCTTTGTTTCTCGGCCAAACAACGCTTTTTGATTTCCTCGAAATGATCCTGCCAGGCTGTGGTGCCTACCACGATGGGGATATGCAAGTCAAAACAGCGGTGGATGTTGCCCACCACTTGGTCGGGTTGGCTGAAGTCGATGGCGACATCGGCTTGTTTCAACTTTTCAAGGCGTTCTTCCCATTCCTGGGCATTGTCGATGGTGACGACGACTTCATGCTGGCGGGCGAGGACGGCTTTCTCCACCTCGTGGCCCATCTTTCCGTATCCTATGATTGCTATTTTCATGGTTGAATATTTGACGCGGGACGCGGGACTACGGGATACGGGACAAGACCAACGTCTCGCGTCTCGTGTCTCGCAGTCTCAAGTCTATCGCAGTGAATAAACATTGTCAAAATTTGAACTTAAACGACAGCCCCACTTGGGCGTATTGCGGCATTGGTGCAAACGTTTCCATTGGCCTCAGGTAGGGGTCGACGTTGATGCTGAGGTCGTCGCTGATGTCGTAGTTGTAAAGGTGCCCGTCCACGACGGCATCGACGATGTTCAGGCCGTACCAAACTGTGGTGAGGATGGTAAACAACTCGAAGTTGCGGCGATAAGATTCCTTGTATGTCTGCAGTTGACTCTCCGCATACCTGTTGGCCAACTGGGTCTCATAGTCAGTTAAGGTAACGCCCTCAGGCAGGTCTCCCGTCTTATATTCGTAGGCATGGAGATAGGAGCGATACTCGGAGAAGTTGCGGTACGAAAAGTAGCCGAGACCACCCAAGCCTGCATAGACGATAGGCACTTTCCACCATTTGCGGTTGTAGATTTGTCCTAGACCAGGCAGACAGGCCGACATGATGGCGGCTGTCGCTGGACGGGTGAGCTTTTTGGTTTTCTCTGGCTTGGCGGTTTTCGTTGCCTCGACAACGGTGTCGGCGGTGATGATGGTGCTGCCGACAGTGTCAAATACCACATTCTGCGCTTCCGTTTTCTGAAAGGCGAGGAGGGTCAGGAGGCCCAAAAGAAACAGGAAACGGCGCAGCATGGCGTTTATTTGTGGTTGAAGAGTTCCATGATGCGGTCAAACTCGGCCTCGTCCTTGAAGTCGATGACGACGCTGCCGTGGCCTTTGATGTCGCGCTTCACCTTCACCTTGGTGTTGAGCGTCTGCGACAAGGTCTTGATCTTACTCTTGAAATGCTCGGGGATGAAGTTGGTCTGCTTCTTTTCCTTGCCGCTGTTTTTGGCTTTGTCGGCCATCTCCTCAGTCTGGCGCACGTTCATCTCTTCCATGATGATCTGCTGGAGGAGCTTCAACTGTTCTTCCTTGTCGTTGATGTTGATGAGGGCGCGGGCGTGACCCATGCTGATGTGACCGTCGCGGATGGCGATTTGCACCTCTGCGGGCAATTTCAACAGCCTCAAGAAATTGGCGACTGCACTACGGCTCTTGCCCACCTTATCACTCACTTCTTCCTGCGTCATGTTGCATTCGTCGATGAGGCGTTGGTAAGAGATGGCCACCTCGATGGCGTTAAGGTTTTCGCGGTGGATGTTCTCGATGAGGGCCAGCTCCAGCATCTGCTCGTCGTTGGCCACGCGGATGAAGACGGGGAGGGTCTTCAGTCCCGCCATCTTGGAGGCCCGCAGACGGCGTTCACCCGAGATGAGTTGGTATTTGTTGTAGCCGAGTTTGCGAACGGTGACCGGTTGAATCACACCTTGTTCTTTGATGGACTGTGCCAATTCGCGCAAGGCGGTCTCGTCAAATTCCGTTCTGGGCTGGAAGGGGTTAGTCTCTATGAGGTTGATGTCGATTTCGGCCACAGCACCCGCCACGAAATCGCCGCTGATGTCCTTGCTGGTGATGTCGGTCTCGGGGCTACCGAGGATGAGGTCAAGACCTTTTCCCAAACCTGATTTCTTTGTTTCTGCCATAGCGGTTATGCGTTAGGGTTGGACATGTTGTTTCTTTCAAGGATTTCGCGTGCCAGGTTGAGGTAGTTGATGGCACCCGTACTGTTGGCATCGTACATAACGATGGTCTTACCGTAACTTGGTGCTTCGCTCAGACGCGTGTTGCGGTTGATGATGGTGTTGAACACCATATCTTGGAAGTGCATCTTGACCTCTTCGACGACCTGCTTCGAAAGGCGTAGGCGCGTGTCAAACATGGTGAGCAGGATGCCTTCAATGTCGAGGTCGGGGTTAAGGCGGGTTTGAACTATCTTTATGGTATTCAAGAGCTTGCCGAGACCTTCGAGGGCGAAGTACTCGCATTGTACGGGGATGATGACCGAGTCGGCGGCAGTGAGCGAGTTGACGGTGATGAGACCCAGCGACGGCGAGCAGTCGATGATGATGAAATCGTAGTCGTCCTTGATGGGGGCGAGGAGTTTCTTCATCATGAGTTCACGTTCAGGCAGGTTAATCATTTCGATTTCGGCTCCCACGAGGTCGATATGGGCGGGGAGCAGGAAGAGGTTGGGCGTTTCCGTCTCGGTGATGACTGTCTTCGGGTCCACTTGGTCGATGATGCACTCGTAAATGCTTGTCTCCACGGTTCTTGGGTCGAGGCCTACGCCAGAGGTGGCGTTGGCTTGCGGGTCGGCATCAATGAGGAGGGTCTTATATTCCAGGACGGCTAAACTGGCCGCGAGGTTGATGGCGGAAGTGGTTTTTCCCACACCGCCCTTTTGGTTGGCGATTGCTATTGTCTTTCCCATTTATTACTCGTTTTGCTTGCAAAATTACGCATTTTTGACCCGTTTTATTGTGGCCGTTTTCGGAAAGTTATCAACACCCGCGCGTTTTGTTGATAAATTTCTGTGTGGGTGGCGTTTTGCAACAAAAAAGGCCGCGAACTCGTCGCAGCCTTCGTGTTTTGTGTGTTGTGAAAACTTATTTGTCCAAGTTGTCGAACCATTTGTCGATGGCGCTGTCGATCTCGCTGTGGCTTTCGCCTTCGGCATGCT
>CALEMB010000155.1 GCA_937902805.1 uncultured Bacteroidales bacterium
TTTTAAGTTATACATTCAAATTTAAACCGTCCAATTTTTTAGTGGACACTAATGAATGCCACCAACTAATTTCAATTCCAAAAGGTTCGATTAAAAGGGCATCGTTGAAGAAGTCCACATCCCAAAACTCGCAGTTATTTCAATTCCATAAGGTTCGATTAAAAGGTTGGGGAAGCCCATCCATTGGAACTCTTGTCCGTAGTTTCAATTCCACAGGGTTCGATTAAAAGGCGGCAGGGCTGGACGTGCTGGAAGAACGAACACAAGTTTCAATTCCATAAGGTTCGATTAAATATGCTCCTATAGTTGATTCTCATAGTCAAAAGCCATCATCATTTCAATCAGTTTTGTTTCCGCTTTTTGTATGGCATCAGCTGATTCGTTTTCAGTTACAATATAACTTGAACAGGGTAGAGTTACAAACAAATCAGCACCTGCCGTTTCATCTACAATCGGCTTTGCTTTTGGCTTCTCTCCGTCGTCAACGAGTTTGGCACGAATGGTTGCGGCAAGCGTATTGGCATTGTCGCTGATAGCCACGGCCAGAGTTTCCATCAAACTGAATGTACGCGCTTGATTCGATGTGATGCGCCAGTTGATTAAGGCTTTGGCCAATGCGGGAATGATTTTCTCGCGTTCTTCTTTAGGCAAAACAAGACATTCACCGAAAACATTCTTACTCAATTTCCAGCCTTTGCCTTTCAACTCTTCAATCCTTTCTTTCGAGATCTCTGGTTCATGCTGATTGGTTGAAACACAGAACAATGTGCGCAAATCAATGGCAATGTCATAAACAAACAAGCCCGAAGTGCGTGCATTTTCAGGAATCCAATTCCGACGAGGCAAGGTCCTGTTGTTATCTTGAAGATAAGCCTCAATCTCTTCTTCTGTCAATAATTTGTCGCCCATTCTGACATTAACAGGGTGCTGGTCAGGACGGTCGCTACGGTCGAAAGTCAGGTTCTCCTTGTCGACGCCTGCAAGTAATGGGTGAATCGGACGCATAGCCGAAATGGAAAGCGGACTGCGGCGTTTCAAAATCTGGCCTTCACCAGCCGCACGCATCCAGCCACCCAATAGTTGGTCAACATAGTTGGGGTCGCACGGCGACCATGGCTCCTTGTTTTCCAACTCTTTTTTAGCGTTGATGTTGTAATTGAAAGTCACGGGAGCCATCTGGACGCCTAACTCGTCAGTCAAGGTTTCCAGAATGGATCTTTTTACTTGTTGACCGCTCGAATAAGCGACAACGCGGTTGAATTGTGGGTCAAAATAGGTCTTTTGCCCGTCTTGAACGCAGAAAACGGTGTGCTCTGCATGTTTCAGTGCTCTAAGATAAATGAATGAATTCATAATGATATGTTTTTATTGTTTGTTATTCGGATTGTTTAAAGCGGCTGCATGGAATCTGACAAGAGTCAGGAAATAAGGCACATTGTCAGTCGGCATGGAGTTGACCGTCATGGCGATGTCTTGGATGCTTTCGATTCTAGCGATGTCTGAAGCGATATTGCTCAATGCTTCCATGAAACTTCGTTTGTTGGTGGCTCCCAACACTTCGTCTATTTGTCTTGAGTTTGTTGTTCTTCCTTTTTTGCCACTTTCAGCATAGGATTTCAGTGCCTTGGCAAATTCGAGGGACTTGTCCCACATTTCTTGATTGTTTAACATAGCTAATAACCAGATTTGATATGTGTGAAAACTAATGATTTGTTTCTCGTCGTATTTGGGCAGTTTTACGCCCTTGTCAGCTGTCATATATTGTTTTAGACCTTTGGGTTGCATGGCCTCGATTCCGATGGCTCCTTTTTGGCAACATGCTCTCAATCCTTTTTCCGTTCCCCAAAGTTCTTCGGCTTTTCTTCCTTCATCTTCACCAAATAACCTTTGATAAAGTTCAATGGGCCTTCTGATATGTTCCAAGTTAAAGGGGATAAAACCTAATGTGGTGTTGGTTTGGCCAAAACTATATACATATCCCATCATTTTAGGTGAAGAGAATTGTCTCGTAATTCCAATCAACAGTTTTGTCCATGTTTGAGTGGCAATACTCATCATCCCTTCCTTTGACGTCTCAAATGGGCTGAATCCAGCCAAAGGTTGCTCGGCAAAGTAATTTCCTTTGTCATAACGGTGAGCAAGCCATTGGCCATTCCATGTATTGACTTGATTGCCTTTGAGTCTTTGGTTTTCATCCAATGCATTCCTATAAAGTTTCCAGCCTTCATAAATGTCAAGCAGGATTTCAGGGTTTGAAAATAAAATGGACAATCCACCTTGAAGACCAATACCTAAACTTGAACCAACCCATGAAAGGTAATAATCATCTTTTGAGGCTGATAAATCCAAATTGGTAACTTGTCCCGATGTGGTGGCATACTCTTTCTCTTCCGAAGCAGGGTATCCTGGTGCGATGCTCGAGTCGGGTGATTTGCTTTCATCAACTTTGGCTATAAACTCTTGTAGTTTTTCCATCCTTTCATCCGAAGTTAATGTTTCAACCTTTTGCCCTTTTTTCATTTGTACAAAAGGTGAGTTTGTAACCCATTGCAGATATTTGTTGCTATCGAAAAACAATGGATGGTACACGTCAACAAAAAAAGATTTAGCATCGTAGTTTGTGCTTTGCTTTTTGTTGTAAGCCTCCAAAAATATCTTTCCTATAGTTGCTGTAATCATTTTTTATCGTGTTGTTTTATAATACTGTGGCTTTGTATATTCGGCAATTAGCCCTTTTTCGGTATCGTAGGCTTGGTTAGGAATGATGAATGGTCGTGAACCTTCATTGATTTGCTCTAAATTGTTAAATGCCATGCTTTTGTAACTTACAGGTATTTCCAATTCGGCTCTGTTGAATGCGTTTTCGTTGATATAGGTCTTCATATCGTCTTCCGTAATGCAAACTGCCGAGTTGATATCAAGCACGTCTAAAAGCGCTGACTTGGGATAATGACACAATTCTTTGATGTGCCATTTCCCGTCAACGAAAACGACACCCGAATAATCCAGATTCATGAATTTGGCATCGGGATAAACTGTGTCAATGCGTTGCTGCACTGAGGATTCTTCAATCACATCATTGTTTGGCATGACATCAAAACTCTTTTTCAACACTTCCAAATCGTAAGGCATTGCCTCCTTGTCATTTTGTGGTGGCTGAATCACATAGATATGCTTGAATTTCCCAATGGTTTCGTCTGTTCGCTTACGATTGATGCGTCCAAACCGTTGAATGAGTGCGTCAATAGGAGCACATTCGGTAATCATCAAGTCGAAACTGATGTCTAGACTCACTTCAACCACTTGTGTCGAAACAACAATACAAGTTTCGGTCATGCGGTTAAAACTCTCTTTTAGTTTTGTTTCCAACTGCGAGCGGTCGCCTCGTTTGAATCGACTGTGGATAAGCATTCGAGAAACGGTAGGGAAGGATTTGCAAATGTAATCGTACATCTGCTGTGCACGCTTCACTTGATTGCATACAATCAGCACTTTTTGATTTTCATCAACGGCTTTTTTGATGATGTCTATGCAATCGTTCCATTGCTCGACTTTGTGAATAATGTGACGATTGAAAGTCTTTAAGATTTCATCAGGCAACATCACCTCGTAAACTTCACTCTTGCCGCCAAGCAGTTGTAGGATTTTGTCATACAAAACCGTTGGCATAGTGGCGGTGCCAACATGAATTCTACAGCCAATTGATTTCAGTATTTCGATAATCTTCAAAACAATCGCTTGGGTTTCGCTTGAATAGGTATGAATCTCGTCCAAAATGACATCACAACCTTTTAGGTCGAGTAACATGGCTTCGTAACCTTTGATACCGAACACAATCGATGCCATTTGATGTGGTGTCATCACTTTGACCGAAGCCCCAATATGCCTTTGCATGATTCTTTCTTCCACTTTGCCGTCTTTGACTTTCAAATTTGAAGCTGCATGAAGCAAATACACTTGTGCATTAGTATCTTTCAAATCGTTTTTGATTCTGTCATACATAGCATTGATGGAAGCCTGAAACGGTAGCGTGTAAAACACTCGACCTTTGCATCGCCGCAACAGAAAATCAGTTTTTCCGGCTCCAGTAGGGGCAGTTACCAAAGTATGTTGCCTCTCGTCGTCGGTTGAGACTAACGAAAGGGGATATAGATGGTGCTGACGGTTGTAAAACGACAAATTGGGATTGATAAACAGTTTGTCAGTTGCTGATTCCGCCTTTTCTTCTAATGCCGAGGCAAAATGATCAGCCGCCATTAGCAATCCTTTCCATTCCGATTGGTTCAATGATTTGCTGTAACAGTAATCCACAACAAACTCGTAATTGCCTTTGGCTTCGTTGATGTCAATAGGGTGTGTCTCAATTCCAAACTCGTGTAATATGCCTAATGCGATAGGACACCATTCATCAAATCTTTCAGAATGCCGAGCAAAACAATCCGTGTTTTCATCCAAATCAAGAATACCTTTTTCCCTGACATCATGATAAATTGATTTGTGATGCGCGACAATCATGTCGATGATGGCAGGCCTTTCTTTTTCGGGAAATAACGAAATGAAAAACAAGGAGGCAATTTCGTGACGGAATGTAAAATCGGGTTGTTGTATGTAATTGTGTTTCAATGTTTTCTGAAACAAAGGGCTCGCTTTGCCAATGTCGTGCAATACAGCGCCTTTAAAAGCTAAATCAGGGTCAAGTTCGACATGTTGTGCGATGACAACAGCGGCATCGGCAACATCTTTAAGGTGTTTTGTCAGCGGCATTCCGCCAAAATCTTCATGCTTTGCCAATATGAAATCGAACTTGTCCGACATGTTTACAAGAGTTTGTTACCGTTGTATTCAATCCAACCGAACATGGGCTTGTTGTTGTCGAAGCGGTTGTAACCCACTAAAAACGATTGCTCCGATTCACCAAAACGCAATTCAAATCCGTCTAATTCAGCGAATTGTTCTTCTTCAATTTCAATGATTTCACTATCTGGCAACATCATATCCTCGTTTCGGCAAAGGCAAATGTGCTGCTTCGATGCTGTTTCCGCATCAGTTTGGTTATTGAATGCCAAATAAAGTACAGGGTCGAGCATTACACCTCTTTTCAGGATTGATCGTTCACGAGTTGCTTCTTTTTTTGTGATTTTCCATCCTCTTGTTTGGGTCACTTCTTGCTGGGAATCTATAGCGGAATAACTCAATTTGTGCCTTATAATCTTTGTGATTCGACCGTTTAGACTTAATGTTTCGGGAAACAGCTTCTTTTCAATGCCTTCAATAATCGAAGGGGTTAGAAACTGTTGGCTGAATGTTTCGCCATCTCTTACGGCAGTCCATGGTTTGATAAACCCGAATTTGCCTGTATATCTGACTATGTAATACATATTATCTCCTTTTAATAAATCGAACCGAAACCAATGCCCGTACAGCTTCCAATCCCGACATTCCAAGCAAATTGTTTGGTCTCATTACTTCCTTGAATGATGACAGGGCACATGTTGGCCTTATTGCTGATATTGTTGTACCAAATCAGTTTCTTTTTCTTCTTGCTATAAGAAAGGTCAAATTCAATATGCAGTGTCATTGCTGTCCACTAAAAAATCAAAATAGTTCTTTGAAATTACTGTAAGTTAGA
>CALEMB010000156.1 GCA_937902805.1 uncultured Bacteroidales bacterium
TCGGCAATCCCGGTCTGCCCGCTGCCCGTGTCGGTGTGGAAGCCCAAATCAAGGCCCTGCAGGATGGCGTGGCCGCCAACTATCCGCCTATCGACGGCGCTCCCATTTTAAAGAAAGAAGCCTCGCGCTTCATCAAGAATTTCCTCGACCTCGACGTCGACCCCGCCAACTGCATCCCCACCGTGGGCTCCATGCAAGGCGGCTTTGCCTCGTTTATGATTGCAGGCCATACCAACGTGAAGAAGAACACCGTACTCTTCATCGACCCTGGTTTCCCCGTGCATAAGTTCCAAAACAGGGTGTTGGGCATCCCGATGGAGCATTTCGACATCTACGAGTACCGTGGCGAGAAGTTGCGCGGCAAGCTCGAAGAGGTGTTGAGCAAGGGCAACATCCACAGCCTGCTCTATTCCAACCCCAACAACCCGACTTGGGTGTGCCTTACCGACGAGGAATTGCGCATCATCGGTGAGTTGGCCAACAAATATGATGTCATCGTCATGGAAGACCTCGCTTATTTCGGCATGGACTTCCGCAAGGACTACAGCCACCCGGGTGTGGAGCCGTTCCAACCCAGCGTGGGCAAATATACCGACAACTACATCCTGATGATCTCCAGCTCGAAGGCCTTCAGCTATGCTGGCGAACGCTGCGCCATCATCGGCATCAGCGACAAGCTGGCCGCACGCCACTATCCCGACCTGAAAGCCTTCTGCGGACAAGAGGTCTTCTTGCGCGCCTTCCTCTTTGGCGCACTGCACCCGCTGAGCTCAGGCACCTCGCACTCTGCCCAATACGCCCTCGCAGCCGTGATGAAGGCCGTCAACGATGGTACCTACTGCTACCGCGACGACGTGCTGGAATATGGTCGCAAGGCCGAGCTGATGAAAAAAGCCTTCACCGAGAATGGCTTCTACATCACCTACGACGAGGACTGCGGTGAGCCTATTGCCGACGGCTTCTACTTCACGTTCTGCTATCCGGGCTTCACCGGTGCCGATCTCGTGGAAGAGATGCTGTATTACGGCGTCTCCGGCATCTCGCTGGACACCTGCGGCAGCACCAAGCAAGGCATCCGTGCCTGCACCTCGTTGATCCAAAGAGACGAGATTCCGATTCTCGCCGAAAGACTGGCTGCGTTTGCAAAAGACCATCCGGTGAAATAAGCGAGGAGTTAGGAGTGAAAAATTAGGAGTAGAGACGCAATATTGCGTCTCTATTTTTATGTGTTTGTCATTAATCTCACAAATTATCGTACATTTGTCCCCATGCTTTACCTGATTCTGGCCATAGTATTCTCGACAGGTGTCTTCGTTGCGATGCGCCTCTTCGAGCGTTTCAAGCTTGACAACCACCAAGCCTTGATGTGGAACTATGTCTTTGCGGCTGGTACAGGTTTCCTGATGTGCAAGCAATTCGACACGCCAACACAACTGGCCAATGAGTCGTGGTTTGGCCTTTCTATCCTGACGGGCTTCTGGTTCATCTTCACCTACCTGCTGATGACCGCCTCCACGCAACGCTCTGGCGTGACCATCACCTCGCTATCGAGCAAGCTGTCGGTGGTGCTACCAACCTTGGCGGGAGTGGTATTGTTCAACGAAAAGCTGAATTTCGTGGCCACGATGGGTATTGTCTTGGCTTTGGTGGCATTGATTTTAGTGTTAGGTGGCAAAGGACAAGCCGCCTCGCCACGCATAGATTCTCTCTCCGCACAAATCTCCGCTAAGAATGACAGGCACAGCAAAAGCTGGCTGCTGCCCGTTTTCATCTTCTTCGGCACCGGCACTGGCGACATTTTGATGAAGCTCACTGAGCAACAAAACAATGGCGACAACATGAGTTTCATGATTGCCTTCATCTATTTTATAGCCATGCTGTTCGGCATCCTCATCGTTACCTACGACCTCCTCCGAGGCAAGTCGAAATGGCAGTGGAAAAGTGCAGTTGGCGGCATCGGTTTAGGCGTCATCAACTTCTTCTCCACATTCTGCGTCTATCACGCCATGCGCTGTTTCGACAACGTCGTGCTGTTCCCCATATATAATATAGGTGTGGTGAGCCTCACAGCCCTGACGGGTTGGCTGCTCTTCAAGGAGAAGTTGACTTGGAAGAATTACCTCGGGCTCGCCATCGCCATCATTGCCGTCATTCTCATTACCCTCAAGCCATGACACAAGACGACACCTATAATATGTTAGCCACCCGTGGCGACGGCCTTTACAAGGAGAAAGGCAGCAAGTTCATTGCCGAGGCCTTCACTGTGATGAGCGAGGACGAAGCTAAAGCCGCCGTCGCGGAAATCAAGAAGAAATACTTCGACGCACGGCACCACTGCTTTGCCTACATGATTGGTCCAGACAAGAAGACTTTCCGCTCCAGCGACGACGGTGAGCCTTCGGGGACGGCAGGCAAGCCCATCCTCAACCAAATCCTTTCGAAGGACGTCACCAACGTCTGTGTCGTCGTGACGAGATACTTTGGAGGCATCAAATTGGGCACCTCAGGACTCATCAACGCCTACAAAACCGCCGCCCGCGAAGCCCTTGACAACGCACAGATTGTGGAGAAAACCATAAATGAGTTTTACAGTTTGGAGTTCGAATATCCTCTTATGAATGAGGTGATGCGCATCATGAAAGAGGAGAACTTGGAGCAACAAAACCCACGCTTCGAATTGGACTGTTATTTAGAGTTTTCAACAAGAAAAAATGACGCTTCAAGAATTGAGGAAAAATTTCGCAATTTGTTCGAAGTAAAAATAACACACATTAAAACATCTTAAAACCAGTAACTTACAAACATTTTTCTTTTTCTATTTTTAAAAATCTCGTATTATTGCAAAAAGAAAATTAAAAAACAATAGCTTTTTGATTTTTTTATAAACAATTAATCGTGTACCTTTGCAATGTCAAAAACGATTCCAAAACAGGATTGTTTCTAGCACAAAAACAAGTTGAACAACAATTAATTAACGGATTTCCGATGAGTGACAACCATGTGGAGATATGGAATAAGTGTCTGTCTGTGATTAAAGACAATGTCACAGAGCAGGGCTACAAGACCTGGTTCGAACCCATCGTGCCCGTTTCGTTGTCTGACAACGTGCTTACGCTACAGGTGCCTACCCAGTTCTTCTATGAGTATCTTGAGGAGCATTACATCGACCACCTTCGCACCGCCATCAAGAGGTTTGTTGGCGTGAAAGGCAAGTTGGCCTACACCATGCCTGTCGACAGCTCCAACAGCTCGGGCTCCATCACCTTGCCCAGCTCGAATCGCAACTTCCCGAAGAACCCCATAGGGCAGCCGGCACCGGAACGTACTTCGCAAGCGCCTATCAATCCCTTCGTCATACCAGGACTGAAAAAGTTGCAAATCGACTCGCAACTCAACGAGAACTACACCTTCGACAACTTCATCGAAGGCGAATGTAATCGCTTGGCACGTTCCGCAGGCCTTGAGGTGGCCAAAGACCCTGGAAAGAGTGCCTTCAACCCCTTGGTCATCTATAGCGGCACTGGACTTGGAAAGACCCACCTTTGCCACGCCATCGGACTGGAAACCAAGCGTCTACACCCTGATAAGACTGTGCTTTACGTGCAAGCTGAGCAGCTCTCGACCCAATATGTGACGGCCAACAAGAACAACAACCGTCCCGACTTCATCAACTTCTACCAGATGATTGACGTGCTCATCATCGACGATATTCAGTTCCTTGCAGGAAAAGCCGGAACACAAGACGTTTTCTTCCACATCTTCAATCACTTGCAGCAGAACAACAAGCAAATAGTCATCACCAGCGACAAGTTCCCGTCCGACTTGCAAGGCATGGAAGACCGTTTGCTGTCGCGTTTCAAGTGGGGACTCACAGCCGATCTTCAGGCGCCCGACCTGCCGACACGTACCTCCATCATCCGCGAGAAATTGTACGGCAACGGCATCACCTTCCCCGAAGAAGTGGTGCAATATATCGCCAGCAACGTCCGCAACAACATCCGCGAACTCGAAGGCGTGATGAACTCGCTGATGGCACAGTCGCTGCTCAACAAGAAATCCATCACCCTCGACATGGCCCAGCAAATCATCGAGCGTTTTGTGCGCAACACCGTCAAAGAGGTGTCGATGGAATACATCATCAACATCGTCTGCGAATATTTCAAGATCTCGCCCGATCAAATTGGACAGAACACTCGCAAACGACAAGTGGTACAGGCCCGACAAATCGCCATGTACCTGGCAAAGAAATATTCCAACGCTAGTCTCGCTTCCATTGGGCAACAGTGCGGCAACAAAGACCACGCCACGGTGCATCACGCCTGCAAGGCCATCGCCAACCAGTTGGAAACCGACAAACAGTTCAAGATGATATTTGCCGACATTGAGAAAAAAATCGCCTTGTCATAATCCCATCATTCACTTATGACCAACAACTTCGGAAAACTCTACCTGGTGCCCAATCTGCTTGGCACCACCCAACCCGAACAAGTCATCCCCGCTGGAACGCTCAGCATAGTGAGGAAGTTGAA
The DNA here is from genome assembly GCA_937902805.1 of uncultured Bacteroidales bacterium. Lineage (GTDB taxonomy): Bacteria > Bacteroidota > Bacteroidia > Bacteroidales > F082 > Limimorpha. Next base: position 4,530 of record CALEMB010000156.1, read on the forward strand.
GCATTTCGTGGTGGAGAACACCCGCACCACGCGCCGTGTGCTAAGTCGCATAGGTATGGACTGTGCCATCGACGACATCGAGTTCATCGAGTTGGACAAACACAACGTCCACAACCTAGACCTCATGGAGCACCTCGGTGCCTGCTTGCAAGGCGAGGATATGGGGCTGATGTCGGAGGCTGGCACGCCCTGCGTGGCTGACCCAGGTGCTTTGGTGGTGGACTTGGCGCATTCCGCTGGGATTCAAGTCATTCCTTTGGTCGGCCCCAATGCGATGATTCTCGCTCTGATGGCATCGGGCTTCAATGGACAAGCCTTCGCCTTCCATGGTTACCTGCCCATCAAAAGCCCCGAACGACAAAACGCCATCAAGGATTTGGAACGCAGGTCGGCACTCAACAACGAGACGGAGCTTTTCATCGAGACTCCTTTCCGCAACAATGCCATGCTGCAAGACCTTTGCAAGAACCTCCACCCTGCTACGCGTGTCTGCGTCGCTTGCAACCTTACCTGCGACGACGAACTCATCATCAGTCAAAGCGTTGGAGAATGGAAAAACTACAAAGGCGACTTAAACAAAAAGCCCGCCGTGTTTTTGGTTTATAGTGAACCGAGGAGGAGTAATAGATTCCATAAATGATTTGTGGTCTAGATTGCTTCGTTCCTCGCAATGACGCGAAGCGTGTTCGTAACGTCATTGCGAGGAGGGACGACGAAGCAATCCATTATCGGATATTCAGAATCCTATGGATTTGCAGTGAAAGCCGCCAGCCAGGATTCTGCATCACGGCTTCGACACAAGCTTTCATATTGGCCTTTCGCTGAACTTTGTCTTCACAAAAACAAGGTTGTAAGAAATGATGTTTTGCTTCAATGCCGTCATATTGCACCAAATCCTGACCAAGATAAACCACTTTCAATTCATCGCATTGCATTAAGGCACAAGGTTCCATGTCACCACCCTCGAAAACGGACTTGGGCGAAAACGTTACCCAGTCCAAATTACATGGCAAAGGCCGAGTACCGTTGGTCTCGATGGCGATGGTTTTGCCCGTCTTTTGTTTCAATTCCGCCACGAAGGCCTCGTCAATGAACAAGGAAGGCTCGCCGCCCGTCAACACGACCAGCGGAGCCAAGGGATATTTGTTGACCTCGTCCACAATCTCTTGCAGCGACATCATCTGCCCTGTCTGATGTTGGGTGTCACAAAAGGCACAACATAAGTTGCAGCCACAGAAGCGCACAAAGACAGCAGGCATGCCAGTGTGAAAGCCTTCGCCTTGAAGGGAGTGGAATATTTCGTTAATCTTGTACATGGACTTCGGGACACGGGACTTCGGGCCCTTCGACAAGCTCAGGGACCCCGCGGTCGTTGAGCCTGTCGAAACGCCGCGTCAATTAATCAAAATTCTGCGGAGCATCGTCCTTTATGTAGGAGGCCTTATTGTCGCGTGACTCCCACACATCAGCGCGGTAGCAGTTCGGGACGGTGTCGACAATCCACTTGGCCAGATTTTCAGCCGTCGGATTGAAGTCAAGGACTTCATTCAAGTTAGTGTGGTCGATCTTGCCATGAATCAAACGCTTGATTTCGGTGAAGTCGCACACCATGCCGTTGCTGTCCAGCTTCTCGACACGGCAATACACGTTGACCTTCCAGTTGTGGCCGTGAAGGTTCTCGCACTTGCTCTCATAGTCAAGGTAGAGCTGGTGGCAAGAGGATATTTCCAGGGTTTTTCTGACGTAATACATTTTCCAGTTGAGAGTTTATAGTTGTTCAGTTAACAGTTATTGCAGGTCGTTGAGCTTGTCGAAACGCCGTCTTGATTTCGGTCGGCCCTTCGACAGGCTTAGGGACCTTAGACTTTGCATATTATGATTCGTATTCGGTTGTATCATCAATGCCGGCAGCGCGGAGGGCTTCAATGCGCTCACGGCAGGTGCCGCATTTGCCACAGTGCTTCTCGCCACCTTTGTAGCAGGAATAGGTCTCGCTATAATCCAAGCCCAAGGCCTTCCCATGTTGGGCAATTTCCACTTTGCTTAAATGCGTATAGGGTGCAAAAACCGTGATGTTCTCGTATGTTCCCGATGAAATGGCCTCCGACATGGCGTTGACGAAGCCCGGGCGGCAGTCGGGATAGATTGCGTGGTCACCGGCATGGTTGGCAATCATCACCCGTTTCAGACCGTTGCTCTCAGCAACGCCAGCAGCAACAGCCAACATGATGCCGTTACGGAAGGGCACTACCGTCGATTTCATACTCTCGTCGTTGTAATCGCCTTCCGGGATGTCTTCAGGATTGCCCAATAAGGCACTCTTGAAATAGCGGTGCATGAATTCAAACGGGATGACGATATGCTTGATGCCCAGACGCTGGCAATGCGTGACAGCGCAGACACGCTCGCGCCCGTTTTGGGTGGAACCATAGTCGAAAGTGATGGCCATGGCGATTTCATCCTTGTATTCATAGAGCATCGTCGTGGAATCCATGCCACCCGAAATGATTATCACAGCATCTTTCATTTCAAGATTTCAATATTTCTGATTTAAAGATTTAAAATTCAAAGATTTAAGTTTGGCCTTCATCTCTCAGCAATCAGCTTTCAGCAGAACGAACCGAGCTGATAGCTGACTGCTGAAAGCTGTTAGCTTATGAATTACTAAAATTAGCCAAAAGACGTTGTTTCACCATGTCCTGATGTTCAGCATCGCCATAATTGGCAAAGGGTTTGATAGAAATGCCTCCACGAGGGTTGAACAATCCGATGACCTCCAGATATTTGGGATCCATCAATTTGACCAAATCCTTCATGATGATGTTGACGCAGTCTTCGTGGAAATCGCCGTGGTTGCGGAAACTGAAGAGGTAGAGTTTCAGGCTCTTACTCTCCACCATGCGTGTGCGCGGGATATAATTGATGATAATATGGCCGAAATCGGGTTGACCAGTCTTGGGACACAATGAGGTAAACTCAGGGCAATCCAAGGTCACAAGATACTCGTTTTCAGAATGTTTATTCTCAAACACTTCCAACACTTCAGGGGTATAGTCATAGTTGTACTGCGTGTTTTGGTTGCCCAATATGGTAACGCCTTTCAGCTCTTGTTCGTTTCTCGACATGGTCGTAAAATTTGCCGCAAAATTAGCAAAATGTTTGCAAACACCCAGCAATTGAACGAAAAGTTCTGATATGAAGACAAATACGAATACAAAACAATTGTGACGCTTCAGGTATTTTTCATAATTTTGCAGAAATTTTCAAAGAAAGATGTCCATCTCAGAGATACTCAACAAACCTTACCTTGAAAAAGCCGACATCAAGACACTACTGGTGGCTGAAGGCGACGACAAGAAACTGCTGTTCGACAAGGCTTTACAGACCAAGTTGGAACATTTGGACAATAATGTGCACTTGCGTGGACTGATTGAATACAGCAATATCTGCACCAAGTCATGCCTCTATTGCGGTGTGCGAAGCAAGAATCCCAACTTCGCGCGCTATCAACTCAGCGACGAGGAAGTCATCGAATGCGCCAAGCTGGCACATGAGTTAGGCTATGGCTCTGTGGCACTGCAAAGCGGCGAGAGAAGCGATAAGGCTTTTGTGGATAAGATCTCCTATTTGATCAAGGAAATCAAGAAGATAGACAACGGCAGTTTGGGCATCACGCTTTCGCTCGGTGAACAAACGGAAGAAGTCTATCGTGAGTGGTTCGAGGCGGGCGCACACCGTTACCTGCTTCGCATCGAGGCCTCGAACGAAGATCTTTATTACAAAATACACCCTCGAGATGAGAAGCACGATTTCCAGACACGGTTGAACTGCATCGACACACTCCTGAAGATTGGCTATCAGACAGGTACGGGGGTAATGGTGGGGCTTCCTTTTCAGACCTTGGACGACCTCGCCGATGACCTGCTGTTCTTCAAAAAGAAAGACGTGGCTATGGTCGGCATGGGACCTTTCATCCCCCACCCCGACACGCCGCTTTGGCAATACAAAGACCAAATTCCTACCGCCGAAAAACGCATGGAATTGACTCTGAAGATGATCGCCATTCTCCGGCTGATGATGCCCGAAATCAACATGGTGGCGGCTACTGCCAACCAAACCGTCGACCCACAAGGGCGCGAAAAAGCCATCGCCGTGGGCGCCAATGTTATCATGCCCAACCTCACACCCAACGAGTTCCGTGAGAATTACCTCATCTACCCCGACAAAGCCTGCGTCAAGGACCAGCCCGACCAATGCCAGACCTGCCTCGACATCCGCTTGGCGGCCATCGGTCACAAGGTGCTTTACAATGCCTGGGGCGACTCACTGGCGTTTACCAAGAAACACTAATTTTCCAAAAACACACCTCAATTGTGGAAAAATCACTATTTTTGCCTTTTAAAACCATTCACATTTCCATCATGAAAAAACAACTATTCACCATCTTGCTCGTCATGCTGTCGTTTGTTACTTTCGGACAGCAGTGGATTGCCATCAACAGCGACGAGCCGAGCACCTATAGGGTTGAACTTGTTTCCTCTTCGGAGCGTAACATTACCGTTGATCTGCAGTTTTCAGGCTTCATTACCAACGAGGTTACCACGCCTCGCGGCCAAGCCAGCATCATTTCCATCCCCAAAACCGTCAGCACCTCTACCGCTGGTGAGCCTCAACTCCCGATGATTGCCATCCCTGCCATCATCGGTGACAGGGCCTTAATGCGCGTGCAAGTCGTTTCGTCCGAGTACACGGACTATGAAAACATGGAAATTGCGCCTTCCAAAGGTGATTTCCCGCGCAGCATCAACCCTGAGGATGTGCCTTACACCTACGGCGAAGTCTATTCGACAGATGCTTTCTTCCCCATCCAGCTTGCTGAACTCGATGAGCCTTACATCCACCGTGACGTGAGAGGCCAGAACATGATGGTCACGCCTTGTCAGTACAACCCCGTTACAAAGGTTTTGAGGGTATACCATCATCTCGTCCTAAGCATGGAAAAGGTGGGCGACGACAGCAGAAACATCATCGAAAGCCGTAACAGAAGTTTTGTGCTGGATCCTGAATTCAAAGCCATCTACCAGAACCGTTACATCAACTACGCCGAGTCGATGTCAAGATACACTCCCATTGAAGAAGCTGGTGAGTTGCTCATCATCTGCCACGATGCTTTCATGAGCAATATGCAAGATTTCGTCAACTGGAAAAAGCAAATCGGCCGTCCTACCACCATGGTGGGAACGAGCACCACTGGCACCACTGCAGCTGCCATCCAAAGTTATATCGCCTCTTATTACAACCAACACCCTGCCTTGACCGATGTCCTTCTTGTTGGTGACGTCGCTCAAATTCCTGGCATTTATATTTCAGCCTCATCCTATTCAGGGTATGGCGATGTGCAATATGGGCAAACTGCGGGCAATGATTACTATAATGAATTGATTATTGGACGTTTCTGTTGCGAAACGGCGGCACAAGTCACCAACCAGGTCAACAAAGTCATCAACTACGAGAGGGACCTGAATGCCTCTGCCACCTGGCTTCCCATTGGCGAAGGTGTGTCGAAAAGAGAAAACGGCAGCGGCCACTATGGAGAGGACGACTATCAGCACATCGACAACATCCGTGACCACTTGTTGGCATACAACTACATCACTGTCCATCGTGACTACCAAAACGTCACCGGTGTTACAGCCAGTGCTGCTACCATCAGCCAGCACATCAATGAAGGGGTGAGCATCGTCAACTACTGCAACCACGGTTCCGAAACCAGTTGGGGCGTGTTCAGCTACAGCAACTCCCATGTCAATGCATTGACTAATGACTACAAACTACCTTATATAATTTCCGTGGCGTGCCTCAACGGGAAATACGACCGCTCTGGAGATTGTTTCGCCGAGGCATGGATGCGTGCCACCAACAACAGCAACGGCAACCCCACTGGAGCCATCGGTGGCATGTTCTCCTACATCTCACAACCTTGGATTCCTCCAATGTATGGTCAAGATGAAATGAACGACATCCTTGTTGAATCCTATAGTAGCACCATTAGACGTACGATGGGCGGCGTATCTGCCAACGGTAACATGGCCGTCCTCGACGCTGGCGCAAATCAAGCCGCCAACAAAGGGACTTACAATACCTGGATTCTCTTCGGAGACCCGACCCTGACATTACGTAACACCGTTCCTCAAGAAATGGGTGTCACCCACGCTCCGTCAATGTCTACCTCGGCAACGAGTTTCACCGTGAACGCCACCAACGGCGAAGGTGCTTTGGCCACCCTGACACTCAACAACGAAATCATGGGATCGGCCACCATCAATAACGGCACTTGCAACATCACCTTTGACGCTCCCAGCACGACAGGCACAGCCACTTTGACCGTGTTCGGCTACAATATGATTACCTACATCGCCACCATCGACATCGTCAGCGGCGGCATCACGGAATATACTATTAACGTCACTGCCGAACCCGAAGAGGGCGGCACTGTTAGTGGAGGTGGCACCTTTACCTCGGGACAAAGCTGCATCGTGAGCGCCACACCTAACGCCAACTACTCCTTCACCAACTGGACCGAAAATGGCAATGTGGTCTCCACCAACGCCAGCTATACCTTTGAAGTCACTGCCAACCGCAACCTTGTCGCCCACTTCACTTACGTGCCACAGACCTACACCATCAACGTGTCGGCCAATCCGAACAATGGTGGCAACGTCACGGGCGGCGGCACCTTCCAGCAAGGTCAGTCCTGCACCGTGATAGCCACTCCTGCTGCCAATTACACTTTCACGAACTGGACGGAGAACGGCAATGTGGTCTCCACCAATGCCAGCTACACCTTTACAGTGAACGCCAACCGCAACCTGGTGGCCAACTTTACATACGTCCCCCCGACCTACACCATCAGCGTGTCGGCCAACCCGAGCAATGGCGGTAATGTCACTGGCGGCGGCACCTTCCAGCAAGAACAATCCTGCACTGTGGTTGCTACACCTGCTGCCAACCACAACTTCACCAACTGGACAGAAAATGGCAACGTGGTCTCCACCAACGCCAGCTACACATTCACGGTGAACGCCAACCGCAACCTGGTGGCCAACTTTACATACGTCCCCCCGACCTACACCATCAATGTGTCAGCCAACCCGACCAATGGCGGTAATGTCGCTGGTGGCGGCACCTTCCAGCAAGGTCAATCCTGCACCGTCACCGCCTCGGCCAACACTGGTTATGCTTTTGCCAATTGGACCGAGAACGGCAACGTGGTCTCTACACAAGCCAACTACTCCTTTATCGTGAATGCGAATCGCACTCTTGTGGCCAACTTCCAAATGCAAAGCTACACCATAACGGCCACTGCCAACCCTGCCAACGGTGGCACGGTGAGCGGTGGAGGCACCTTCAACTACGGCCAAAGCTGCACTTTGACAGCCACGCCTGCCACGGGCTACAACTTCGTCCGCTGGACCAAGAACGGACAACAGGTCAGCACCAACGCTACCTACACCTTCAGCGTCACCGAATCAGCGGCATTCGTGGCACAATTCCAACTGCAAAGCTACGCTATCTTTGTGTCTGCTTATCCTGTTGAAGGCGGAATTACCACAGGAGGAGGCTCATACCTTTACGGAGACAACCTTACTGTGAAGGCCACGGCCAACGAAGGATACAATTTCATCAGTTGGGTTGAGGGCGACAATGTGGTTTCGACCGAAGCCAACTATAGCTTCACCGTGACGGGTAGCCGTTCCTTGACAGCCATCTTCGAGCTGAAGACCTTAGAAATCGCAGTTTCTGTTGACCCAGAGGAAGCTGCAAACATCCTTGGAACAGGCATCTACAACTATGGTGACGAGGTCACTTTGTCCTTCGACGCCAACGAAGACTGGGCTTTCCTAAACTGGACCGAAAATGGCGAGGTGGTCTCGGAAGAGATGACTTATACCTTCATTGCCACCGAAAACCGTAACTTGGCAGCCAACTTCCTCTACACCGAAGGCCTCGTTGAGAACAGCATCAATGCCGTGGTCTACCCCAACCCCACCAAGGGCAATGTCACCGTTGAATGCGAAGGCATCAGCCATATCCGCATCGTGAACACTTACGGACAGACGGTTTACAACGCTGACCTCGAAGGCGACCAGCCACGCATCGACCTCTCGCAGATGGCCAAGGGCATCTATATGATGTACATCGAAGCCAACGGCGGACAGGCCGTGAGGAAGATTGTGGTGGAATAAGCGGTTTTTCCACAAATACACAATGTGAGGTGACATTTTCTTTGTCACCTCACTTTTTTTGCCTATCTTTGGGGCAAATTTTTGAATTCGAACTATGAAAATCAAATTCATCGGTGCCGCCCAAGAAGTGACGGGCAGTAAGCACCTCATCACTACCGATCATGGCAAGAAAATCCTGTTGGACTGCGGTATGTTCCAAGGAAAAGGTTTGGAGACCGATGCCGCCAACCGCAACATCATGGTCGACCCCAAAGAAATCGACTATATCATCTTGACCCACGCCCATATCGACCACAGCGGCCTCATCCCCTATTTCTACAAGTTAGGCTTCCGTGGCGAGGTGGTCTGCACTCCTGCCACCAAGGACCTGTGTAGCATCATGCTCCCCGATACGGGCTTCATTCAAGAGAACGATATGGAGTGGTTCAACAAGAAACGCCGCAAACAAGGTCTGCCTGCGTTGCAACCCATTTATACCGAAAGAGACGCACGTGCTTGTATGGACACCTTCGTCACCGTCAGCTATAACAGATACCTCTACCTCGACAATAATATTAAGGTGAAGTTCAACAATACGGGTCACCTCCTCGGCAGTGGCTGTGCCATCCTCGAAATCGACGAGGGCGGTAAGATGACCCGCATCGGCTACACTGGCGACATCGGGCGCGAGTACAATTACCTATTACGCTCGCCCGAGCCGTTCCCACACTGCGACTACCTCATCACCGAGGCCACCTACGGCAACCGCCTCCACAGCGACCGTGCCAATGCCGAGCAACAACTGTTGGAGATTATCTACAACACCTGCGTGGAGAAACGCGGCAAACTCATCATCCCGTCGTTCGCTGTCAGCCGCACGCAAGAGATTGTATACCTGTTGAACAACTTCTACAACCTTGGCAAGCTGCCCGAGAAGATTCCAGTATTCGTCGATAGCCCATTAGCGGTCAACGCCACCGAGATATTCCGCATGTACGTCGACCTCTTCAACGACGACGTGAAGGATGTCATTGAATACGACCCAGACCCCTTCGGCTTCAACAGCCTGACTTTCATCCGTGATGTCAACCAATCGAAAGCATTAAATGCTAGAAAGGAGCCTTGCATCATCATCTCGGCCTCAGGCATGATGGAAGCTGGTCGCGTGAAACACCACATCGCGAACAGCATCGAGAACCCCAACAACAGCATCCTCGCCATCGGCTATTGCGCTCCCACCACACTGGGTGCCAAGCTGCTGGCTGACCCCAAGCCGCTGACCGTCTCCATCTTCGGCATGGAACACAGCATCAATGCCGACATCTACGAAATCGATGCCTTCAGCGGCCACGGCGACTACAAGGAATTGATCAATTACCTCCGCTGCCAAGACCCGAGCAAAGTGAAGAAGACCTTCATCGTACATGGCGACATAGAAGCACAACAATTCTACAAGCGTCAGTTGCGGAAGGAAGGTTGGGATAACATCTTCATCCCTGAACAAGGCGAGGAGTTTGAACTGAAATAATTCGTACTTTTGCAAAAATTTTCAAAGATGGCACAAAAACCCAGCATTCCCAAAGGCACCCGCGACTTCCTGCCTGAAGTCATGGTGCGCCGCAATTATATCTTCGATACCATTAAGACCGTATTCAAGCGCTTTGGTTTCCAACCGATTGAAACCCCTTCGATGGAAAACCTCAGCACCCTTTTGGGCAAATACGGTGACGAGGGCGACAAGCTCCTCTTCCGCGTGCTCAACAGCGGTGACTTCATGAGCGGTGTGGAGCAAAACGGCGAACCGCTTGAATCCTTGAAACTCGCCAGCAAAATCACGGAGAAAGGCCTGCGCTACGACCTCACCGTGCCCTTTGCACGTTTCGTCACCATGTATCGCGACCAAATCGCCTTCCCCTTCAAACGTTACCAAATCCAACCCGTTTGGCGCGCCGACCGTCCGCAGAAAGGCCGTTACCGCGAGTTCTACCAATGCGATGTCGACATCATCGGCAGCGACTCCTTGCTGAATGAAGCCGAATTGGTGCAAATCGTGGACGAGGTCTTTGGTGCTTTGAAAATCAACGTAACGCTGAAGATCAACAACCGCAAGGTGCTGGCGGGTATCGCTGAATACATCGGCAAGTCGGATGCCTTGGTCGACATCACCGTAGCTATTGACAAACTTGACAAAATCGGCATCGATGCTGTCAATGCGGAACTTGCCGAGAAGGGTCTGGAGCAAGCCGCCATCGACAAGCTGCAACCCATCCTCTTCATGAAAGGCAACACGCGCGAAAAGCTTGCCCAGTTGAAGCCTTTGCTTGACAATGAAGTCGGCCAAAAAGGCATCGAGGAACTTGAGACCTTGTTCGATTACATCGACGATATGGAGTTGAAGATCGACACCGAACTTGACCTCACCCTCGCCCGTGGCTTGAACTACTACACTGGTGCCATCTTCGAGGTAAAAGCCAAGGACTTCGCCATCGGCAGCATCTCGGGTGGTGGCCGCTACGACAACCTCACGGGCATCTTTGGCCTGCCCAACGTCTCTGGCGTGGGCATCAGCTTTGGTGCCGACCGCATCTACGACGTGTTGGAAGGCCTCAACCTCTTCCCCGAGACCATGTCGGAAAGCACCAAGGTGCTCTTCTTGAATTTCGGCAAAAACGAAGAAAAGTATTGTCTGAAATATCTGAATCAGGTGCGCAAGCACGGCATCAATGCGGAAATCTATCCCGATGCCGCCAAGATCCAGAAACAAATGAAATATGCCAACCAGCGCGCCATCCCGATTGTCGTCATCGCCGGCGAACAAGAGGTGACTGAGCAGAAATTCACTGTAAAATTCATGAAAGAAGGCTCGCAGGAAACTGTTGACGCCAACAAATTGGTCGAAACAATAATGAAATAACCCGTAGAGGCGGACCTATGTGTCCGCCCGGGCAGACACGAGGGTCTGCCCCTACAAACGAACAATCAACAAACAATCACAAATATGAAAATCCATAAAATCTCATCGAAGGAACTGACCTTCAAACAGGTAAACGAAATACTCACCAAAGGCTACAAGCTGGAACTCAGCGCTGATGCCATCAAACGCATCCAAAAATGCCGCGACTACCTCGACAAGAAGATGGAGAACCCCGAGAAGCCCATCTACGGTGTCACCACCGGCTTCGGCTCCCTTTGCGACCACAGCATCTCGAAAGAGGATTTGAGCACCTTGCAGAAGAACCTCGTCATGTCGCACGCCTGCGGCACTGGCGAGATGGTGCCTGAGGAAATCATCCGCCTCATGTTATTATTAAAGGTGCAAAGCCTCAGCTACGGCAATAGCGGCGTACAAGTTGTGACCGTCCAGCGTCTCATCGACTTCTTCAACAACGACGTGTTGCCCGTGGTCTACAACCAAGGCTCGCTCGGTGCCTCTGGTGACTTGGCCCCTTTGGCCAACCTTATGCTGCCTCTGCTCGGTTTGGGCGAAGTGCATTATCAAGGCAAGATCGTCCCTGCTGAAAAAGTTCTGAAAAAGTTCAAATGGGAACCCATCACCTTGCAGTCGAAAGAAGGTTTGGCCCTGCTCAACGGCACTCAGTTTATGAGCAGCTATGGCACCTATGTGTTGCTGAAAGCCTTCCGTCTCAGCTACCTCGCTGACCTCATCGGCACGGTGTCTTTGGAAGCCTTCGATGGCCGCATTGAACCTTTCTTCGACCAAGTACACCAAATCCGTCACCACAATGGACAAATCGTCACCGCCAAGCGTGTGCGTGAGTTCACTAAGGGCAGTGAACTGATTGTCAGGGAGAAGAAACACGTCCAAGACCCCTACTCCTTCCGATGCATGCCGCAGGTACATGGTGCCTCGAAGGACGCTATCGACTATGTAGCCTCCGTGTTCAGTGAAGAAATTAACGCCGTCACCGACAACCCGACCATCTTCCCCGACGAAGACTTGGTCATCAGTGCCGGCAACTTCCACGGCCAGCCTCTTGCCATCACCTTGGACTTTTTGGCCATCGCTATGGCTGAGTTGGGCAACATCAGCGAGCGCCGTATCTATCAGTTGATTGGTGGCAAGCGCGGCCTGCCGTCCTTCCTCGTCGCCGAGCCTGGCCTTAACAGTGGCTTTATGATTCCGCAATATGCCGCCGCCAGTATCGTCAGCCAGAGCAAGCAACTCTGCACCCCCGCCTCGGTCGACAGCATTGAGTCGTCGCAAGGGCAAGAAGACCATGTCAGCATGGGTGCCAATGCCGCCACGAAGGCCCTGCGTGTGGCTGAAAACTTGGAGCGTGTGTTGGCTATAGAAATGTTCAACGCCACCCAAGCCCTTGAGTTCCGTCGCCCGCTGAAATCATCACCCATCATCGAGAAGTTCGTCGCCGCCTACCGCAAGGAGGTGGAATTCGTCCGCATCGACAAGGTGATGTACACCGAAATCGCCAAATCGGTTGATTTTGTCAAAAATTATCCGTTGGATTTTGATGCTTTGAAAAACAAATAAAACGTAGGGGCGGACCCATGGGTCCGCCCCTACATATAACGATATGGAACCCTCCACCCAAAAACACCCCATTGGAATGACCATCTTGTTGGTGCTGTCTTTCCTCAACGCTTGCTGGAACATCCTCAGTTCCTTGGTCTCGTATTTCTTCATCCCCAGGCTGTCGACCATGCTCGAAAACGGACAATTCGAAGAGATGATAGCACCGTTTTCCGGGATGAACGAAGAGATGACCAAGATGATGACCGATGGCGCAACCTTGCTATCCCAGATCAACCCCAACTATTACCTTATATTAATGGTGTTGTTCATTGCATCGATGGTGGGTGTCGTCAAAATGTTCAAAGGCGACAAGCGTGGTCTCCATATCTATGCCATTGCCCAAATCTGCATGTTGATTAACGCCTCCGTGTTCCTCTACCCCTTGCAGAAGCCCTCGCCTTTTGTCTCCGACCTGCTTCTGACCGCCATCTTCATCCTGCTTTACCATTTGTATATCAAAAGAATGGAGATGCCCGAACAAACACAAGACCTTGAATGACTATGGAACAGCCTGAGAGCAAGATATTCGACCTAAAGCCGAAACTCACCACGGCGATGAAGCTGGCGGCAAGTTTTGCCATCACCTACTACGGCCTGCTGCTCATCTACGAGGTGTTTACCTTGGTCTACAGCCGCTATTTCATTGATTCCTATTATTTTAACGAAGGCGACACTGGCGAAGGCACCCAAGAATTGTTAATACAAATCGCCCAACTTGCTTTATCCGTCGTTCTGGTTTTCAGCCTAATACAGATTTTCAGAAAGAACGCGTATGGAAAAGCCCTTTTTGTGACATTCTCCATACTACTTATTGCCTTTCAGTTTTTCACTACGGGTCTTGTGCCTTTAGTGAAATATGCTCTTGAAGTGCTATTGGTCTTGATTATCGCTCCCATCCGTGTGAAAAAGAAAATCAAGCTGAAAGACGGAAAACTCACTGTGGAAACAGTTGAGGAAACTTCTGAAGAAGAAAGTAAAGAAGAAGCGGCTGCTATCAAAGAACAACCCGTTGAAATTCAGGAAACTAATAAAGAAACAAAGGATCTTCAAGAAATCAACGAAGCATCATCGCAGCCCGCTGAACAGCCTTAACGAAGACATCCACTTCTTCCAACGTATTATAAATAGCAAATGATGCCCTCACTGTGCCTGGGATGCAGAAGCGTGTCATCACTGGCTCAGCGCAATGGTGACCAGTGCGCACTGCTACACCCATTTTGTCGATGATGGTACCCAAATCGTAGGGATGCACCCCATCAATAATAAAGGACACCAAACCGCTGCGCTGTTCTGCTTGACCGATGAATCTGATGCCTTCAATGGCGGAGAGTTGTTGTATGGCAGATCGCAACAACTGGTTTTCGTGCGCTTCAACTTCCATCCTGTCAAAGCTTTGTAAGAATTGGATGGCGGTCTCCAAGCCGAGAGCCGCACCCACATTAGGTGTACCTGCCTCAAACTTGAAGGGCAACACATTGAAAGTAGTCTTCTCAAAACTCACCGTGTCGACCATCTCGCCACCAAACTGATAAGGTGGCAGTTTTTCCAGCCACTCCGCTTTGCCGTACAAACCACCAATGCCCATTGGGGCATACATCTTATGGCCTGAGAACACAAAGAAATCGCAGTCAAGGTCTTGAACATCAATAGGATGATGCGCCATAGATTGGGCTCCGTCAATGACCACGGGGATACCGTACTGATGCGCCATTGCTATCATCTGCTTGATGGGGTTGTTGGTGCCCAACACGTTGGAAATATGGGCCATGGAAACCAATTTCGGCCCTTCTTTCAGCAGTTTTTCATATTGTTCCAAATCCAACACACCATTGTCGTCCATAGGCACGATGAGCAGCTGTCCCTGATGCCGTTGCACCATCTGTTGCCAGGGGACGAGGTTGGAGTGGTGCTCCATCGCCGTCACCAGTACTTTCAGTTGAGAGTTGAGAGTTGAGAGTTGAGAGTCAGTTGAGAGTTGAGAGTTGAGAGTTTCAGAGAAGAACAAGTGCTCGAAAGATGTGGCCAACAAATTCAGTGACTCGGTTGTGCCTCTTGTGAAGACAATCTCTCTCGCCTCCTTGGCGTTAATGAAGCTGGCTACCGTCTGCCGGGCATGTTCGTAGGCCTCAGTCGCTTTTTGGCTCAGGTAATGCACCCCTCGGTGGATGTTGCAGTTTTCATGCAAATAATAGTCACGCTCACGTTCAATGACGCACAAAGGCTTCTGCGTGGTGGCTGCGTTGTCGAAATAGACCAAAGGCTTGCCATAGACCTGCTGGTCCAACACTGGGAACTGTTGCCTTATTTCGTTGATATTCATCATATCTTCGAATAATCAATTTCAAAATTGTAATCTTTCGGGTGGCTGCACCGCAGGACGCAGTTCTCGCAACTCGAGAGTTCGCCACGCAAACGCCGTTTGATCATGTCGTCGATATGTTCGTGCAGCATTTCGTTGCCGATATGATTGCTGACTTCAGCGGCAAAGGCGTACATGAGCAAAATTCTCGCGTTCGCCTTGCTGATACCTCTTTGGCGCATATAGAACATGGCCTCTTGGTCGAGTTGGCCCGTGGAGGTGCCATGTGAGCATTTCACGTCGTCAGCATAAATCTCCAAGAACGGCTGGCTGTTGATTTTGGCCTTGGGCGTCAGGATGATATTGCTATTGTTTTGGTGGGCATCGGTCTTTTGGGCGTTGGGGGCCACATATACATGACCATTAAAGATGCCGGTGGCTTCGTCGTCCAATACACCCTTGAACTTCTCGTTGCTGGTGCAATGCGGCACATTGTGGTTCACCTTCAGGTAATTCTCCACATGCTGCGTCTTGTCGATGAGATAAAGCCCATAAATCTGAGTGTCAGCACCTTCGCCGTCAAGGTTGACCGTATATCTGTTGCGGATGTCGCCACCGTTGAAGGTGATGACCACGATTTTCAAGCGACTGTCAGCCAACTGCTTAACCTTGAACTCCCTTTGGATGGTAGCTTTGTTGTCGACATTTTGCAGCAGGTACAACTCAAGGCTGGAATTCTCATTGAGGACGATTTCAGAGACCTTCGGCTCTGCCGAGAGGTGCGCATCATCGTCATACTCAATGATTTCGCGGCTTTGGTTGGCAGCTATGATGAGTTGGTTGTCCATAATCAAAGTTCCTTAATCCATTCGTAGCCTTTTTCTTCGAGTTCGAGAGCGAGGGTCTTGCCACCCGTCTTGACGATGCGTCCGTCGTACATCACGTGGACAAAGTCGGGGACGATGTAGTCAAGCAAACGCTGATAGTGCGTGATGACCACGAAGGCGTTCTCTGCACTATGCAACTGGTTGACACCATGCGCCACGATACGCAATGCATCGATGTCGAGACCCGAGTCAGTCTCGTCGAGAATAGCGAGGCTGGGCTCCAACATGGCCATCTGGAAGATTTCGTTCTTCTTCTTCTCGCCGCCAGAGTATCCTACGTTGACGAAGCGGTTCTGCAGTTTCTCGGTGATTTCCACCATAGCCTGCTTTTCCTTCATCATCTTCATGAACTCAACGGTGCTCATCGGTGGCAGACCTTGGTACTCGCGTTTCGAATTGACAGCGGTACGCATGAAGTTCTGGATGCTCACTCCCGGAATTTCAACAGGATATTGGAAACTCAGGAAGATGCCTTCGTTGGCGCGGTCTTCGGGCGACATCCCGACGATGTTCTTACCCTTATACCAAATCTCACCTTCGGTGATTTCGTAGCCCTCACGACCCGTGATGGCCGCTGCCAAAGTGCTCTTTCCCGTTCCGTTGGGACCCATGATGGCGTGGATTTCGCCTTCATTGACGCCTAAGTTCAATCCCTTCAGGATTTCCTTGCCTCCGATGGAGACGTGTAGGTTTTTGATGTTTAGTAACATATTGGTTAATTGAGAATTGACAATTGAAAATTGAGAATTGAGAATTTATTGTTGATGTATATTTTGGTTAGCCGACGCTTCCCTCCAACGTAATGGACAACAATTTCTGGGCTTCGACGGCGAATTCCATAGGTAGTTTGTTCAGCACGTCTTTGGCATAGCCGTTGACGATGAGGCCTATGGCCTTTTCCGTCGGGATGCCGCGCTGCTGGCAGTAGAAGAGCTGGTCTTCAGATATTTTCGAGGTGGTGGCTTCGTGTTCGAGGATGCTCGATTCGTTGCCGCACTCTACATAAGGCCAAGTGTGGGCACCGCATTGGTCGCCTAATAATAAGGAGTCGCATTGCGAGTAGTTGCGTGCGTTTTCGGCTTTGGCAGCCACCCTCACCAGTCCGCGATAGCCATTCTGGCTATGGCCGGCTGAGATGCCTTTTGAGATGATGGTACTCCGGGTGTTCTTGCCCAAGTGAATCATTTTGGTGCCCGTGTCGGCCTGCTGGTAGTTGTTGGTCACAGCAACGGAGTAGAACTCACCCACAGAATGGTCGCCCATCAGCACACAGCCTGGGTATTTCCATGTGATGGCAGAACCCGTCTCGACCTGCGTCCAAGAAATTTTGGAACGGTCGCCGCGACAAAGACCACGTTTGGTGACGAGGTTGTAGACGCCGCCTTTGCCGTCTTTGTCGCCAGGATACCAGTTTTGTACCGTAGAGTATTTCACTTCAGCATCGGTCTCGGCAATAATCTCCACAATAGCGGCATGAAGTTGGTTCTCGTCGCGTTGGGGTGCTGTACAGCCTTCCATGTAGCTCACATACGCGCCTTCGTCGGCCACGATGAGCGTGCGCTCAAACTGGCCTGTGTTGGCGGCGTTGATGCGGAAGTAAGTCGACAACTCCAACGGGCAACGCACGCCCTTCGGGATATAGCAGAACGAGCCATCGCTGAAGACAGCCGAATTGAGGGCGGCAAAGAAATTATCGGTGTAGGGCACCACCTTACCTAGGTATTTCTTCACCAAATCAGGGTGCTGCTTGACCGCCTCGCTGAACGACATGAAGATGACACCGTGTTTGGAGAGCGTCTCCTGAAAGGTTGTCTTCACAGAAGTGCTGTCCATCACCGCATCGACGGCCACACCCGAGAGTTTCTTCTGCTCGTCAAGGGAAATGCCTAGTTTGTCGAAAGTGGCCAGCAATTCAGGATCCACTTCATCGAGGCTCTGTTTTTGTTGCCGTTTGCGGGGGGCGGCATAGTAGATAATATCTTGATAGTCAATCTCGGGAAGGTCCAGATGTGCCCAGTTGGGTTGTTTCAAGGTCTGCCAATGGCGGAAGGCCTTCAGGCGGAACTCCAACAGCCATTCCGGCTCCTCTTTCTTCTTGGAAATCAAGCGTATGATGTCCTCATTCAAGCCCTTCGGCACGAAATCGGTCTCAATGTCGGTCACAAAGCCGTATTCATAGTCCTTGCTTGTGACTTCGCTGATGATATTTTCGTTTGGATTTTTATCCATTATAGTCAGTGTTTTGACGCGGGACACGGGACTGCGCGACACGGGCCAAGCCCGTCTCACGTCTCGTGTCTAAAAGTCTCGCGTCTTATTATTAAGAATGATTTCAAATTAGGCTGCAAAGATAAGAAATAAAGCGGAGTGGGAGATCATTGCGCAACAATTTTTCAAATGGCCGAATTTCAACGGCAAAACAACGACACTTTGATTGTTTCTCAAATCATACGAAATATAAAATAAATAATTGATATACAATGTTATAAAAAATACACAATTCTTAAACTTTAGATTTTTCCAATCAAAACTTTAGATTTTTCCACTTAAAACTTTATATTTTTCCGCTCTAAACTTTAGATTTTTACTATTTTTGCTGCGGATTTCACCTCAAAAATGGTAAACCGATGATTCAGAGAACAGCAAAAGAGGCCCTTTTGAGGCTTGCTTCACAATTCGCCGTGATTGGGATTACGGGGCCACGACAAAGCGGAAAATCAACCCTTGCGAAGATGACTTTCCCCGAGAAACGATACGTTTCGTTTGATGACAAAACAATCCGTGAATTGGCCACCGCCAATCCAATAGACTTTCTGCTGGCGTTTCCCGATGGAGCCATCATTGATGAGGCTCAAAAAGTGCCAGAGATTTTCGATGCGGTCAAATATCATGCCGACAAAGGCTGTTTCACGCCTGGCAAGTTCATCCTGACAGGTTCCAATCAGTTCAATCTGAAACAGAACATGACGGACTCCTTGGCTGGTCGCGCCGCTTTCTTAAAGTTGTTGCCATTCTCCATCGAAGAGTTAAAACAGGGTAACTTGTTGGACAACAATGTATATGAGGTGATTTTCAAAGGATGTTATCCTCCCCTGTACGACTCAGCGAAACACTTTGTACCCGACGATTGGTTCAACAGTTATATTGATACCTATCTTGATTTAGATGTGAAAAGCCAAATCAACTACAGCAACTTGTCGGTGTTCAAGAAATTCATCCAAATTTGCGCCACCTATAGCGGCCAAATGCTCTCAATGGACAGTATTGCACGTGGCATCGGCGTTTCTGCTCCGACCGTTAAGCAATGGCTTTCCATTTTGGAGTCGTCGTTTATCATCCACTTCTTGGAGCCTGACACCCAGAATCTTGGAAAGTCGTTGGTCAAATCGCCGAAGTTGTATTTTGTCGATTCAGGCTTGCTATGCCATCTGCTGCGAATCGAGTCTGTTGAGGAGTTAATCCTTCATCCAAACAAGGGTGCCATTGTGGAGACTTTTGCCCTCGCCGAGTTGTTGAAAGGTCGCCTGAACCAAGGCAAACAGCCTAATCTGACTTATTATCGCGACCTGAAAGGCTTCGAGGTGGACACGATTGCCGATTGGAAACACACCTTTGCCATCGAAATCAAGAGCACCATTGAGGCGGAGCAAAACCTTTCGAAAAACACGCGTGATTATCTTGCGCTTCGCGGCGACGATGGTAGCCGAGGTGCAGTTTTCTATCTCGGCGACCTGACTTGCACCATCAATGGCATCGATTATGTGTCGTGGAAGGATTGGGGAAAGTACAATGGATAAAAAAGGCTTCCTCAATGTTCCTTCCAGATTTATGTGGCGCATTCTCAAAATAATTTGAACAGCCTCTTATTTTATGCTTATTTGATTCTCTGTTTAATAGTTCCAAAATAGCGCGGATCGAGTTTCCTTATCTTTGTGAAACAAGAAAAATCGCTGACGTTGTTTGTCATTATTGCTTCACAACCAACCTTTTGGCAAAGGACATAATGAACACTGTCTTCAAGATCCTTATTGCTTTCCTTCATACCATCATCAATATCGGCTTCAGTGAGGTCAAGCACGGTAATACGTTTCTTTAGTTCGGATATTGCGCGACCCGTTTTCACATAGTCGTATGGTTTACGGCCATTAGTCATCAGTTCAGTACAAGTTTGTCAAACTGTTTCCGCTCAGTTGCTGTCAACACATCAAGGTTGGCTATGATGAAATCTTCTTCAGCTGCACGCACAATGGCTTGATGTGTAGTGTTTGTTTTTTTGAGCAAAAGCTTAAGCAACTCTTCTGTCTGTTTTTTGACCAGTGATTTTTCTTTGGCTGTCATGATGTTGTTCGTATTATTCCGTCTGCAAAAATAAACATATTTTGGAACATCACCATTTTTTTGCGAAACAATTCCAAGTCCAAGAGCACAAAGCCCCGCCAAAACTCCAGCAGCCGGCAGGAACAAGAGGGCATACCCTCTTGTCGGATGTCCTGTCTTTTTCCCATTGTTGCACCGTGTTAGTCTCGTGGCAGCCTCGTAGTTATCTTGTTGAACAGTTACTTAAATGACTGCAAAGACAAATTCAACGTTCACCACCACCT
>CALEMB010000157.1 GCA_937902805.1 uncultured Bacteroidales bacterium
AGGTAACTCCGAGGTAACACTGTGATTCCTCTCAGTTTCCTCTCAGTTTCCTCCCAGATCCATGTCCCGCGTCAAAAATCATGTAGCTTAATTTTGAACAGTTACTTATAACTCAACATTTCTTCCATAATATCCGTTTTCTCTTAGAGTTTTAGCATCAACATTGCTCCAATCTCCACTAAAGCAGGTTTTTAAATCGGGATGTTCGGAAGTCATCCAATAAAACTCATCCTTAGCCACAATAGGCTTGAAATATTCATCAATAACGCCTTGGTCGACAAGCTCTTTCGGCGTGCCTTGGCGCAAAGGCTGCTGCGGGGCGACAACCCACATCACATCGGTGTGGCGGAGCAAAAGGTCAAGGTCGTGGCTGCTGAAAAGGATGGTTTTATGCTGCTCGCGTGAGAGTTTGTGCATAATGTTCACCAACTCGATTTTGCTCGGATAGTCGAGGAAGGCGGCGGGTTCGTCCATAAAGATGATGGGCGTGTCCTGCACCAGAGCCTTGGCAATCATTACTTTTTGTTTTTCACCGTCGCTCAATGAAACAAAGTTGCGGTTGGTGAGGTGGCCGATGCCAACGGTCTGTAGGCTGTCGTAAATAATTTGCTCGTCCTCGGCTTTTAGTTTGGCAAGCAAGCCCAGATGCGGATAGCGACCAGCCGCCACAATGTCGAAGACTTTCAGGAAGAGGTCGTCGGGTTTCTCGGTCAACACGAGGCTAAAGAGCGAACTACGCTCAGTGGGGGAGTAGTCGCGCAAGTCCTTCCCGAACAGTTTGACCTCTCCACCGATGGGCTTGATACTTGCCGACAGGGTCTTGAACAGTGTCGTCTTGCCCGAGCCGTTGGGACCAGCCAAAGCCACAATGTCGCCTTCGCAGAGGCTGACGTTGACCTCAGGAATCAACGGCTGGCCTTTGTAACCGATCAATAGATTATATGTGTGTAGCACCTCGTTCATCTCATGACTTTTTGCCGGTGAAAGATGACCCACAAAACGATGGGCGCGCCAATGAGCGCCGTGACCGAGTTGATGGGCAAGTTGCCTTCGAACGAGGGCAGACGTGCGATGAGGTTGCAGAACAAGGCCAAGTCCATGCCAATGAAAGCCGTGGCAGGGATGAGCAGCTTATGGTCGCTGCTCTTGAAGAGGAAACGCGCGATATGTGGCACTGCCAATCCCAAGAAAGCAATGGGACCACAAAACGCCGTGATGAGGGCTGTAAGGAATCCCGAAGCCAAGATGATGAGCATGCTACTCCGTTTGATGTTGACACCGAGATTCTCAGCATAACGCTCGCCCAACAGCATGAGGTTCAATGTCTTGAACAACAGGAACGAGCCGATGGCACCCGCCAAGACGGCGATGGCAAAAAAAGGCAACTGGGCTTTGCTCACGTTGGAGAAACTGCCCATGCCCCAGATGACGAAGGAATGCAACCCCTCCTTTTGGCTGAAGAACTTCAAAATATCGGTGATAGAGCCTGCGATGTAGGCAATCATAATGCCGACCAAAACGAGGCTGACCATGCTACGGAGCCTCGAACTCAAGGCAAGGATAAGCAGCAGCACCGCAAAGGCACCCACAAAGGCCGCCACGGTGATGCCGAAGGTGGACCACAGCGTCAGCGTGCTGACCGACAGCCCCGTGGCCGTGCCCAATAGGACGACCAACGCCACGCCAAGGCTGGAACCACTACTAATACCCAACAGGGAAGGGTCGGCGAGGGGATTGCGGAACAGCGTCTGCATCAAAAGACCTGATACAGAAAGTCCTATGCCAGCCAGCAAGGCCGTGATGGCTTGCGGCAAACGGTAATCCATAACAATGGCGCGGTAAGTGGAGCTTTCACCACCGAAGATTGCCGCCCAGATTTCCTTCATCGGGATGGACACTGAGCCGAAGCACAGGTTCATCGCGAAGAGAACGATGCCGACGGCAAAAATCAAGATGGAAATGAGTAATATGGGTGACTTTTGGCGGAGGGTAATATTTGGTTTTTCAGCACTCATTGTGGGCTTTCCAAGGTCACTCCACCATAATCTTCAAAATCTCCACGTCGGTTTCCTTCATGCCGTTGCGGCCCAGGCGACCGATATGGTCGATGGTCTCTTCCACGTCGTGGCCGATGATGCCGTCGCCACCGAGGAGGTTGTCGTCCTGCTTGCTCATCTCATAGCCCAGGATGCCAGCCTCAACAGACAAGGCAATCTTGCCGGCGCATGAGGGCTTGGCACCGTCGCAGACGATACCCGCTGCGATGCCCAAGGCGTTCTCCAAAGTGTGCTCGATAATGTCGAGGCTCTCGCCCATGAGGTAGGCGATGCCACAGCCTGAGGCACATCCGGCACTGACGGCGCCACAATAGGCCGAAAGTCTGCCTATGCCCGTCTTTTGGTGGATGGCAACGAGGTTCGATAAGGCCACCGCACGACAGGTACGTTCGTCGTCGATGCCGTATTCCTCAGCATAAGCCAAAACAGGCAGGCACACCGTCATGCCTTGGTTGCCGCTGCCCGAGTTGATGATGACGGGCATCTCGCAGCCGCTCATGCGTGCGTCGCTGCCCGCTGCAGCCCAGGCACGAGCCTTGATTCTTACATCCGTTCCAAAACCCATGATGATGCTGCCGATGTTGGCACCCCAGTTGTTTTTCAAACCTTCCTGTGATATGGCTTTGTTGCATTCCATCTGCGGCCTGATGATGGGCTCAAGGTCTTTGATGTCGACGGTGTTGGCGAAGTCGTAGATGTCCTTCATGCTGAGGCAACTGCGGTCGGTGAGTTTGGTGGCGCCACTGTCGGCATAGCCCGAGTCAAACAGCACCTCGCCGTCTTTCTCCATCCTCACGATGTTGGTGTGGAAGCCTGCGATGCGGACGCTGGCGGAGCTTTCACCATTAAATAAGGTGACCGTCACGTCGAGTTGTGCGATAACGTTCAGCGGAATGATTTCCATTACGGTGCTGTCCAAAAACGCAGCGATGTCCTTTTTCTGCTCCGATGTGACTTCTGCGATGACTTCCAAGGCTTTTTCAGGGTTACCGGCCACGATGCCAGCTGCCACAGATGCCTTCAGGCCTTTCATGCCTTTTGTGTTGGGCACGATGACGCTCTTCACGTTCTTGATGATATTGCCACTGGCCTTGATCTCCACGCGTTCGGGCATAGTGCCAAGGATTTCATGCGCCTTGGCAGCGGCATAAGCCAGACATATCGGTTCGGTGCAGCCCATGGCCGGCACGAGTTCTTCTTTGAGAATACTCAGATATGAGGTGTATAAACAATCGCTTTTGTCCATAATGAGTGGGTTAATTTTCGGCAAAAATACAAAAATTTGTCCTTTTCGTTTGTTTGGATTGAAATTATCCCTAACTTTGCCAAAAATCTGTACATTTAACCTTATGTAGAATAAAAAATTGAATTATGGACAATTTCGAAAATTCTTTGAAGGCTTGGAATGAAAACGAAAAAGCCGCCAATGAACTTATCAACATCGTCGGTAGACTTTGGTACGACAAGTCAGTGGAGCTCATCATGTTGCGTTCGCTGCTGGTCAACCGTGGTTCGGGTAAGATCTTGAACAAGCATCTCCGTGCTGAGACTGTGCTGTGCAAGCCTGTCCGTGTGCAGGATTCCTTGCTCATCGCCAAGGCCCTCCTTGCCGAGAATCTTGCCCCCGCCCGTATCGACCTTGGTCGCCTCAACTCCGAGTGGACGGATGAGAAAGAAAAGTATAATAATGATGTCACAGCCTTTGTGCGCGACAAGCTCAACTACATCATAGATGCCGTTCCGCGCAGCAACAAGGTGCAGGATGTCATCCTTTACGGTTTCGGTCGTATCGGTCGTATCCTCTGCCGTGAGATGACGGAGATGGCCGGTAGAGGCGATGCCCTCCGCGTCCGTGCCATTGTCACCCGCAAGAACTCACCTGAGGATATCGCCAAGCGTATCAACCTATTCCGCACAGACTCGGTGCACCGTTATTTTCACGGTGTCTGCACGCCTATCCCGGGCGAAAACGCCATGATGGTCAACGGCCAGAAGATCCTCTTCCTCGAATCGAAGAACCCCGAGGACATCGACTACACACAATATGGCATCAACGATGCATTGCTCATTGACAACACAGGCGCCTTCCGCGATCGTGAATCGTTGTCCCGTCATCTGCAAGCCAAGGGTGTCGCTAAGGTGTTGCTCACCGCTCCTGGTAAGGGCGACATCCCGAATGTGGTGTACGGTGTCAACCAAGACACGCTCGACCTTGACAATGAGACCATCTTCTCGGCTGCCAGCTGCACCACCAACGCCATCGTGCCCGGTCTGGAAGTCATGCTGAAGAACTTCGGCATCGTGAAGGGTCACAT
The DNA here is from genome assembly GCA_937902805.1 of uncultured Bacteroidales bacterium. Taxonomy (GTDB): domain Bacteria; phylum Bacteroidota; class Bacteroidia; order Bacteroidales; family F082; genus Limimorpha. The sequence goes on from CALEMB010000157.1 coordinate 4,373, forward strand.
CGAGACCATCCACAGCTACACCAACGACCAGAACCTGCTGGACAACTACCACAAGAAAGAGCGTCGTGGCCGTTCGGCCCCGTTGAATATGGTTATTACCGAGACGGGTGCCGGCAAGGCTGCCGCCAAGGCCATCCCCGCACTGAAGGGCAAGCTGACGAGCAACGCCGTGCGTGTGCCTACGCCTGATGTCTCTTTGGCCGTGCTCGCCCTCGACCTTGAGCGCGCCACCACGGTGGAGGAGGTCAACGAAGCCTTCCGTATCGCCTGCCTTGAGGGTAACCTCATTGAGCAGATCCGTTTCAGCAACAACACCGAGTTCGTCAGCAGCGACGGCATCGGTGACAGCTGCGCCTGCATCTTCGACGCTCCGGCCACCAAGGTCAGCGAAGACGGCAAGACGGTCATCCTCTATCTGTGGTACGACAACGAGTTCGGCTACAGCAACCAGGTGGTCCGCCTCGCTCGCCACATTGGCCAGGTGAAGAGCTACAGGTACTACTAATTACTTGGTTCGTACCAATTTGATTAGTATTCATCGAAAAAAGTGTCCTGCGGGACACTTTTTTTTGTATTTTTGCCGCCTTATACGAAAACTAAAGCATAATGAACAATAAAAACACCCTTATCGGTTTTGCCCTCATCGCTCTCATCCTGTTTGGCTGGATGTATTTTATGTCACCATCAAAAGAGCAAATCGCTGAGCAACAGCGCATCCAAGACTCTATCCGTCGTGTGCGGCTGGAACAAATGGCGCTGGATTCGTTGCGACATGCGGAACGGCAAGCTGAGATGCAATTGGCCACTCTGCCGACCGACACGGCACAAACGGAATTGGATTCACTGGGCTTGGCCCTACAACAACAGAACGCCCTCAGAGACAAGTACGGTATCTTCGCCGTCTCTTCCCAAGGCTCGGAGCAGACTTGGACCATCGAGAACAAACTCCAAAAACTGACTTTCAACAGCAAAGGCGGTTTCCTGAAGCAAGTGGAGCTGAAGGACTACAAGACTTACGACTCGCTGCCGCTGATTTCCTTCGACCCTGAGACGGTGATGTTCGACCTGTCGTTCTTTGCCCAGAACCGCATCGTCAACACCTCGCAGTTCTATTTCCAGCCCTACCTGAACGGCCGGCCTTACACGGGTGGCGACATTATGGTGGCGGAAGGCGACAGCGTTGTGTTTGCCTTGCGTCTTCCTACCTCAGAGGCGAACAAGTATTTGGAATATGTCTATACGGTCCGTTACGACGACTACATGATGGACTTCGACATCCGCACGGTGGGACTGAAGGACGTGATTGCCTCCAATGCCGACTATATGACCATCGACTGGAAAGTCGACCTGATGCAGCAGGAAAAGAGCACCGACCGCTTCGCTGGTGAGACGGTGTACTACAAGTCGCTGACCGACAAGGAAGTGGACCATCTCAACGAACAGAAAGATAGCGAAAAGGTCGTCAACAACAAATTGAAATGGGTGTCGTTCAAGCAGCGTTTCTTCTGCAATGTGATTGTGGCCAAGGAGGAGTTTGAGAACGCCAAGATGGCGATGATAACGCGCAAGTCGGAGAATCCCCGTTACTTCAAGTCGATGGCGGCCAATATCGAAGTGCCGTACGACATCAATGCCGAAACCAACGTCATCCCGATGCAGCTCTATTTCGGTCCCAACCATTTCAAGACCCTGCGCAGCTATGGCATTGGCCTGCAAGACCAAATCAACTTGGGTAACTTCTTCCTCATCCGTTGGATCAACTACGGTGTCATTGCGGTGTTCAACTGGCTGAGCAGCTATGGCTGGAACTACGGCATCGTGATTTTGATTTTGACCATCCTCATCAAGACTTTGCTCTTCCCCTTGGCATTCAAGTCCTACAAATCGACAGCCATCACCCGTGTGTTGAAACCCGAAATGGAGGCCATCAACGCGAAATACCCCAAGGAAGAGGATGCCATGAAGAAACAGCAAGCCGTGTTGAACTTGCAGCGACAAGCTGGCGTAAGCCCCGCTTCGGGATGTTTGCCTGCCTTGCTGCAGTTCCCCATCCTTATCGCTATCTTCCGCTTCTTCCCGGCAAGTATCGAGTTGCGTCAGCAGCCTTTCCTTTGGGCAGAAGACCTCTCGACCTATGATAGTATCATCGAGTTCTCACCGTTCCTCGGCATGGACCATATCAGCTTGTTCACCTTGTTGATGACCATCACCACTTTCATCTACACCTACGTGAACAACAAGCAGATGGACTACTCGAGTAACCCGCAGATGAAGCCCATGAAGTGGATGATGTATCTCATGCCTATCATGTTCTTCGGTATCTTCAACAACTACTCGGCTGGCTTGAGCTACTACTATATGTTGGTCAACATCATCACCTTCATCCAGATGTTTGTCTTCCGCAAGATGATCGACGAGGACAAGGTGCGTGCTACCATCGAGGAAAACAAGAAGAAGCCTCAGAAGAAATCCGGTTTCATGAAGCGTCTCGAAGAGGCCCAGAAGCAGCAGGCCAAGTTGCAGCAACAACAAAAGAAACGTTGATTATGGAAAAGTTGGAGCTTTTTTTGAAGGCCATCTTGGAGACAAGGAAGGTATGGCTGCTTGAAGCCAAGGAAGTTTTCTTCGCCATGCTGGAAGACGGCGACGGCGAGCCTTATATCCCATTGTGGGAGTCAGAGGAGTTGGCGCAAATGGCGGCCCAAGGCGATTGGGAAGGCTACACAGTGACCGACATGGGCTTCTCGGAGTTGGGACATTGGCTGAAGGAACTGGCTGCAGATGAAATCGATATCGCCATTTCGCCCATGGCCGACGGAGAGATTACGGCGATACCCTCCTATAAGTTCAGGAATTGGCTGAAGCCTTACGACGACCATTCCTATAAGGAAAAGGACGAGGACGAAGACGACGATTTCGATTACGGCGACGGTTGGGCACAGCCCTGGAGTTAGTTTAGAGTTTAGAGTTTAGAGTTTAGAGTTTAGAGTTGCTTCGCTTATGTCATCCCGACGTGGGCGAATGGGTGAGAGGGGATCTATGAGCGAAAGGGAATTGGCAATTGATAATTGATCATGAAAAGCAAGCTGTTTGGTGTTCTGTTACTGATTGAGGCGGCAGCGCTTCTGCTGACGGCGGCGGTGGCATTATACTATCAGCGCATGGTGGGGGAGGGCGATGCACATTATTTCCTTTTGACGGCAGGTCTGACGGGTGCTATAGGCTTGTTGCTCTACAGCATTGGCAAGATGAGCAAGTATGGCACCCTGCAAATCCGTGACACCTTCTTCGTGGTGGCTTTGTCGTGGGTGCTGTTCTCGTTTTTCGGGATGCTGCCCTTCCTCATGTATGGCACGGTCGACAATGTCACGGATGCCTTTTTTGAGACCATGTCGGGCTTTTCCACCACGGGTGCTACTATCCTTGACAATATCGACCGGCAGCCGCATGGCATTCTCTTTTGGCGCAGCCTGATGCAATGGCTGGGCGGCTTGGGTGTCGTGGTGTTCACCTTGGCCTTCATTCCATCGGTGGCCAAAGGCTCAAAGAAGATGTCGTTGTTTGCTGCCGAGGCACCAGGCTTAAGCGTGGAGAAACTGGCTCCTACCATGGGTGCAACCTCACGTTTGCTTTGGATTATCTACATCTTCTTGACATTGCTGTGCACCGTTGCCTACCGCTTGGGTCCTATGAACACCTTCGATGCAGTGTGCCATGCCATGACGACGATAGCCACTGGTGGTTTCAGCACGCATCAGGCCAGTATCGGCTATTTCCAGTCCAACTATGTCGAATGGGTGTGCTGCTTGTTCATGTTGCTCTCGGGCATCAACTTCGCGATGTACCATTTCCTGTTCAACCGTCGTTTTGATGTCATCAAACGCAACGAGGAAGTGCGTTGGTATCTGTTGGCCATCCTCGGCTTTGCCTTGCTGTTCATGTTTCGTTTCTACTTCGCCCCGCATTTTAACAACATCACGGAGGAGCAACTGGCGTCGCATCCCCAGACGTGGTGGGATAGGGTCCGCATCTCGTTGTTCCATGTCATTGCCTTGCTGTCGAACACGGGCTTCCAGAGCAGCAACTATGACTACGACCTTTGGGGCCGGCTTTTCCTTATCCCTACCGTTGTGCTGATGGTGGTAGGCGGTTGTGCTGGATCCACCAGCGGCGGTATCAAGATGGTGCGTGTTATCGTGTTGCTCAAATACATCAAGAAGACCGTTAACGAGTTGATTCACTCGTCGAGCATGTACACCATCAAAATCTCGGGGCAGATTGTGGAAGACCTCAGCCTGAAGCGCGTGTTGTCGTTTTTCTCGCTGTTCATCATCGTCTTTATGGTCAACGTGGTGATGCTATCGGCCTTTGGCATGAGCCTTGAGGAGGGCGCCATCTCCTTCCTGACCTGTTTCAGCAATTATGGTCCTGGTTCTGGCATCACGGGACCGAGTGGCAATTTCGATGCCATCCCCGTTGCCGCCAAATGGCTGCTCTCGTTCGACATGCTGGTGGGCCGTCTTGAAATCTTCACGATTTTACTGCTCTTCACACGTAGTTTCTGGCGGGCGAAGTAAAGGAACTATAATCCATTCTGAGTATCGGCTCTAGTCATATTCCTCCCGCAATATTGTTTTTGATGAGATAGAAGTATATGCCAATGCATATTATAAGTAGAAGGATTCCTAAAACCATGTAATACAACACCAACGCCAATAGGCTTCTCCAAGCGGTTTTGGCGATGCTGAACCCCATCATCCTTCGGAAGCAAGCGGTAAAGGCCGCAATGGTGACAAGGGGGATGAAGTCGGTCATGGTACCAGCGACGTTTTGTGAGAGGGGATATACCAGGCTGGTCAGACATCGGTAGAGAACCACCATGACCATCGCATAGGCGATGGCGACCAAATATTCTGCTCGATAATAGCGTTTTCTGTTGCTTTTTCCGTACCATGCCCTGGTGGCGAAAAGGAAAAGGGGAATCGTTAGCATGGTTACGGTGGTGTAACGGGTATAGTATATCTTAACCCCCTTGCCAACCAACTTTTTTATGTCATTGAAGCGTGCGAGGGCCATTTGGGTTTTCTCATCCAAATCGCTTTCGATTGTTATTTCGGAGTCCTTGATTTTTTGCTCTATCTCTTGAATATCGCCGCGACTGCCTGTGAAGGTAAACAGCAAGATATAGACCGTCAAGGCGAAAAACAGCATAGGGAAGGGGGAGAAGTAGCTTCTGCGCTTTCCGTTGAGCAACTCCACTACCATTGCACCGGGTCGTGAGAACAGGTTCTTTAACGTGAACCAGATACCACCGTCTTTGCTCGTGAAGGCAGCAATGAGGTTCTCGAAAATGAAGCGCATGGTGAAGCGTCCCGTATCGGCGCTTTGTCCGCATTCAGGACAGAACTTCCCCTCGAACTCAGTGCCGCAGTTGAGGCACTTGTGGGTCTTGACTTCGAGGTGGGTCTTTGGTTGTATTTCGGTCTGAGACTCAGTCTGTATTTCGTCGATTTGCGCTTTGTTCTGTATTTTGTTTTCCATGGAAGTCGGGTTTTTCGGGGCAAAGGTAGGGAAAAAGTAGTTCGCAAATAGTAATTTTTGTATCTTTGCAAAACTCTGTTACGCTAAGACTAGAGACGAACCGATAGAGCAATAGCATTATGGCAAAACAAACCAAACCCAATAAAAAGCAAGAGAAAACTATGGAGGCGGCCCTCTGGGAGTCGTGCAACAAACTGCGCGGTGCCGTGGAACCTGCCGAATATAAGCATGTAGTATTGAGCCTTATCTTTCTCAAATATGCTGGCGACCGTTTTGAGCAACGCAAGCAGGAACTCGTTGAACAAGGGCTGAAGGAATATATCGACCAAGTGGAGTTCTATACGGCGGAGAATGTGTTTTACTTGACGCCAGAATGCCGCTGGACCTACATCATGGAGAACGCCAAGCAGTCCAACATCTTCCAAATCATCGATGACGCACTCACCAACATCGAGAAGATGAACAAGCAACTGGCCGGCGCATTGCCGAGCAACTACTACTCCAACCTCGGTTTGGACAAGACCAAGTTTGCCTCGCTACTCGACGAAATCAACAAGCTGGATACCGTCAAAGACTCGGAGAATGATTTAATTGGACGTGTTTATGAGTATTTCTTGGGTAAGTTCGCTATTGCAGAAGGTAAGGGTAAGGGAGAATATTACACGCCAAAATCCATTGTCAACCTCATTGCTGAGCTCATTGAGCCGTATGATGGCAAGATATATGACCCCTGTTGTGGTTCTGGTGGTATGTTTGTGCAGTCGATGAAATTTGTGAAGGCCCACCATGGCAACCAGAAGAACGTGAGCGTTTATGGCCAGGAAAACACCAACACCACCTTCAAGCTGGCCCGCATGAACCTCGCTATCCGTGGCATTTCGGCTGACATCAAGCAAGGCGACACTTTCCACAACGACCAGCACAAAGACCTGAAAGCCGACTACATCATGGCTAATCCTCCTTTCAACCAAAAGGACTGGCGTGAAGAGAACCAACTCACCAACGATGCCCGCTGGAGTGGCTACGAACTGCCGCCCACCTCGAACGCCAACTACGGCTGGATTTTGAACATCCTTTCCAAACTCTCCACCAACGGTGTGGCGGGTTTCCTGTTGGCCAACGGGGCTTTGAGTGCCGATGGCACCGAGTTGGCCATCCGTCGCAAACTCATCGAGAACGACAAGGTGGAAGCCATCCTCATCCTGCCGAGAAACCTGTTTTATTCCACCGATATCAGCGTGACGCTGTGGATCTTGAACAACAACAAGAAAGCGCGTGTGGTGAAGAAAAACGGTGTGGAGATGCATTACCGCGACCGCGAGGGCGAAGTGCTGTTTATGGACTTACGGCAGATGGGTATTCCGTTTGAGAAGAAATATATCGAGCTGGACCCTGAGACACGCGACACCGTGACCCGCACCTACCACAACTGGCAGCAGGAAGGCTACGAACAAACCTATAAGGACACACCGGAATTCTGTCAGTCGGTAAAGATGCAGACCATAGCGGAAAAAGGCTATTCGTTGGTGCCGAGCAAGTACATCGAGTTTGTCAACCGCGACGAGCAAATCGACTTCGACACGAAGATGAAAGAGTTGCAAGCCGAGATGCACGACTTGATGCGGCAGGAGGAAGAGAGCAAGCAGGAACTGAAGAACCTCTTTGAAAAGTTAGGGTACACACTATGAGCAAGAAATCCATACGTTTCTATAACGACTATGAGGTTCGTGCCGTCTGGGACGAGGAGAACACCAAATGGTGGTTCTCTGCCACAGATATTGTTAGGGCCATCAACGACGAAGAGGACTACAAGAAAGCCGGTAACTATTGGCGTTGGCTGAAAAAGAAATTGACAGGGGAAGGCATTCAACTCGTGAGTGTCACTCACGACTTCAAATTTATGGCTCCCGACGGCAAGCAGCGCAATGCCGATGCGTTAGATGCCGGATGTGTGCAGACCTTGGCTCAACACTACCCCAACAACCGTGCGAACGCTTTTCTCAACTGGTTTGTATATAGCGACAACACCATCGACGGACAAAGCAAAAAGAAAGCATATACCTTAATTGAAAGTGGCATTCTTGACGGCATGAAACCAGGCACCGTTGAATGTCTGCAACAGATACATGCCTATATCTTCGGAGGTCTTTACGACTTTGCGGGAAAAATACGCACCAAGACCATCTCGAAAGGCGGCACCGTTTTTTGTCGTGCTGAATACCTGATGCAAAACTTAGTGACCATCGAGCAGATGCCGCAAACGACTTTCGAAGAGATTGTGGACAAATACGTGGAGATGAACGTGGCGCATCCTTTTATGGAAGGCAACGGACGTTCCACGCGCATCTGGCTCGATCTGATATTCAAGCAGTCGCTGAAGAAATGCGTGGACTGGAGCAAGATAGACAAGAAAGACTATCTGGATGCCATGCACCGCAGCGTGACGGATGCCTCACGTATCAAAGCCCTCTTGCAGCAGGCCTTGACCGACCGCATCGACGACCGTGAAATCTTCATGAAGGGCATTGATTATTCATACTATTACGAGCAGGAGGACTAAGTCATGGAATACCAGCGTTTAGGCGACTATATCAGAGAGGTGAACGTCCGCAACAGCGAGTTGAAGGTGACGAACTTGCTTGGGTTGAGTATTGAGAAGAAATTCATTCCTTCCATTGCCAATACTATTGGAACGGATATGTCGGTATATAAGATTGTTCGGCCAATGCAGTTTGCCTACGTCCCTGTCACTTCGCGCAATGGAGATAAAATAACGATTGCATTAAATAAAGGTGACGATTCTGCCATCATTTCGCAAGCCTACACCATTTTTGATGTAAATGACAAAGAAGCATTGTTGCCCGAATACCTGATGATGTGGTTCCGCCGTCCTGAGTTTGACCGCTATGCCCGTTTCCATTCCCACGGAAGTGCGCGAGAGGTGTTCGATTGGGACGAATTATGTGAGGTGCGCCTCCCCATCCCTTCCATTGCCCGCCAGCGTGAAATCGTGGAAGAGTACGAAACGCTGAGCCGCCGCATCTGCCTCAACGAGCAGATGATTGCCCGTTTGGAAGAGACCGCGCAGGCCTTGTACCGCAAGATGTTCGTGGACGGGATTGACAAGGAGAATCTGCCGGAGGGGTGGAGAATGGGGATGATTGGAGAGTATTGTAAAGAGATGAAATCTGGTGGTACACCAAGTAGAAGTCACAATGAATTTTGGGACGATAAAGATTATCCTTGGTTGAAATCAGGCGAGGTACATAATAACATCATTATTAGTGTTGAAGAATACATCAGTCAAGCAGGATTAGAAAATAGTTCTGCGAAGATTATTCCTCGTGGAGCTGTTGTGATGGCAATGTATGGTGCCACTGCAGCACAAGTTGCATATTTGGATTGTGACACAACGACAAATCAAGCATGTTGTAATATGCTTTGTTACAGCAAGGAAGATGCTGCATATTTATTCTTCCATCTTTTGGCTAACCAAGAAGAAATTAAAAAATTAGCTAATGGTGGAGCGCAGGAAAACCTTAGTCAAGAATTGATAGCACAACAACCAATGTTTATTTTTGATGATAAAGAGAAAAAGGCCATGTTTGTGCCGATACTTGATAATCTAATTGTACTATATAAAGAGAACGAGAAATTAACTGAATTACAGTCTTTGCTATTGGCGAGGATGGGGAAATGATAATAGAAACTAAATATGCTAACATTATCGGGAGTATATTCGACGGATGGAATCTCTAAAACGGGTGTAAAGATTGCGATTGGTGCTTTATTTGATATGGTTTGGAAAGGTTCGGAAGGGGTTCCATCAAATCTTTCTCACGATATTCATAGGTTTGTTGGTTGGACTAAAATAACAGGCCTGTATGTTTCCCATGAGCTTTCTTATGTAATTGGCCATACTTTTATTCCTGAAAACAATTCTGAATCAGAATACCTTAATAAGATGCGTATTAGTTTTCTTAAAAGCCAAATGTTTGAGCGTATTAACCAGTATCATTCTGCTTTTCTGAAAGAACTAAATCAATTTGGCATTGATTGTGACAAAGGTAAATTCTTTTGCAATGGGTTGGTTATGTTTGGGTATCCCAGCATTGTTGATAGAACTTTTCCATTGTTAAATGGGAAAAAAGACAAAGATGGTTTAATCATGTTGAAGGATTTGTTTGATGCTTTTGATTATAAAGGTCAAGGGGTTTTTGCAAGCAAGACATCGAACATTGCAATTATGCTTCATCCCTATTTTAGGAAGTCTTTTTCAAGGTATAATAATTTCAATTCTGAGTTTCTTGATGAATTATTCAAACTATTTACAACAAATCAAACAATTAAAGTTAGAATTGATGAAGATTTTGTTGGATATAGTCCGTCTTACATTAAGAGTTTAGAGTTCGAGTATTGGTTTGGGCCAAAATACGACGATGATATATCCCAAATACCAACGGAAGTAACTTGTTATAAATCATCAGAAATAGAAAAGCTATATAATCAAGTGGATAAGACTGAATTTGTTTGGCAGAATAAAGACGGGAAATACCAATTTGAAATGGAGGAGGTGACTGATTCAGACGCTCCAACACTTGATTCCGAACAATTTGCTTGTCGTTATATGCATTCTATTTATGATTCCAACAATGGTGTATTCGATCATTTTGATGGAGCTATTAGACAATACGACCTCGATGCAATCTGTGAGAGAATAGAAAAACCCATCAACCAAGTGGGACATAACGCAAAATATACTAAACTATTTAGACTTGATGGGAACATACAACTATCCACATGGAAAAGTCTTATAACTAATTATTTAAAGAATAACTATGATATTTATAGATATTTTGGGATGGATGTGCCGCAAATCCAAAAGCAAAAAAATGAAGAAAATGTAGCGAGAATAGAGAAATATGTGCCATATTCCATTAATAAAGGTAATGGTGTGAGACTATATGTATCGTGTCATGAGAAATTTGAATGTGATACAGATTTTTCATTTTGCTCTTCGGATATTATGACAACATATGATGGAAAAATAGAAGCTGTTGAATTTGAGACAATTAACATTGCAAAAGCAATTAGAAGAATGGGTGGTATTATCGATTATCCGAAATGTGCTTTTTGTACTTGTGAAGACAACTATTATAATATTCCTCAAATTTACCATGGTGGAGAAAACGTATCAAAAAATGTCAATATAACTGTAAATGCGATAAGATTTTTAGTGGGTAAGCTTTCTGAAAAAGGGAGAAACAGCATATATTCATTCTCATTATCATGGAATATGGATAACAGACTTGTTTCTATAAGTTTTATGGGGCATGTTGACGATTTAAATGAATGGATACATTCATTTGGTGATATTTCGGTTGATAAAAATGGTTTTAATGAATGGTTGGAAAAACAAGTTGTATTTATCCATACTCATGGGGCGGATTCTCCTACTCCAATGAATTCATCACATATTAAACAAGATGGAATGCTATTTTTCCAACGTAGGGCAATCAATAATGATGTTGAGATAAAAGGTATACAATACGATAAAGATTCAAATGGAATAGCTTTGGAACTGATGATTGACGAAGATAAACCCGAATTGGCAGAATTAGTTAGAAACAATGATTTATCATATACTTATACTAGTATTGTGAATCATGCGATTTGTGAGAAAACTAATAATGACTATTTGGATAGTCAACTGATTTCATCAATTGGAGAAACAACAGCAATATTAGATGATGTTAGAATTCAAGGGTTTGTTTGGAAAAGACAGCAATAGAAAAACAGAATAGAAGGGCTGTTTAAGTAACAATACCAATTCATAAAATAGACAGCTTTATTACAAATAATAATTATGACGCAAAGAGAAAAACTAGATAAAATACTGAATGGCCTAATGTCTCGCCTTCCCAAAAGATATGAGACTGGAACAGATAACAAAATTCTAACCTTTGAGTTTTTATGCTCCGTATTATTTAAAGATGAAAACATGGAGCCTTGGGAAGTCGCCAGTCTAAAGGATGTTTTAATGCAGGATGGGTATATTGAAATGGTTGATGTTGAAGGTGTTAGTATTCCTAATATCACTCACACAGGAAAAAAGTTTATCCTTGACGGTGGTTATAAAATAGAACAGGAAAGAAAGAATAAGCAGGATGAACTTGTAAAGACAAGTATTGAAAGCAATAAAAGAAGCAAAATAGCGGTCTGGATCGCATCAATCTCTTTAGTTGTTGCAATACTTGCATTAGTATTTCAAATCATCAATAAGTGTTGAGAGCCATCCAATCACCATGAAGAAAGCCAAAGAAAAGATGTTTTATTTCTAAAATTTGCGCAAAATCATCAAATTTCGAAAATAAAATACATTTGTTGCTGATTTTATTCTATATTTGCAGCGTTTAAGAAGGAAAAAACGACATGATACAGGAACTGAAAATAAAGAATGTTCTTTCATTTAAGAATGAAGTCACATTCAGTTTTTTGGCCTCAAACGATAAGTTTGCAGAAGATAGTCAGGTGGTAAAGATAAGCGAAAATACGCGATTGCTTCGCTTTGGCGTTCTATATGGCTACAATGCGTCTGGAAAGTCGAATTTGCTCTATGCTTTTGATTTTCTGCCTCGCTTCTGGAGCTATAAGCCAGAGGGCATGGATGAGCCAACTGGGGTTATCCCTTTCAAACTTGACGCTTCAACACCAAGCGAGCCATCCTGTTTCGAACTGGTGTTCTTTGTAGGCAATGTAAAATATTGGTATCAGTTGGAACTGGATAGGAACCAGGTGTATTTGGAAAAGCTTTCGTATTATAAGAGTGTCCAGCCTACCATGCTCTTTGAAAGAAAACTGGTGGATGGACAATCTGTGGTGGAGATCAATCCGAAAGGAGATAAAATCAGTGCTTCTGCGAAGGAGCTGATCAATGGTTATTGTCTGAAGAATCTTTCGTTCTTTGTGGCTCGCAATCAGGTGAATGCAAGTTTGCCTTTGATTGATGCAGCCAAGAATTGGATGAAAGAGCAGACAATGCCTGCCGTATTCCCAACCACTTATCTTACGGACTATGCGCAGCGGAAAACGGCAGAGAACAATGACTTAACTTGGTATCTCGTTAGTTTCCTTCACGAAGCAGATTTCAACATTACAAATATATCTTCGGATATTGTATATAGGCCCATATCAGACGAAGAGGTAAAGTTCAGGACTTCTGACGAGAGTATCCCGAAAGATGAAAGGGAACGAATCAAAAAGGAGAAAACTATTCCTCTATTGCATACCAGTTTTGAGCATACTGTTGAAAATGAAAACGGGCAAGAGGCTTATCAGATGAGCAGAGGTGATGAGTCAACAGGAACCTTGCGGACATTTGGAATAGAGACGGTCTTGTACGAAGCACTTGTCAGTAACGCCTTTCTGCCCATCGATGAGATAGAGACTTCGCAGCACCCAAAATTGCTGGAAAAGATGCTTTATGAATACTTGAAAACTCATTCGAGGTCTCAGCTCCTTGTCACCACACATAATGATGGCTTACTGGATTTGGTGGACGACCTCATCAGAAAAGACTCCGTTTGGTTTACAGAAAAGGACAAAGCTGGTGTGACGGATTTGTATAAGCTTTCCGACTTTAGAGGTGTCAATCGCCTATCATCGATAAGGGAGGCTTATCGTAATAAGAGGTTTGGCGCGACAATGAAGTAATGTAATGGAAAAAAGAGAATTAGCAGAAGTCGTTGAACAACCTCAGTATTTTGAGGCGGTATCTTCTTCCTCTCTTGTAGAAGGCGACGGAACTAGGGACATGGGACCGCTGTATCCATTCCTCATTAGTGGAGGAACCAACACGGAACGCTATTACTTTACCCATATCAATGACGTTACAGACTATAAGTTCAACATCTTTCCAAAGTATTTTGGCAACGAATCCAGTTATACGGAAATATTTCCGAAACGAATCAAGGATATCATTAAAAACAATGCTGGAGCAAAAGTCTTTTGTGTCTTCGATTTGGATACGGTCTTTAGTAATGAAACTAATCAACAAAAGCACCAAACATTTGAAAAGAATCTAAAACAAGAAATTGCCAATGGAAGTGTTGTGTTATGCCCTAGTATGCCAAGTATCGAGTATTGGTTTTTGCTTCATTTTGAAAACCGAACCCAATTGGTCAAAACCTGTGGACGAACCATGCAAAGGTTATTGTCGCCTTATATGATGCCGTATTTCCAGAACACAGACGGGAAGTCGTTTCTTAAGGTATTGAAGAGTGAAGAATGTGTAAAAGATTCAGGATGGGTCGTTAAGTTGTGCGAAAACGGCAAATTGGATGATGCCATCCAACGGGCTGAAAACAATATTAAAGCGGCAGAAGCCACAGGAGATTTGGCTAAACAATCCTATTCTTTTGTGTATTTGTTGTTCAAAAACTGAAAGGAGAACACCCCATGTCCTACTTCAACGAAAGCCAATTGGAACAGTCCATCATCGCCCTGCTGAAAGAGCAAGGTTATGAGTATATGAAAGGTGAGGACATCGTGCGCAACCTCGATGAGGTGGTGCTGCGCGGCGACTTGGCGGAATACCTGCACAACCGCTACAAGAACGACGGCATCACCGACCAAGAGGTGGAGGCTGCCATCCGCGTCATCATGCAGCAAACCGGTGGTTCGCTCTATGACGAAAACAAACACACCATCCACCTGCTCATGGACGGCTTTTCGCTGAAACGGGAAGACCCCTCCAAACAGAACCTCTATATCTATCCCATCGCCTTCGATGAGCCGAACCAGAAACATAACCTCTTCAAAGTCGTCAACCAGTTCGACATCATCGGCAACCAACACCGCATCCCCGATGCCATTGTTTTCGTCAATGGTCTGCCCGTGGTGGTGTTCGAGTTCAAGAACGCGCTCAAACAGAACACGACCATTGAGGATGCCTACAAGCAACTCACCATCCGCTACCGCCGCGATATTCCAGCCTTGTTCAAATACACGGCATTCATCGTCATCTCCGACGGGGTGAACAACAAGTTCGGCACGCTTTACACGCCATACGAGTTTTTCTATGCCTGGCGCAAGGTTAATGCCAAGGACAAGGCCGACAGCGGCATTTCATCGCTCAAGACGATGATTGCCGGCCTGTTTCGCAAGGACCGCCTCATCGACGTCATCCACAACTTCGTCTATTTTCCCGACACCTCGAAGGATGAGCGTAAGTTCATCTGCCGTTATCCACAATATTTTGCTGCCCGATCGCTCTATCAGAACATCCTTAACCACAGCAAGCTCAACGCGGGTGGTGATGGCAAAGGCGGCACCTATTTCGGCGCCACGGGTTGCGGCAAGTCGCTCACCATGCTCTTCCTCTCGCGCCTGTTGATGAAGAGCAAGGCCTTGTGCAGCCCCACCATCATCCTCATCACCGACCGCACCGACCTCGACGACCAACTCTCTCGTCTGTTGCTCAACGCCAAGCAGTTTGTCGGCGATAGCGTGATCGAGCAGGTGGAAAGCCGCGAGGACTTGAAAGACAAGCTGCAAGGGCGCACCAGTGGCGGCGTGTTTCTCACCACCATACAGAAGTTTTCCAAGGACATCAACCTGCTTTCCAACCGTGCCAACATCATCTGCATCAGCGACGAAGCCCATCGTTCGCAGACGGGCATTGAGGAAAAAGTCGAGATTACCGACAGAGGTGTGAGGCGTTCATACGGCTTTGCCAAATACTTACGAGACTCGTTGCCCAATGCCACCTACGTCGGCTTTACCGGCACGCCCATCGACCCAACCTTGGAGGTCTTTGGCGGCATAGTGGACGAATACTCCATGATTGAGGCCGTCAACGATGGCATCACCAAGACCATCATGTACGAAGGCCGTGCCTCGCATGTGTTTGCCGACAGCGAACTCATCAAGCAGATTGAAGCCTACTACGACCAATGTGCCGAAGAAGGTGCCACCGAGTACCAAATCGAGGAGAGCAAGCGGGCCATGACCCAGATGAGCATCCTGCTCAACAGCCCCGACCTCATCCATCGGCTGGCCGACGACTTCATCCATCACTATGAACGCCGTGTGGAGGAAGGCGGCACCGTCAAAGGCAAGGCTATGATTGTTTGTGCCACAAGGGAAATCGGCTATGCCATCTACAAGGAAATCATCGCTATGCGTCCCGAATGGGTCGAAGTGAGAGTGTGTGGCGACGGCGAGGAACTCACAAGAGAGGAGGCCGAGAAGATCAAGCCCATGGAGAAGATTAAGATGGTCTTCATCCGACAGAAAGATGACGACCCTGAGCTTTATAATCTTCTGGGCACTGATGAGGATAGAAAAAAACTCGACCTGCAATTCAAGGAGGAGAAGTCGAACTTCAAGATTGCCATCGTGGTCGATATGTGGATCACGGGTTTCGACGTACCTTGTCTGGACACCATGTATTGTTACAAGCCTTTGCAAATGCACACGCTGATTCAGACCGTCAGCCGCGTGAACCGCAACTATCCCGGCAAGGACAAAGGACTCATCGTGGATTATTTAGGCATCAAGAAGAAGTTCAACCAAGCGATGAAGAAATACGCCAATGGAGGACAAAACGAGACTCCCGTGGAGACCATCGACAATGCCGTCAAGTTGTTCAAGGACGAACTTGATTTGTTGGGGCGTATGTTCCACGGCTTCGACTATTCCAAGTTCTTCACAGGAACGCCATTGGAGCAACTGGATGCCTTGCAAGTGGCAGCTGAGCGCATACAGCAGACGGAGGAGTTGGAGAAACGCTTTATGAAGCACACCAACATCATGAAGTCGGCCTACAACATGTGCAACAACGATGAGCGCATCACTAAAAATGAAATCAACGATGTCCATTTCTTCACGGGCGTTCGGTCGGTCATCTACAAGACCACGACGGGAGAATCGCCAGACGCAACACAAATGAATAGGCATGTGTTGAAGTTGGTCAATGAGGCACTCATCTCCGAGGAGGTCGTGGCCATCAACACGATGCGCCTCAACGACACAGAGCAAATCGACTTGCTAGCGACCCAATATATGGAAAAGCTGAAGCGCTTGCCTTATCAGAACACGAAAGTCAAGCTGATGGAGCAACTGCTTAAGCGTGTTATCGATAGCGTGAAGCGAGTGAACAAGGTCAAGGCCGTTAGTTTCACCGACCGTTTGAAAGGCATCATCGACAAATACAACGACCGCTCCGATGATATCGTGTTGGCAGACGAGATTGTCACGGAAGTGGCCAAGCAGTTGGCTGACTTGTTTGAGGAAATCAAGAAAGAGAACAAATTGCCCGATGGCATTCCCGACATCGAGGTGAAAGCCTTCTACGACATCTTGAAATCCGTTGCCGAGCAGTATGGCTTCCTCGATGAATACACTGAGGAACAATACATTGCCCTTGCCAAAGATGTGAAAGAAGTGGTGGACGACAAAACCCAATACATCGACTGGGACAAGAAAGCTGACATCAAAGCGCAATTGAAAGTGCAGATTATTCTCACCCTTGCCAAACACAAATACCCGCCTGCGACCCGCGACGAAGTCTTTAGGGCCATCTTTGAGCAAGCAGAGAATTTCAAGAAAAACAAAACCTCCGACCTTGATGATGATACGCCGTCAATACCCATGGTTCCTTATTCCGGTTACGAAGAAGGGACGGGGTATAGCATGGCAGCAGAGTCATTTGAAGACAATTGATGAAAGAGCAAAGCGGTTTCGTCAACTTGCCATTTTGTCGTAAATCTATTCCTTAACCCTTTGATTTAGTGACATTTTGTCATAAATCATGCCTTTTTTTTCAAAGCTTTGAATTTGGTTGGGATTTTGATGACCCATAACCCGAGTCTGCGAGACGGCCCTTCGACAAGCTCAGGGACCTTTCCTTGATGACCTGCAGTCCCGCAGTCTTGAAGTCAAAACGAAAGAAAGGAGAAAAGAAATATGAACATCAACCAATTCACAATCAAGTCACAGGAAGCCATCGGGAAGGCGCAGGAGATTGCACAATCGCACCAGAGCCAAACCGTGGAGGCTATACACCTGCTGAAGGGTATGTTGCTGAGCGACGATTACTTGGTGCCCAATCTGATGAAGAAGCTAGGCGTCAACCTGAACCGCCTCAATGATTCCCTTGACCAGGCCATTAACTCTCAACCGCGCAGCAGCGGTACCGAACTGTATTACTCTTCCGAAGTCAGCAAGATCTTCAACGATGCCTTGGCGCAAGCCAAGAAGATGGGCGACGAGTATGTTTCTATCGAGCACCTGTTGCTGGCTGTCTTCGAGAGCAACAGCACTGCCTCGCAGATGTTGAAGGAACAAGGCGTTAATAAAGGCGACCTTGAGACTGCCATCAAGCAGTTCCGCAAGGGCAAGAAGGTCGACTCGCAGGATGCCGAACAGAACTACGACTCGCTGAACCGTTTCGCCAAGAACCTGAACGAACTCGCCCAACAGGGCAAGCTCGACCCTGTGATTGGCCGTGACGAAGAAATCCGTCGTGTGCTGCAAATCTTGAGCCGACGCACCAAGAACAACCCTATATTAATAGGTGAACCGGGTGTGGGTAAGACCGCCATCGTGGAGGGCTTGGCCCAGCGTATCGTCAACCGCGACGTGCCCGAGAACCTGAAGAGCAAAACCGTGTTCAGTTTGGATATGGGTGCATTGCTCGCCGGCGCCAAATACAAGGGCGAGTTTGAGGAACGTCTGAAGAACGTCGTCAAGGAGGTTGTGGACAGCGACGGAGAAGTCATCCTGTTCATCGATGAGATCCACACCTTGGTCGGTGCGGGCGGAGGCGAAGGCGCGATGGATGCGGCCAACATCCTGAAGCCGGCCCTGTCGCGTGGTGAACTCCGTGCTATCGGTGCCACCACTTTGAAGGAATACCAGCAGTATTTCGAGAAGGATAAGGCGTTGGAGCGTCGTTTCCAGAAGGTCATGGTCGACGAACCTGACGAGGCTTCGGCCATCAGCATCCTCCGTGGCTTGAAGGAACGCTACGAGACCCACCACCACATCCGTATCTTGGACGAGGCTATCATTGCTGCCGTGCAGTTGTCGGTGCGTTACATCAGCGACCGTTTCCTGCCCGACAAGGCCATCGACCTGATCGATGAGGCCGCCTCGCGTCTGCGTCTGCAAATCGACTCGGTGCCCGAGGAACTTGAGGATGTGGAACGCGCCATCCGCCAGTTGGAAATCGAGCGCGAGGCCATTAAACGCGAAAACGACACCAAGAAGGTGGAGGAGATAGGGAAGGAGTTGGCCGAACTCAACGACAAGCGCACCGCCATCAAGGCCAAGTGGGAGACTGAAAAGCATTATGTTGAACTCATCCAAAAGGAGAAAAACAACATCGAGACCTACAAGCACCAAGCCGAGGTGGCCGAGCGCGACGGCGACTATGGCCGTGTGGCTGAGTTGCGTTATGGTAAGATCCGCGAGGCTGAGGCCGCTATCGAGAAGGCCAAGGCTGACCTTTTGCAGGCGCAAGGCGACCACCCGCTGGTAGATGAGGAAGTCGGCTCCGACGATGTGGCTGAAATTGTGTCTCGTTGGACGGGTATCCCGGTCAACAAGATGATGCAGAGTGAGCGCGAGAAGCTCTTGCACCTCGAAGACGAACTGCACAAGCGTGTGGTGGGTCAAGATGAGGCCATCACCGCCGTGAGCGATGCCATTAGGCGTAGCCGCGCAGGCTTGCAGGATGCCAAACGTCCTATCGGTTCCTTCATCTTCATGGGTACCACGGGCGTGGGTAAGACCGAGCTGGCCAAGGCTTTGGCTGAGTTCCTGTTCGACGACGAGAACGCCATGGTGCGTATCGACATGTCGGAGTATCAGGAGCGTCACACGGTGTCGCGACTCATCGGAGCGCCTCCAGGATATGTGGGCTACGAAGAGAGTGGTCAGCTGACTGAGGCTGTGCGTCGCAAGCCGTATTCCGTCATCCTGTTGGATGAAATCGAGAAGGCACACCCCGATGTGTTCAACATCCTGTTGCAGGTGCTTGACGACGGCCGTCTGACCGACAACAAGGGCCGTACAGTGGACTTCAAGAACACCATCGTCATCATGACCTCCAACATCGGCGCCAACGTCATCCAGGAGAACTTCGCCCTGCTGAATGGCAGCAACGACGAAGAGGTCTTCGAGAAGACCCGTAACGAGGTGATGGAGCAGCTGAAGCAGTTCATGCGGCCTGAGTTCCTGAACCGTGTCGACGACATCATCATGTTCAAGCCTTTGGACGAGAGCCAGATTGCCGACATCGTGAGGATGCAGTTCCGCAGCGTGCAGAAGATGCTGGCCGCCAACGACATCAAGATTGACATCACCGATGCCGCCGTCGACTTCATCGCAAGCCAGAGCTACAACCCGCAGTACGGTGCGCGTCCCGTGAAGCGCATGATGCAGCGTGAGTTGCTCAACTCGCTCTCGAAGATGATCTTGGCCGAGTCGGTGGATAAGACGAAGACCATCATCGTGGATGTGGGTGACAATAACCTGATATTCAGGAACTAAAAAACTGCCGTCTATGTCATTCCTTTGGGAATCTATAGACGGCGGTTTTTTTATTGCCTGACAGTTTTTGTAGCTTAGGCGTACCTTAGGCGTAGCTTAGGCGAAGGTTAGGCGGGGAACTGACAACTGAAATCAGTACACTACACCCTCCTTTAGTGTTCCTTTACCCTTCCTTTAGTGTTCCTTTACCCCACCTTTAGTGTTCCTTTTGTCTTCTTGCCTGACTGTTTTGTAATTTGCTGATTTTGGTTGTCACTTCAGCGTCTTACGACTGATGCAAGTTGA
>CALEMB010000158.1 GCA_937902805.1 uncultured Bacteroidales bacterium
CATCGTGACCGATAGCATGACCCTCGTGGCCAACTTCGAAGAATTGCCACCAACGCAATACACCATTTCTGTTCAAGCTGAACCCGAAGAAGGCGGCGAGGCTTATATTATCGTTGGCGAACAAAACGTGACCGAATGGACTTTCAATGAAGGGGACACTTGCTGGTTACACGCCAATCCAGCCCTAAACTATACCTTTGTCAAATGGACAGAAAATGGCGAGTTGTTCTCTGAACAGGCTGAAGCGACCTTCATCGTGACCGATAGCATGACCCTCGTGGCCAACTTCGAAGAATTGCCACCAACGGTTTATACTATCACCGTTGTGGCTGAACCCGTAGAAGGCGGAACCGTAGACGGTGGAGGTGATTACCCAGAAGGGACAATGATTGAGCTTAGTGCTAACCCCAACACAGGATATTCTTTCGACCACTGGGATGACGGTGAAACGCTAAACCCACGCACTGTTGAGGTGACAGGCGACTCCACCTATACGGCTATCTTTACGCCTATTCCCTATACCATCACCGTTCAGGCCGAACCTGTTGCTGGTGGAGAGGTAATCGGAGGGGGAATCTACAACTATGGCACAACGGTCACCCTCACCGCCAATGCCTACGTCGGTTATTCTTTCAGCCAATGGCAGGATGGCGACACCAATAGCACACGTACCTTCACTGTAACGGGCGATGCCGTCTATACGGCCTTTTTCACGCTAAACCAGTACGTTGTCGAAGTTATGTCCAATCCGGAAGAAGGGGGATGGGTTATAGGCAACGGCATTTATTCTCACGGCGTCACTTGCACGCTGACGGCCATACCCAATGATGGCTATTCTTTTAGTAATTGGATGAATGGCGATAACGTTGTTGTGAGCTCTGAACTTACCTATTCCTTCGTGGTAACAGAAAACGCTTCCTTTACGGCAAACTTCGCACGCCAATACAACATCATTGCTGAGGTGACTCCTGATGGCGCTGGCTCGGTGACAGGTGCCGGTACGTATGACTATGGCACCGAATGCACGTTAACGGCGACCCCATCAGATGCCTACTTCTTTGTCAATTGGACTGAAGACGGCCTTGAGGTCTCTACGGATACCGCATATTCCTTCATTGTGACTTCCGATCGCAATTTGGTAGCTAACTTCAAGGAAATCCCTTGCATTGACAACCTACAAGAAATCGTGGCAAAGGAACATAAAGAGGGTAATGACACTTATGTCCTGGTTCTGGTTTATCCTAATCCCAATAATGAAAACTACCAATACCAATGGCTGTATTCTACAGACGATGTGGCGTATACCAATCTTGAAGAAGGGACCTATAACAATCAGTACTATTACAATGGAGGACATCTGAAAGATGGGTATTACAAGGTCCGTGTCAGTTTAGACGAATGTTCGGCGGAAACCGATTCTTATTATGTAAGCAACGGTCGTTTGTGCATCTACCCCAACCCGGCTCGCAGTGACAACAGCATCATAATTATGAACGACAGCGAGGGACCTGCACAACTCGCCATCTATTCTTTGGATGGACGATGCCTCCACATGCAGGCTGTAAACGGTAACCAAGCAACCATTAACCTTAACCTTTCGGTTGGTGTTTATGTCGCTCGCATTACCCAAAGCGACGGCACCACGAAAGTGTGCAAACTCATCATCCAATAAGCGTAACATCAATCACGAATAACAAATAAATCTTCAATAGTCCTATGAAAAAATTGTTTCTTATCATCGCCACAAGCCTCATGGTCACCTCTTTGTTGGCTCAGTCGCAGCAACTCATAACGGTCAAAGGCAAGACCAAGGACGGCAAAAGCATCAACATGCAATACTACAAAGGCGCAGCCCAAGACTACATAGAATCGGTAAAGTATCAGTTGGTGGAAGAGCTGCAGGCCGACAACAAAAACAAACAAAACAGTATCAATGACTTGCAACATCAATTGAACAAGGCCAACAAGAGAATAGACAACCTTAACGAGCAACTGAAAAAATCAGGCAACGCTGATCAGATTTCCACCCTCAGCAATCATCTTGACGAGAAACAAAGTGAAATAGACCAGTTGAATGAGCAACTTGAGCAATTGAACAGACAATTGAATGAATTGCAAAAAGAGAATGCCAATCTTCAGAAACAGGTTGACTCTATCAAAGCTGTCAACATCCAGCTTAGCCAAAAAAAGAAGGTTCACGTGGCTATGTCACCTTTCATCGGTGTTGAAGCTGGAATAGGCTGTGTGTTTTTGGCAAACAACAGCCTGAATAGACCCTGGGAGAAGGAGCTCTCATGGGATAAGCAGGTGGCCGTTTATTATGGCACCGGACGTCTTGCCGAAGGCTTCCCTATCTCCATCGAGGCAGGCCTAGGTTTCAGCAGCCTTCCGATGAGGGCTAAATTGGACAATTACAGCGCTATGGGTGATTTCCAAGACTGTGACGGTGATGCATATCAACCCGTTTTTGATAACTGTTCAGAAAGACTAACCCTGAACTGCCTGGACATCCCTGTTCGCCTTTGTATAGGGCAACCCAACAAAAACAAAGTGTCGTTATACGCCAAGCTGGGAGTGACTCCTTCGTTTATCATCTCCTCCAATTTGGCCAACGCGTATATAAAGGAAGGCTATTACACTGATTGGAATGTCACGTTTGAAAACATTGAAGAACTTGGATTCACGAATGTTGATAGCAAAGGAAAGATGACACCTTCAAGTAGATTCAATCTATGGGGGAATGCGGCTTTCGGTGCCTACTTTCCCTTGAGCTCATCCATACTGTTCAATCTTGGAGCGAAACTGGATTATCCCATAATGACGATGGGTACTTTTTCCTATGAATGGGAGGGAAACACTTCGGGAAATGACAACAAGTCACTTCTACTTCCCGACGGGTTGCCGACGGGTTTGGATGGCTACGACGGAAGGATGCTTATCCCAAGTTTACAAGTTGGTATCATATATTCATTAAAATAAAGAGTAAGAAAATAAAACAAGTATAACAAGAATAAGATAAAAACCTTAGTATTATGGAAAACGAAAAAATGTATGACGAAGAGTTTATCATCACTCTGACCATTGAAGGCACTCAATACGAGGAAGTCGAAGTGGAAGTGACTGACCCGATGAAAACCATCCGTGAACAAATCAACTCAATAGTGGAAGTCTTCCATCTTCCGAAAATGGACAATGGAGGCAACCCCATCACTTATCTTTTGGGACGTATAGAAGATGATAGCGACACGCCTGACATCCTTGAATTTGACGATGCCAACGGACGCGAACAAACGCTAACGGACTATAACGTTCAATCAGGCGACCGTCTTCACCTCATCTCAAGAGCCATTGCTGGGTAAATCAAATGTTTATCGGTCATGAATGAAGTCATCAACAAATTTGATTTAAAGAAGCTCACACCTCGTGATGCATGCCTGTGGAAAGAATGGAAAGAACTTGACACCTTGTGCAACAAACGTAAAGCCGCCAGTGCCAATCCGCGTGAACCTTCCATTTCATACATCATAAGGAAAAAGAATGCGATGGGACTCCCCACGGAATACGAGATTTGGTATCGCGTCAAATCCATTATCGGAGTGAAAGACACAGAAGCTCCGCGTGAGCCGATTTTCGGTTTTCTACACAAAATGAGCATCGTGTTGCCCAATAATTATCCATCGGCTGACGGCAATCCCATTTTCACCTTCCGTACGGATATATGGCATCCGAACATCCGTTACTCCGGTAGTTTCAAAGGGCATGTCTGTCTTAATAGCAAAGACATGGGAGTAATGGCATCCTTGAAAAGCCTGGTGCTTCGTGTTGAACAGTATTTGAAATACCAGGATTACCATGCTCAAAATGTCTATCCTTATCCGGAAGACCAAAATGTGGCGGAATGGGTGCGAGATGAAGCTGAGCCCAATGGTTGGACTCGTTTCCCGCAGGACAACTCATCGTCAGTTCTCCCAAAGAACCAAAACAAGCCTACTCCTAAAACCGAACCAGCATCAAATGAATCAGACAATCAAAGCAAAAGAGTGTTAACAATATGAGGAAGTTTTTATTAATCATCATGGCATGTTGCCTGGCCTCCGTCACTGCATTCGCACAAATCTCAATCGAAACCTCGCTTAGTGACGACAAGCCTCAGGAGGCAGTTTCCTTTGATATCAACGATCACGAACAGGGAACCTTCTTTATAGAGATAAATGGCGAGTTGGATGACGATGGCCGTATCCCAGTTCAAATCGGATTGGAGAATAATTCATACACTTATACCTTTCTCCTTTTTGACCGTGCATGGAGTGAAAAAGACCTTCGTAAGAACTTTGTTTTCATCGAAAAGAATTTTGGCGGAAGGACATCTGTTAAAGTACAGAATATTAAATTATTAAACGAAAATGCGTTTAATGAGATAAAGACTTATGACAGATATGTATTTCCTGAAATTCTCGTTGAGGAGGGAAAGACCTACGAGTGCAAGATACCTATTCATTTGACCAAACCCCAACCAGGTCTTTTTTGCAAGAACAGGAAAAAACTCTACAGGATTATCGATTGCACCATCCGCATCTCAGTTGAAAACAAAGACGTTGTTTATGATGAACTCAAAACCAATTGTGATTCACTCCGGGAAGCTGTCAATAGTGCGATCGAGAAAGAGGAATTCTGTACCAATCCACTTCATCGGCCATCGTTCGATGTACAAACCGAGAAATACACAGATGCCATCCATGAGTTGAGAGATCAAGTCAGGCAGGCACTCAATGCAGTTCCCAAGGAAAGCAAAAAATACACTCGGTTTGAGGCACTGGTAATATCGCTTTACCAGATGGAGGATGCACTTCAGCAATATAAAGGCGAACAGCATGACTGTGGGAAGAACCATGCTAGAAAACATAGTTGCAATTATTGCAAACTAAGTCTTGAACAAATCTATAACAGATTGAGTGCAATTTATATAGACCTTTATAATGGCACAGTGCAACGGTCTGATGTAATGAAAGAAGTGGAAGCCCTCTACAAATGCAGCAGCGACCCAACCTGCGAAAAACATTCAAAACAATGGAAAAACAACGACCCTTTTAAAGCAAAAATCATAGAATTCTACAATAAGATCAAGAATTATTGAAAATGAAAAGCAATAGGGTTTTACTTACGGTATTGTCGTTTCTTATTAGCCTTTACGCATCGGCCAAAGAAACAACTGACACTCTGTATTCTGCGAAAAACGACAGGGTTATTGTGACTTATAACATCACCCGAAAAGGGAATACGGTCGAGTTGCAATTCAGAAGTGCCAGAAAACTCTTAGGCGACTATCACCAAAGGAAGTACAAGAGAGAGATTGACAAGATACACACGCTTTTCTTTGACTGGAATGGAGTCAGAAAGGACATGAAGTTTACGGGGGAAACTCCATCGGTCGTTTGCTTGCCAGCCAAGTCCTCTTGCCAGAAATCAAGCGATGGATATTTCATCATAGAACATAGGCCGACGTTTACTTTCAATATCGAGACCTCTGAAGCGGAGACGTTCACAATCCCGCTTTATTTGGCACATTATGAAAGAAAGCAACATTACAAGATTCTTTGCTCTTGTGGCGACCTTGAAGTCCGCATACCCGAACCGTCTTCCCAATCTTCAAACATCAGGCCTGAAAGCGGACAACCGACTCTTCAAAACACTGTTGAGGTTTTGGAAATTGAAGAATCACTCTCTGAGTTTGACGACGAAGCGCTTATGCTTATCAAACTGATTAATAAGGATCTGCCTTATCAAGACACTTTGCCTATGGAAAGCATGTTAGAAAGGAAAATAGAGAGACTTGGAGACCTTCAAACCAAAATAAAGAATGAAGATATTACTGGAATGATAGACGAGACCCTTGAAGCCTATAATATCAAGAAAAAGGAATTGGAGAAAACCATACAGGAAAATGCAAAACAAAAGGCAGACAATGATGCGTTTAATAGTTGCAGCACAAAAGAAAGCTATGAAGTCTATTTGAAACAGCATCCCAATGGCAGTCATGTTGAAGAGGCAAAAGATAAGATTAGTGAGTTTGAGGCCAAAGCCAAGGAAGAAGAGGAAGGCAAAAAAAAGCGCACTATTTGGATGATTATTGGTGGCGCTTTGTTGGCCATTCTGCTTTTTGTAGGTAATCAGGTTCTGCAAAGCTTCCGTAATATCCGTACCCAGCGTAGCATGATGCAAATGCAGGAAGACGCTACCAAACGCGCCCAAAACATGGCTAGTAATAAGGCAAAAAGTGAAATCCGCAAACAGACCAATAAAGTTGCTAACCAGACTAAGAAACAAGGCCAAAACATGATGCGCGATGCGGCTAACAAAGTGAAAAACAACAATGGAAACAACCGAATGTCAATTTGATACTATTATGAAACAGTTTTTTCATATCACTTTTGCAATGGTGACCATGATCCTGATGCTGTCGATGGGAACAACAGCATTTGCCCAAGATATCGCTGATGAGACACCAAGCATAGAGGTTTCTTATGACCAAGCTATTTTTGAAGCTTTTCAAACCTACTTAGCTGCAACTGACACCCTTCCGACCACAGATGAAAAAAACAGATTGTTTGTCGATGGTTTCTTTTCACAATACAAGGACGACTTCGGCTTGATTGTAATTAAAAAAGATGATGGAAGCGAAGCCAGTCCCCAAGAGGTGGACGAGTTGTTTCAAAGATGCATTACTCTTTTGGAGGAAGAAGAAGCAACAATCATAACGGTTCAAAACCTGAATCAAGAAAACGAGGATTCATCGTTTCTGAAGAATTTATCATCTTTAGAGGTTAGGCAACTTGCCATACGAGTTGGTGTAATCGGTATTCTTGTTTTGATTTTAATTACTATTGTTGTCTTATGGGCCAAAGCAAAAAAGAAAAAGAAACCGGTTGCCGATAACGATATGTATGCTACAGACACTAATCCAAGTAACAGCGGCAATAACGAGGCATCAAACGATGTCATTATCAGAAAGAAGACCTCATCGGTCCTGAATAAGCAAAGTCTTGAAGATGTAGTCAACAACAGCAATTACTTGGCCATCAATTGCGCTGATTTCTGTACTGACAGCGCTGTAAAAACCATGTACATCAAAAATACATGCATTATTGATATTTACAACATGTATGCTGAAGATTTGAGAAATCCTGATAATCCGAAAGAAGATGGTTGTATGGTTTTAGGACGTTGGGTCCATGATGAGCAATATGATGAGTACGTTGTCTCTTTGGAGGAAATTGTTTTTCCGGGTGATGATGCCGTGTTCGCAGAATATGAATTGGATTTCGGAGGGAAAATCAAGGTAAAGGTCAACGAGAAACTTCGCAAACTGCGTCGCGAAACCAATCTTCAGTATGACCTTACCTGTTGGGTGCACTCTCATCCTGGTTTAGGGGTGTTTTTCAGTAACACTGACTCCAACCTTCACCTGATACATAAACATCCTTCCCATCCAAAATTCCTTACAGCCATTGTCATAGACATCCTTACACCCCAGCAAGAGTTAGGCGTTTTTACCTTCAAACACGACATGGGTATCAATTCAAAAGCCGATTTGACACGACTCTATTCTTTAGAAGAATGGTATAAGTGGGCTATTGGCAGTAGACGCAACTCCGTTGCCATCGAGGAACATTATAATACTTTAGATAAAGCAAAATCGAGAAATAAAGGATGTTACAACATACAATTGTCAAACAGCACCATTATTGACGTTGACCTTATTGCCACCAGCCAAAACCATGAGGGACTTTATTTTGTCCATGGTTTTACGATGCAACAAATGGACCAAACTTCTATTATTGCAGTGAAAATTGACAATGCAGAAACTATAGTTGACAACGAATTGATAGGATGCTTCATGGTGGTTACCCATCGCAGTTATCCAACTATCAAGAAAGAAGTTGCCAATTATTTGGGAAGAATAGGATTTGTAATGGTTTATTCAGTCAGTGACGGCATTTTGACCACTATCCCTGTGGTTGATAACGACCTTTGTGCAGATGAATCATATTATGGAGAACAACCCTTAGAAGAACTAAAGATATGGACAAGAAGAAAAAGATAAGCGGAATTAAAGCTTTATTCATCACTTTATTATTTGTCTTAACTATCCCTACCTTTGCTCAAGACGTAAGCGAAATTCGATTTGAGGATAAGAATTATGAATACGGGATCGGAAAAGACAGTATTACACTATTTTTAAAGGTTCTCGGATCAAATGGCATACGCTGCAATGATGTTTATGCCGATGACATCAGAAAACATTTTAACCTGATGGAAAACGACGACACCATTCCAAAAAGTACATGGACGGTGACAACGCTAACTGAAGGACAACGTATTCCCAGCGACTTTACCATCTCGGTATTGGTTGACCTTAGTATTCCCCAAAGTGGTAAAAAAGACATCTATGAAGCCGTGCAGACATTGGTTGAAAGTGCTCATGACAGCTGTGTTTATCTCTCTTTCTTTGGAGATTGGGTGAGTAAAAGCCATCTAGTTACCAAAAGAAACTATAAGGAGTTTGAAGACCGGTTTTATGAACAAGCAACGAGTAAGTATTTCTACAGTGCCTTATATGCAAAACTGACAGAGTTCAATTTTGGATACACAGAGTATGACACCTTGATAAAAACGCAAAGTGGTTACCAAAAAGACGAAAGGATTTTTATCAGGGCGAAGGATGCCAGAGAAAAGAACCTGCTTTTCGTATTCACAGAAGGCAATGAAATCCCACAATTTGAGGAACTGGACTTCATCAAAATCACCGACTACCAAGGTAGTGCGGATATTCGTCCCAAAGTATATGCATTCTTTTATGATGCAGGAAACGGCATTGATGAAAATGTGGAAAGAACTCTTAATGGAGTTTCCCACCCTCGCGATAGCGAACATAACCTTATTCCAAGCTGCCAAGGAGACTACAAGTCATCAGACAATATTAAGACCGTCTTGCAAGAGTTTGAGCAGGCCATCAGAAATGAGATGTACGATTTTGCGCTTGCCTATCAAGTTCCCCAGGACAGAAGCTATTCTGGAAAAGTACAATACACTGCATTATGGGATGAAGAAACAAAGGGGTCGGAAATTTTCTCTATTGGTAGTCCTGAAAAAACATGGCCCGTGCGTCGTGAGTCCGCCGGGAGTTCGGCTCTTAAGTATTTGATTGCGTTGTTGGTGGCGTTTTTGACGGTTCTGCTCTTTATCGCCGTCATGAAAATCATCATTCCTGGCATTAAGTCGGCGGCTTTTTCTGCAAAATACTACAAGAAATTCAAATTGGCAGATAATGTTAAAACGATGACTTGTCCAATGTGCAGATGCGAGATACAGCCCGGTCAAAAGGTGGTAAAAAAATGCAGACACATTATCCACGTCAAGTGTTGGAAGGCTAATGGATACAAGTGTGTCGAATATGGACAGAACTGCAAAGAAGGCATACAAGACCATGTCCATTGGGATAGTTTGTTTAGTAAGGAGACTTTACGCGATTGTTTCCTGACCATCATGGGCGTTTGTGCCAGTTTGGTTAGCTGGGTTATCTATGAGATTACAGGGAGAGGCTTTTTCAATGGTCTTGCCACTGCTTTTGTCAACGCTTTTTTCAAAGCGAATGGTCAAAGTGCCGGTATCGTTGTCAATGAATGCATTGCCAAGGTTTCTTCTTTCCTTACCATTGGTTTACTATTGGGCTTCTTTTTATCGTTCATATTCAGGTATTTTGATAGTGTAAAGAGCAGAGACTTCAAATGGTTTGTTGAAATCACAGGGCTGTCGTTGCTTTCAAGTTTGATTGGAATGGCGTCATTTGCTCTTGGAAGTGTTATCCTATGCTTGTGGATGTCGCCTACCGATACATTCATTCCTTGGTATTGTTCCTTCCCGGCATATCTTCTGTTCTCGGTATGCACAACGCTTAGTTTAACTATCAAATCTACCATTCCTTTCAAAAGTGCCTTGATAGGTGGACTTGTTTCCGCTATCATAGGTTTCATTGTACTATATTTCTCCAATATTTCAACCAAGCGTTGGGATTGGATGAATATGCTGCTTGACTTTGTTATTTATGGTGGAGGTCTTGGAGCATCACTCATCACAGTTAGAATGTTGGCTGAGAAGTACTTCCTTGTTATTCAAAATGGTGTTCGTAGCGGTTTGCGCATACCTATCCATAAATGGATGAATGCTGGTAATATGGTGACTATTGGAATGACTCAGCAATGCGAAATACAAATGGCTTGGGAGAAAAGCAACAAGGTGGCCAAAGAGCATGTCCAACTTTATGTCAACCAAAGTCGGTCGCAAGCCATGCTGAAGCCATACGCATCCACCATTTACAATATGCGAACTGAGATTGATGCTTCCAGTAAGCCGGTACCGCTTTTCAATGGTGACACTTTCAAGATTGGTGACACCATATTCAAATATGTTGAAAACTAATGAACATGAATGAGCAAAACACATACGAATGGGGAGAGGGCGTGTTCACTCTGCTATCGTGGTTCAAGAAAGACAAGGTTAAAAATGCTCGTGTTCTGGTTGTCGGAGCGGGAGCTCTTGGTAATGAGGTTGTCAAAGACTTGGCTCTCTTTGGCGTAGGACACATCTATGTGGTCGACTTCGACCAAATCGAATTGTCGAACCTTACCCGTTCCGTCTTGTTCAGAGAGGAAGATGCATACAACCATGCTTACAAGGCTGAGATAGTTGCTAAGCGGGCCATGGAGATCAATCCACAGATTAAAGTCACCCCGATTGTCGGCAACCTTCTCTCGGAGGTAGGCTTTGGCATCTATCGCATGGTTGATGTGGTCATCGGATGCCTTGACAGCCGCATTGCCCGTTATCAGCTTAACAGGCTGTGTATGCGAGCGGGGAAATCGTGGGTTGATGGCAGTATTGAGAACATGACAGGTTCTGTTCAAGTATATACCCCCGGTTTGGCCTGTTATGAGTGTGGTTTGTCGCGCGATGAGTTTAATCATATTATGGTTCGAACGGGTTGCGCCGATGTGGTTAATCTCCAAAGTTCTGCCGGACGTGTGGCAACGACTCCAATAAGTGCCTCGATAATCGGCGCGATTGAGGTTCAGGAAGCCATGAAAATTATACATCTCGACACGGAGGCTGCCTCGCAATTCAAAACTTTACAAGGAAAACTGCTTCATTACGAAGGGCTTACCAATAGTTCCAATGTTTATAAATTTGCTTCATGGAAGAACAATTGCCCGGCACATGAATGTTGGGAACCTATCATAAAGGCTTCTAATCTATCCGCTACTCAATCGGTAGGAGAGGTGTTGTCAGCTTTGAAATCACTTCTGCAGGTTGAAAATGTTGAAATCAACATGTGCAACAACAAATTTGTAGACATTATTGTCTCTGATAAGCCTGAAAAGGAATTTAGAGTCATGGTTCCTGATTCCCAACTTGACCGTTGCATAAACAATAATGATGAGTTGCGCAGGCTCCTTTATGTGACCACCTTCCATAAATCGTTTTTCGAGAATATTGATGCTGAATTTCCATATCAAAACCTTACCCTGCAGCAAATCGGTATTCCGCTATTTGATGTGCTCCAAGTTTCGACCGAAAAAGGC
This sequence comes from uncultured Bacteroidales bacterium, assembly GCA_937902805.1. GTDB lineage: Bacteria > Bacteroidota > Bacteroidia > Bacteroidales > F082 > Limimorpha. Next base: position 11,637 of record CALEMB010000158.1, read on the forward strand.
TTGTTCTATGTAGAACTCGACGCAGATGCGCCGCTGTTCAATTAACAGATTATCCTATGCTCCCTAAAAATATTCCTGACGACATCAATATAGAGTTACTCTTGTCGGTGTTTCCTGAAGGCGAGTGTAAAGTCTCGTTCACTGGAACGCATAAGCGTAATACTTACAATGATTTTATGGGATTGGAAGAACTTACGGACAAAACTATGCTTCTTAATGTGGGTCGTTCCGGTTTATACAATTCTTTGCCTGAACTGCTGTTTCATCCTATTGATCGTTTTGACGACTTGTCGCCAAAAGACGATCGGGAGAAGTTTGAGGTAGAATATGATGCCCAAGAACTTGAAAAGGATCAGGCACACAAGTTCTTTGCTCCATTAGACCTTATGTTGTTGCGACTCAGAATGATGGTAAGGGAGAGATTGGATGTATATGCCGAATCGGATAAGAAAATGATTGACATTTTGGGTGATGAGTTGACGGAAGTGCAAAAGAACAACCGTTTTGTCAAGAAGGTGCTCCCTTTCCTTCCTTTCTGTAAATCAATCAGAGGCAACAAGACTTATCTGACCTTAATGCTGCGTAAAATCCTGATGGAAGAAGGCTTGGACATTATCGTTTGCGATCAAAAACACACTTTCACAGATTTGCATCCCAGATACAACATCATACTGGGTTCTGACGCAGATAGCTTGTTTCTTGGTAATACATTCGAAGAACAAGCTATAACCTATAGTATCCATTATTGGTCAGAAGACGATTGTAATGAGTCTTTTCTACAATTTGTTGAAGAAATGAGAACCTTTCGCGAGTTTATCCAAGATTATTTTCTGGCGGTGGACGGGATATTAAAGTTCGACATAAGTAGTGATGCCCCCTCCGTCCTTTTATCAGACGAAAAGACATACAATTACATGAATTACAATATGAATATCTAAATATCATGGAAAAAAGAATTTGTTGGAAAAAAGGAATGCGTCTGACAGACGAGATTATGAGAGCTTCTGAAGATGCAACTGCGGCTCGTATTGGCAATGCTTTGATTTTAGCTTCTGCGGGGCGTTTTGGCTTGATTCCAAGTACCCGCCAGTTTCAGCTTTCGGTTAATCTTAATACTGACTCGGTTGAGGTGCAAACGCTGGATTGCCTTGCCGTTACCCGTGGAGGTTCTCTAATAGACGCACAAATTGATACCAGATATACGAATTATCTCGAAAAGAGAATCGCGATACCCGATGAGATAGGGAAGGGCGAATTACTTCTTACCATTAGCGTAGACCATGGTCATTGGAAGGAGACCTTAGGCGGATACGAAGAACCTGAATACAGCTTTGGCCTTGTAGGTGTCAATAGTCCTATCCCTGACAATGCCCTGCCCGTAGCACATCTGATGTATTCGGAACAAATAAGAGGTTGGCATGTTGATATGGAAGAATTTGTGCCGCCTTGCCTATACCTGTCGTCACATAAGAGTTATGTGGAATTGATGAATCAGTTCGTACAGATACTTTCGGAGATTGAAGCCAAAGTTTTTCGGCTTTGTCAACCGGGCTCAAATGAAGCGTTCCGAGTTTTTTGGCCTGTTGTTCAGCAGATTCTCATCGATACCGATAAGAACCGCGATTTGATGACACCCATGGAGCTATTGGGTAACATCCAGAAGTTTGTGGCTATCTTTACCTCTGCTTGCCATCTTGATCCATATCTCAATTTGAGTGATGCCGACATGCTCAGGAATTATTCCCTTGCGCCGTACAACTATATGAATGTTTATCCCATGATAAAAGAAGGGTTGAGACATTGTTTCCTCATCAACGAAAAAGTGGATAAAATAGGAGCACAGCAACCGGAGATGCCAAAGGCTCCAAGCAAACTGGAAGCGCCTTTTATTGCCGAGGACCAATTATACCAGGTTTGCAAAACCTCTTCTTCAAACGTTTCCATTGTCAACAATGTGCCTGGGGCAACAGTTTATTATTCAACAGATGGCAGTATACCCGAAAAACCTGTTTCGAACGGTTCAATTAGAATTAAAAACGCATTCCATCCCAATAGAGAAGAGGAAGAGGACCAGAAATGTGTTGTTAAATTAAAGGCTGTGCTTGATGATTCAGAGAGCGAGATAAGCACTTTTACGGTGATACTTCACAAGGGAAAGGGTTATATTAGAATCTAAATCCGATGAGTTTCATCAATACCCCATTGGCATATCAAAGTTCATCTCCTGGACTCCATGTTAAGCGTGATTTGAAGTCACAAGCAGAGGTTCTCGACAATCTCATTGAACTCATCGCCTTCACGCCCAGAGGCAGTTTCCTCGCCGATCCTGACTTTGGATTTGAATATTGGAACCACGAGTACTCCAATATACAATACCGCACCTTTAATAGCGGCCAAAGTGTGCTGTTAGGAAGCAAAATCGGACAGGATGTAACTAAATTGGATTGTCAGGAAAGTATCCGCCAAAGCTTGCAAACATACGCACCGCAATTGGCAAAAGTGGAAGTAACCGTTGAACTTAATGCTGCTCAATACAACGAAAGGCAGCACAAGAGAAAAGTACAGTCAAAGCATATTGTCAGCATCATTGTTGAAGGTGAACTTGATAATGGAATTGGCACAAGCAGATATGAGAAGAAAATAGAGTTCCTGATGGAACCTTCTGCCAAAAAACTATATGCTTACTAATAAAGATGAAGAAAGATGGATTTAGAATTACAAAACAAAGTCAACGACACCATTGAACAGTTAAAAAAGCTTTCAATAGACGGCATTGATTTCCAACAGATGGATCCTATCGCCAAAATGATGTTTGTCGCCTTGGTTCACGAAATCCAAAAAATATACGATCACATTGACAGTCTTGACGAGCGAATCGTAGAACGATATTGTACGGATTTCATCCCCCGTCAAGAAGTGGAAGCCATGCCAGCCATAGCTCTACTTCAGCCCTCGTTTAAGCCCAATAAAGACAGCGAAGGCTTTCCCGTAGGATTTGGAGCCCAATTCTCTTACAAAACAGAGCAAAGAAAACAACCCATCAATTATATTCCATTATTCAACACCTTAACGCTACCATATTCAGATGTCATTGTTGTGCATCAAGACAATGAATATTGCAAAAGTGCAAATATGTATAAACCCAATCGACTTTGGGTGGGCATTAAGACTAATGTGGAAATTGAATCCATAAAAGGACTGTCATTATTAATCAAAGGGACAAATGGTGTAACACCGGAACACATCTATGTGGGCGTCGAAAGCCATGAACTTGACTTTGCCACTCCCAAAGAAATGGAACAAGTTGAAATGGCAGAGCCTTTTGATGCACAACAGGCATCTGGTCAATTCTTCTCAGTAGTAGGAATGTGGAAAGAATGCCTGCTTAACATGAAGGAGGCTTCGCTTCTATTCGTCACCGACGAGACAAGGAGTAGAGACCTGTTTAAGCCTCGTGCATATCCAAAGCAGTTTGAGCAATGGAATGTGGCTGACACTTTGGAACAGTTTGAGATGGTAAAACCAATATGGCTTCAGATTGAATTTCCAGAAGGTTTTGTAGTACCCAGCAATTGCGAAGTAATGCTCAATGTTGTCCCCGTGGTCAATGTTGATATTTGCTCACTTACACTTAGCGACCATACTCCCATTGCCAAATTGCAAAAGCAAGAAGACTCATTCTTTTTGAGTGTTCTTGAAACAAGCGTGACTTCCAATAGACAAGGGTTTAGCATGTTGAATGAAGAAATCATTGTTCGGGATTTTGACGCCTCATGCTATCATAACGGCGACCTGTATCGGGATATGCGTAACCTTTATAATCATTTTATTGACGATTATTATGCTTTCATGGAGTACAATGAGATTAAAGACGACAAGACCCAAAAGCTATTGCGTGAAACCATTAACAAAATCGCTAACAATAGTAGTATAAAGGAGCCAAACAAGAAATTTAAATTTGACAGCGGCACCTATGTGATGAAGAACTTGAGGCAAGCCCAACTGAGTTCGTCAATCAAGGTCAACTATATTACAACTCAAGGTGAAATTGGCAATTTGCCACAGGCGGGGGAAATGATGGATAATAAGAAAACTCCGGTATTTAACCAAAAAGTACCCATTGTTGCTTCTGCTATGGGCGGAGCTGATAAGGCTTCGGCAGATGAACGATATGAGCTGCTTCGCTACTACTCACTCACAAATGACCGTCTCTATACCAAAATGGATATAGATGCATTTCTGCGCAAAGAGATTATGGTGAAGTTTGGCAAGGAAGAATTCAAACGCATTATCATCAATATGAGCATTGAAGGTGCAGAAGGCACTGCCTCTGTACAACGAGGCCTATATATCGATATTTGTTTTAAGGATAACAAGAATTATGAGAGGGCTCGTGATATTTCTTTTGACAAACTCATGAAGCAAAGAATAGAAAACAAATCTTGTATCTCTATGCCGATCATTGTGGAACTTAGAAATCTGGAGGAATAAACATGGAGAAAGTTTATATTGCCTCGCCAAATGCTCGATACGACAATAATGTGTTGATTGTTCAGCGCCAACTAAACAGTATCAGGTCTGCACTGCTTCACAATCTTCCTGTTATTAAAGAGGATGGTTTATATGGTGAAGAAACTGCAAGAGCAGTCAAGGCCTTTCAACAAGCTTGTAATATCTCTGCTGATGGTAAATTTGGATCACAGACCTCTTCTTGTATGATACAGAAACTGAGGGAGATGCCAAGTATAGGTGCGGCACCTCCAAAATATTACATAAGTTCTGCCTCGCCAAAATACTATATAAGTGCAACTCCAGCTAATTCCAAGAGAAACTCGCATGGTGTTTTTTCGTTGTACAATGTGGTTGATCAATTCGTCGGGGCGGTTATTGATTTCAACGTGACTCTTAAGGTTGTTGCTTCCAGTGTTGCGAATTTAAAAAACCCGTCTGCCGACATGGTGTTTCGTTGTTTCAGAGGTAGCCTTGAAACAATTGACCCGGCGTTGAAAAGAATGCAAGAAACATTATCCAAATACCATTTGCACAATGATAACAGCTTTGTGTCTGCCGATACATTGAAAGTAGCTAAAGGTAACTCGATTAATCCAAGCCTTAGGGGACAGACTGCAGCTCAAGCAGTAAGTTTGGCCAAAACCAATGAGAGGATGGCTAAGTATTTCATGAAAGAAACTACTAGTGCTAAAGATGCCATTTTGAACAATTTAAAGCGATATGATTTCGTGTCCAAAATCGCTTCAAAACTGAAATCGATGGGCTTGTCAGGGAGAATCGATTTATCAAAGGTGAATATTAAAAGTGCCGGAGTTGGGGTCGGCTTCATCTATTCATTAAAAGATATCATTTGGGATATTTTCCATATTGCAGATCTGTTTGATGAGACGAAAAAGGAGGCTTGGCTTAATGATTTGCAAAAAGACTGTTATGAATTTCTTGATGCTTTAATTATTGGATGCGTTTCATGCTTTTTAGCTCAATTGGTTGTGGTTGGAGGTGCCGCATTGGCTGGATTGACAGTCTCATCGGGTGCTATTGTTGTAGCCATTGTGATTGTTTCGCTTATTATTGGGCTTATCTTCAGTTATGTCTTAAGTTCAAATGACATTTCTTTTTCGAGGTTCATTTTTGAAGACTGTGCGGAGTTTATCATTGGGAAGATTTATGGTGTTTCATTATAAACATTAATTTATTACGCTCAATGAAACAATCATTTTTAGTTGTTGTATTGTTCTTTTGGTGGTGCATCATGTTTGCTCAGTCTCCTTCGGAAATTCGAGCTTACATTGACCAATACAAATTGTTAGCTTTGGAGCAGGAAAAGCAATACGGCATCCCGGCTCCTATCACTCTGGCGCAGGGTATTTTGGAATCTAGCGCAGGAAAAAGTGGATTGGCCACAAATGCAAACAATCATTTTGGTATTAAGGCTTTCGGTCAATGGCATGGAGGTATTTATTTAGCATGGGATGATGAACCTACAAAAAGCAAATTCAGGATATATCAATCGGTAGAGGAATCTTTTAATGACCATTCCAACATTCTCAAAAACAACAGCCGCTACCAGTCGCTTTTCAACATCAGCGTGTATGACTATCGAAGTTGGGCTAATGGTTTGCAAAAAGCAGGCTATGCTACATCAAAAGGATATGCCAAAGCACTCATAGGTTACATTGATGCTTATAAACTATACAGTATCAATGGAGGTGTGAAGCTCAAACCAAGCAAGAAAGGAATCATTGATAAATCCACTAAAATCGAAGATCTTTCAAAAGCAGAAGATTTAGTAATAGATGCCTCTGTCAAAACGGAAGAAGAGGAAGAAGTCACTAGGGTGCTTCAAAAAATTGTAGTGGAAATCAACGAGGTCAGGTGTACTATCCTCTATCCAGGAGAGACCATCTCGTCCATTTCAATGAAATACAACATACCAAAAAACAAAATACTGGAATATAACGAAACAGCTTGCGAGACGGATATAAGTGAAGGAGACATCGTCTTTTTGGAAAGAAAAAAGAGAAAGTTCCAAGGAGCACAAGACTTTTATCGCGTTAAATCCGGCGATTCATTATTCCGCATCTCACAACAATTTGGTCTTACGACTTCAAGTTTGGCCAAAATGAACAATAAAGATTTGTTTTCGCCTATAATCGAAGGGGAAAAGTTGAAACTGAAATAAATTACCACAATGTTTAACATTGAAGATGTTTTGTCATCAAACAAATTATTAGACGGTCGATACCGTTTATTGCGCAAATTAAATACTGATAGCGATCCTGTTGAACTATGGATGGCTCGTGATATAAACACTATCAATAAGGATGCTGCTGCCAACGATGAATCGTCGGGCAAGATAGTCTCAATAATGATCTGCCATCCGACAGATGCTTTAGACATTGAGGATGAACAGCGATGGCAGGATCAATTCGATGCCGCCCATGCCTGTCGCCATCCTAACCTTATCCCACCAGAAGAGTATGCTGTTGTAAATGACACCTATTATCTTGTGTTTCCTTACTCTGAAGCAGAAACGTTGAGTGGTTTTGTCGGGAAAAACCTGTCCGACAGAATAACTATGAAACTCATTTCGGACATGGCATCAGGTCTCAATGAACTTCATACACATCAGCCACAAATTATTCATAAAAGCGTAAGGCCGTCCAATATTATTGTTTATAATGATGAAGATTTTTTGCTTACCAACTATGGAATCCATTTTGAATCAGATTCTCAAATAATAAACAACCAAGATGATAACGTTGCCTATATGGCTCCTGAAAGATTTCGTGACAATGCTGTAGCAGGACCAAAGAGTGATATCTGGGCATTGGGTGCTACGTTATATGAGGTTCTTACGGGAGACAAACCTTTTGGCGCAGAAGGCGGTAAAAACCAACTGCTTGACACGCCTATGCCTCCACTTTCAGATCAATCTGCAGGAATCATTGACCTTGTTTATGCTTGCCTGCAAGCCGATCCAAAGAAAAGGCCTACTGCCCAGCAAATCATGGATAAGACCAGTGCCAAAAAGCATTCAACAAAACAAAAGAAAAAGAAACAAACCAATCAAGCCAAGGAGCAGAGTGATATTAATATACGAATCAATAAACGAACTGCCGCCATAGTGGGAGCTGCAATTCTTTTGATCGTAATACTTGTCATTGCTCTAAAACCCCGTCGTCACGAAGATAATCCTTCCAAGGGCGTTGCAAACGAAGTTGTAGAAATCAATTATTATGAGGAAGCTGTAAAAATGCTTTCGGATGACGCTTCGGCTTCCATGGGAAGAAAGTTGCTTGATTCATTGGTCTCGACAAATGATTGGCAAGCAACCTTCCTGTTGAGTCGGCTTTATTTCGACACAAAAGGAAGAGACACTTTGCTCTATGACAAGCAGTGGGAAGTAATGCGTGAAAATTGTGGTATTACACCTGATAATGATAAGGCACACAATTATTTGTTTGATGCTTTTGAATTATACGAAGACGACTTTATGATTCTGTATCAACTTGGCTGTGATTATTTGGCAGGAAACATGCGAGGTTGTAAACGCAATCTCAATTATGCTCTTTGGTGTTTTGATAACGCAGAAAGAATAAATCATACAGATTTAAACAATACGTTATATCAAGATGCTTTGGAGCATGGACGTGAACGTATTTCAAGATCCAACTATTCTCCTGTGAGGCCAATACGTTAGCTATTAACAATAAAACTATCAGATATGTTGAGAAATACTATTTATTTACTGTTGTTTTGGGTCACATTTATTCCGATAGGGTCTGCCCAAACAATTAACTGGTTGGTACAACCAAAATACGACTCTATCAGTTATTTTAGTGAATCCGTGTTCAAATGTAAGTTGGGAAAACAAGTTCAGCTTGTCAATGCTAAAGGCCGAGAACTGCTTTCCCCTGCAGCCGATTCAGTCACTAACTATTGCGAGAACCGTGCCCTTATTCTTGATAAAAAAGGTGATAAGTATATCATCAGAGGTATTATTAACGAATCAGGCATACTAACAAAAGTAAACGGTGATTATTATACCAATAATTACTCCTACTTTTCGGGAGGTTTTGTCTCAGTCGTGGGTCAGTCGGGCAAGGCAGGATACCTTGATAATAATGGTAATTTGGCAGTTCCTTGTCAGTACCGTAAAGCTCGACCATTCATCCAAGGTTGGGCCTCAGTGGAGCTAGCTAAAAGAAAACAGCAAACACTATACATCGATTCTAAAGGGAGTCCGTTGAAGATTAGAGATTTTCATGACGGTAAGGTTGTTATGGGGTCAAGTTTTAACTCTTTGGGTGAAGCCTTGGTTACCTATTATGATAACGACAATGCTATTATTAACACTAAAGGAGAAGTCGTCAGGAAGTACGTCAGAAAAGAGAATGTCATTCCTATTAGGACATATGATTTTTCTTTCGATGAATCTGGAAAAAACAATATTCCTATTTCTTCTGTTGATATTGCGTTTGACGAAGAACCAACTCCTTTCTTGTCGGGCCAGATTTTTGGGTATAAGAAGGCAGACAATATTGTGGCCCTTCCGCAGTTTTCAAAAGCAGGAAGGTTTGCGTATGGAAGTGCTATTGTTAGCTATAATGGCAAACATGGCATAGTAAAGCTGTTGGAAGGTTCCTTTTCTGGAGAATTTGTAGGTGAAGATTTGATTGTTTCTCCAGGGAAGCAAGTTCCCAGTTACACTTATAACCTTGTTGTTCCAGAGAGTATGAAGACAGAATCATTGCAAGTAAAATTTGATGTTGGTGATGGCAAAATGCAAACTGTATCATTATCAAACGGAAAATACGAATTTACTCCTGTTGTTGGTGATGCAAGTGTTTGCCGAATGAGAATGGAAGTGTTGTCTGAAGGTCTTTTGCTTTGGGCCGACTCGTTAGATAGAAGTGTTTCTAACGCCAGCCTTGAAATAAGTGCTCCTGTATCCATTTCAGAAAGAGCTAACGAACAGGACGAATTAAGGATTAGTTCAATAATAACTAATAATTCTGACTCAGAAATCATCGTATCAGGAGCCTTTTCTGCCAAATTTGCCGATGGTTCAAATAATAAATTTGGCAATAAGAAATCATTCTGGCACAAGATGGCCCCCAATAGTCAGCGAGAAGTTTTTGCAGATTTAATTGTTGTAGAAGAAGAAACTGTCAAGATTTATATTTCGGTGACAGTAAACCAAAAACCCTATGGTACTAAATCTACTGTTATGCAACTTAAACCGTTTTATTAAAAACTGTTCATTATGTATAAGAAATTGATAATTACATGTATAGCATTGCTATTTTGTGCATTTACTTTTGCACAAGAACAAGAAGATCGTTGGATATGGCCTGACGAGCATAAAAAAGATGCATTATATCTTCATGTCGATGTGGGACCCAAAATCGGCGGTGGATTCGGTCTTGCTACAAAACCTGAATTTTATGATTTTAGTTTAAAAAGCGGATTAGCCTATCAGTTAGGTGCTGCATTAAATGTTCACGTTAGCCATCATCCATCACTGGGTCTTATTGGAATAGGGCGTGTGGGAATAGGAATAGAAGTTCTTTATAGTTCCCGTAATTTCAACGTTGGTGGTGATAAGATGAGGATTAGTTGTTTGGAAATACCTATTCTGGTGCGTTTTTATGTAACCCACGCTTTTCAAATAGAAGCAGGGGCAACGCCGACAAAACTATTAAAGGTGTCACCTGATTATTTGCAGGCTGGAAATGTTGTGGCAAATGTTGGTGGCATACGAGGCGGTGATGTTAAAATCTCTATAGGCTTGTGTTATAATACCCCTTTCGGCCTTGCCGTAGGATTACGCTACAATCTTGGCATGAGCGAATTGGCTGAAAACTTCCATAGCAAAATCAGTACAGCGATGGTCTCTGTCAACTACATGATTCCATTGATTAAATAACCGAAAAATATAAGAAGATGAAAAAAGTAATCCAAATTTACATACTCGTGTTGACAAGCCTGTTCCTGCTTACAACATGTAAAAACCCTAAAATTGATTATGATTCATTCTCCATTACCAAGGAAATTGTTAAACCTGAGATTCACAAGGTGGTGATTTCGGGAGAATACGACCTAATAGGAGAGGTGTCGAGCATGAAACTGAGCATTGGTCAGAATGTAAAATTAATTGATGCTGAAAGCTATTTGATGGATATTGACGGTCAAAGCTTTTCCGTTATTGTTGATAACCTTTCTGCAGGCTCGTTGTATTATTATTGCTATGTTGTCGAATTTGTCGATGGTAATCAAATGCTGACAGAGGTTGGAGAATTCACAACCCTTTCAGACAAGCCGTTGGTGAAAACCCTTGAAATAACGGTAGTTGATGCCACGTCATTCCTGATAAAATGTAGAGTGGAGGACGATTTTGGTTTGGCTATTACCGAGAGAGGCATTTGCTGGAATACTGATGGTAATCCTGGCATTAACGACCATAAAGTGAAGCACGAGGAAAATGGGGTAGGGGAATATGTTTGTAAGATGGAAAACCTTGAGCCAAACACCACCTATTATGTTAGGGCGTACGCTAAAAACGATACTGGAATAGGCTTGGCACAAGAAGTGTTGCAATTTGAAACCCACGACAATCCCAGCGATTCTCTCATGATAGTAATTGATTGTAATCCTCCGTCTGGAGGTACGGCAACAGGAGGAGGCACTTTCTCTTTCGGCCAGAGGTGCACAGTCACGGCCACAGCCAACGAAGGATACGCCTTCACGCAATGGACTGAGAACGGCAACCAAGTTTCGACCGAAGCCAGCTATACGTTCACCGTGGACCGCAACCGCACCTTGGTGGCCAACTTCACCCTTAACACCTATTCTATCACTGCCATAGCCGACCCGGAAGCGGGCGGCATGGTGAGCGGCGCTAATACCTACAACTATGGTGCTTTATGCACTTTAACAGCGACAGCTAACACAGGTTATACCTTTGTCAATTGGACGAAGAACGGTGCCCAAGTCTCCACCGATGCCAGCTATATCTTTACCGTGACAGCAGCGGAAGAGTATGTGGCTCATTTCCAACCTAAAACTTACACTATTAGTGTTTCGGCAGACCCAAGTGATGGAGGAATTGTCACTGGAAATGGCAATTATACCTATGGACAAAATTGTACAGTAACTGCCACTGCAAATAGTGGATATGTATTTAGTCATTGGGAAGAAGGAGACCTTACTGTATCTTCAAATACTTCATATACTTTTGTGGTAAATGGAAACAGAAACCTTGTGGCCAAATTCAATCAGGCATATCCTGTCGGAGCAATAAATGGACGCTTCACTATAAACAGCGAAGGTGACCAAGTGTATTTCTCACGAGGTAACCTTCAATACATTGGCAGTGCAAACACTCCCTATTGGAAGTTTGCTGACAAACAATGGGATTATTTGGGTAATAATGGACAAGGAAGTGAAAACCAACAGGCAGATCGCGATTTATTTGGTTGGGGAACAAGTGGTTGGAATTGCGGAAACATGTTCTATCAGCCATACGATACTGATAATTCCAGTGGAGAATTCTATGGGCCTAATAACAACAATGACTTGACAGGTCAATATGCTAATTCTGATTGGGGATGCTATAACACCATCTCTAATGGAGGAGCAACAAGCGGCCTATGGCGCACTCTGACCAATTCTGAATGGAATTATGTGTTTTTTAAAAGGAACACACCTTCTGGAATTCGTTTCGCGACAGCAAACGTTTCAGGTGTTAATGGTATAATCATTTTACCGGACGCTTGGAATTCCGGATACAATCTAAGTGCGGTCAATAACCAAGAAGCTACTTTCATGTCAAATGTCATTTCTGATTCGGAATGGACTAACAAGTTGGAGAAGAATGGAGCTGTATTCCTGCCTGTTGCTGGTTGGCGATTTGGACCTATAGTAATGGAGGATGGTTCTAAAGGCTATTATTGGACATCTTCACACCATGATACAATAGATAACACATCGTTTTTCCTATCTATTGCTGACGGGGCTTTTAGCACGAATAAAAACTTGGGCAGACATGCTGGTTTGTCTGTGCGCCTAGTCTATCCTATTCCATGATTTAAGCATAAAACTTGGCGTATAGGTCAAAATGCAGGCTGAAAAAAAACGAGTTGTAGTTCAATGGGT
>CALEMB010000159.1 GCA_937902805.1 uncultured Bacteroidales bacterium
TTAGAAATTGCAGCGGATTGACAGGTGCATTGACGATACCCAATTCAGTGACATCCATAGGGAATTATGCTTTTGACGGTTGCAGCGGGTTTGATGGCTCGCTGACGATACCCAATTCAGTGACATCGATAGAGTATTATGCTTTTTCTGGTTGTAGCGGCTTGACCGCCTTGACGATACCCAATTCTGTGACATCCATAGGGAATTATGCTTTTAGAAATTGCAGCGGATTGACAGGTGCATTGACGATACCCAATTCAGTGACATCGATAGAGTATTATGCTTTTTCTGGTTGTAGCGGCTTGACCGCCTTGACGATACCCAATTCAGTGACATCCATAGGGAGTTATGCTTTTTATGGTTGCAGCGGATTGGAATCCGTGCATTATACAGGAGACATCGCACAATGGTGCAATATTGAATTTGCTTCTTTATCAAATCCACTTTATTATGCTCATAATCTGTATATTAACGATGAACTTGTAACTAATCTGGAGATACCAGAATCGGTAACTGAAATAAAAAAATTTGCTTTTGACGGTTGCAGCGGATTGACAGGTACTTTGACGATACCCAATTCTGTGACATCCATAGGGAATTATGCTTTTAGAAATTGCAGCGGATTGACCAGTTTGACTATAGGCAATTCAGTGACATCAATAGGCAGTTATGCTTTTTCTGGTTGCAGCGGATTGACAGGTACTTTGACGATACCCAATTCAGTGACAACAATTGGGTCTAATGCTTTCTCAAATTGCACGGGAATCACTGCCATCAGGATGCATTGCCCCGTACCGCCTACAATAAACCAATATACATTTAGCAATTTTGACAAATCCATCCCTGTTTTCGTGGCATGTGGCACCCAGGAGGCATATTTGGTAGCAGACTATTGGTCGGAATTCACAGCAATTAATGAATCCCCCTACGACCTCGTCATCACCCAAAACGATCCCTACGGCGGCGAAATTTCCGTGGTCCATTACGCGGATTGCGAGGACGGGCAGTGCGTTATCTATGCCGAATCAAATCTTGGATATTCTTTCGCAGGATGGTATGTAGATGATGAACTCTTAACAGGTTTGGCACAATATGACTTCAGTATGGTTAATGATATTACAATGGAGGCGAGATTCTCACGTAATGCCAATCACAGTATTGCTAATGGAGCAACTAATACTTGGAGTGATCCCAATACGTGGGATTCTGGAGTGGTGCCATCATCAACATCCACTGTGGCGATTTATAAGAACATTATCGTGGATGTGGAAGCCGAGGTGGAGCAAATGGGCATTTATGATGACGGTTCCATCACCATTTCGCAGGATGTGACACTCACGGTGACAGATACACTCGGGTCGGATAATGTTGCCTCAATAGTCATTGAGGACGGAGGACAACTGATCCATTCAAGCGATGAAGCAATGGCCACCGTCAAAAAGTCAGTTGAACCCTATACCACCAATGCCGATGGCTGGAATTTGATTTCATTTCCGCTAACGGATAACGGCACCGTGGCTTCCGTCGGTAACATGCTCACCAACCAATATGACTTGTATGCTTACGACGAGCCTACTCATTATTGGATAAACCAGAAAGATGAGAACAATAGTTTCACGACATTGGAAGCGGGGAAGGGGTATCTTTATGCAAATATGGGTACTGGTATAGGAGCCGCTGGTAGTAAAATAGGCGTGGGTACATCAACTATCAGTTATGTGCCATTTTATACAAATTACAAATATAGCATTGCTGAAAACCTGTTCCTTGCTTCAGAACTTGAGACGGCTGGAGTGCCAACGACAGCGTTAGGCAGCCTGTGCTGGTATGCCACCAACCGGACTGGTTACGAACAAAGCAATATCAGCATTTGGATGGCCAATGTCAATGACGAAGCGTTAACGACCACCTCGCATAATGTCAGCGAGATGACGCTTGTATATACGGGGAATATGACTCCTGTTGTGGGATGGAACGCCTTTGTTTTCAATGAGAACAATTTCGCCTGGGATGGTGTGAGCAATGTGCTGGTCTGTGTCCAACGGAACAATGGAGAGTGGAACGCTACAATTAATTGGCAGGCGCACAATCCTGGTTTTGCGGCAACATCCTACAAATACACTGATAATGCCGCTTATGACATGACCTCTACGACCTATTCAATGAATGTAAGTTCCACGTTGCGTCCAAATATTGTTTTCCAAACCTTGGAGCAGGCCGGTGAATTTGAATACTACGAGCCAGTCACCATGTCATTTGCTGGTGAGATTGAAAACGGTGCTGCAACTGTCAATATTCCATTGAGTTATACTGAAGCGGCGGGCAACTTGAAAGGCTTCAACCTCGTTGGCAACCCGTTTGTGCATAACGTCACATCATACGGTAGCACGAATGTGGCCGAAGGCTGTTTCAGGTTGAATGAGGCCAAGGACAACCTTTTAGTAAGCGAAGTTTCAGAGACCCAACCGTTGCATCCCGCCGAAGGCTTTTTTGTAAAAGCTACTGATGTTGGGGCATCCATCACCTTCAACCCGGGTCGTTCAAGAGGCGAAACCGCAAGAAAGGGCTTCGTTAATCTGGAACTCAGAGAGAACGGCAAACTTATTGACCGCCTCATCGTGAAGCGAGAAGGTGAGCCTTTAGAAAAACTTTCACTGAAAGGGAATAGCACAAGACTCTATGCCATGCAAAACAAACAGGAAGTCGCCATCGTTTCTTGTGATGATAATGAACAACCCGTGAACTTTAAGGCCACAAAGAACGGCAGCTATATGATTACAGCAAGTCTGGATAACATGGCTGTGGATTTTCTTCACCTCATCGACAACCTCACTGGTGCAGATATTGATTTGTTGGTTGAACCGAGTTATATCTTTGAGGCCAAGGCAACCGATTATGATTCAAGATTCAAACTGGTGTTTTCCGTTAGCGGAGATGAGAACGATGAAGATGCACCATTTGCCTTTATCAACAATGGGAACATCATTATTATTGGTGCCGAGGATGGTGCCACGTTGCAGATTGTAGATGTAACTGGGCGCATCCTTGTTTCGCGCATGGGAGACGCGATGAATCGAGTCTCTACAAACGGAATGTCCCCTGGCGTGTATGTCCTGCGCCTTATCAATGGCGAAGAAGTAAAGACGCAGAAGATTGTGGTGGAATAACAGGACTCCATCATATTGATGCAGGCCAGGCCGTCTCATTGCAGGCGGTCTGGCCTTTTTGAAAAATAATTCCTTGAATGTGTTTGGATTAAGAAAATAATTCCTACCTTTGCCGTCCCAAACAAAAATGGTTATAGAAATGAATAAACACTTGATTATTATTGCTTTATGTGGATTGATGGGCTTGGCTTTCGCTTCATGCTCTCGTCCTTCCATCGTTGGAACATGGGTGGAACCTGCCGCTGAAGGCAGCCTTTTGGGCGATGTGGGCTTCACTTTGCTCGAAGATGGCACAGTGGTTTCCATCAATACTGGCTTCAGAGAGTACAAGACTTGGGAGAAAAACGGCGACTTGCTGATTCTCAACGGCATCACCAACGGATCAACCCAAGCCAGTTTTGCCGACACCAACAACATCATCTCCCTCAGCGAAACCGAGCTGGTGATTGGCCAAGACGGTTATTCGGTGACTTATCAAAGAAGATGAAATTGAATTTTGAAATATGAAAAAGCCATCAGCCATCAGCAGTCAGCCATCAGCATGGGTCTTACCAAGCTGAGAGCTGATTGCTGAAAGCTGAGAGCAGAAAACCGAATCTTGAAATCTTTAAATTTTGAAATTTTTAAATCTTAAATAATAATGAAGAAATTAGCTGTCATCGCCTTCGGCGGAAACGCCCTTTTGAGAGGCGGTCAGAAAGGAACCTATAAGGAGCAGATGGAAAACGTCACCGAGACTTGCCAATCGCTGCTTCCTTTCTTGCAAAACGATTATAACTTGGTCATCGGTCACGGCAACGGCCCGCAAGTGGGCAACGTCATGCTGCAACATGAGGCCGGTCACCATCAGTTTGGCGTGCCGGGTATGCCTATCGACTTCTGCGTGGCAGAGACTCAAGGCCTCATTGGCTTTATGATTGAGATGGGTCTGGGCAAGACCTTTGCCAAGCATGGCCTGAAGCGCAATGTGGTCACCTTGGTGACCCAGGTCGTGGTCGACAAGAATGACCCGATGTTCCAAAACCCCACCAAGCCTGTCGGTCCTTATTACACCAAGGAAGAGGCTGAGAAGTACGCCCAAGAGACGGGTGCCGTCTACAAGGAAGACCCCAAAGGCCGTGGCTGGCGCAAGGTGGTGGCATCACCGAAACCCATTGCCATTCAGAATGTTGAGCTGGTGAAGCAGTTGGCCGAGCAGGGCAATGTCGTCATCACTGTGGGTGGTGGTGGTATCCCCGTCATCGAGAAGGCTGACGGTAGCCTGGGTGGTGTGGAGGCCGTCATCGACAAGGACCTCGCTTCCGCCATGACCGCTATCAACATCGGTGCCGATGAGTTCTACATCCTCACCGACGTGCCGAAGGTTTACATCAACTTCCGCAAGGAGAACGAGCAGGCTCTCGACACCATCACGGTGGCTGAGGCCAAGAAACACCTTGCCGACGGTCAGTTCACCGAGGGTAGCATGGCTCCCAAGGTGCGTGCCGCCATCCTTTTCGTGGAAGCCACGGGTCACGAGGCCATCATCACCGAGGCCACGAGACTGGGCGACCCGACCTGCGGAACGCGCATTGTGGCTTAATCAGAATAAGCCACGCTCCAAGCGTAGGATTTTTCAGGACAAATGTGAGTCTCGAGACGGTAACCGATGCCGTCGAGGACCTGATGCAAGTCCGTGCTGATGCCTGTGCCACGCAGTTTCAGCACGGCTTCTTTTTTTGTCCATAAGGCGATGAAGGTTGCCAACGGGTTTTCGGAAGTGTTGATGGTCTCAATCTCGCTGTTGTTCATGGTATAACGTATCAGCGCATCGTCAATGTGGCGGAAACTCTCAATGTCGATGCCGACAGGGGCGTTGTCGACAACTACGGCGATGCCGTTTTTGCAGTGGCTGAGGTTGAAATGCACATCAGGATGATGGACCAAAAAAGGCTTGCCGTGTTCGTTATGTCCCATTTCCATGTCGTTGATTCCCTGAGTTTCAAGCATTTCTTTGAGCATTATCCATGATTTCAGGCAGGCAAATTGCCCAAAAAGGAATCTGTAGCGCAAGGCTTCCTCGCGGCGTTGTTCGTCCACTAAGGGCAACATGCGTTGCACCTCGGTTTCGGTGACTTGGCTCATATCGTCGAAAATAGTGAGCATCGGAAATGAATTTGGCGCAAAAATAAGCAATCTTGCAGAAACGGTGTAAAGGGGTTTTGTTTTCGTTGAAAAAATCTCCTTTTTTGGTATAAAAAATTCATTTCGTTTAGATAAAAAATCCACATCATTAAAATTATTCATAATTTCGCCCGATTAATTTTGAATATGGAAAAGAAGACCGAAAAGGGAAAAACCGTTCAGGCCTATCCCGATATTCCGCCCCGTACCTTCGACCTCTTGCCGAGGTTTGTGGAGAAGTATGGCAAGAAAAAGACCATGTTTGCCTGTAAGGTGGACGGCGAATGGAAGAAATACAAGGCGAGAGAGTTCGTGAAGATGACCGACGTCGTCAGCCAGGGACTGATAGGATTGGGCGTGGCCAAAGGCGACCGTGTTGCTGTCATTTCCAACAATTGCCCGCAGTGGAACATGGTCGACTTCGCTGTGCAACAAATCGGTGCCATCCTTGTGCCGATTTATCCCACGGTGCGCCAGAGCGACTATGAATACATCATCAACCACGCCGAGCCTAAGATTATCTTTGTGGAAGGCTCGTTGTTGCTGAACAAGGTCAAAGGCGTCCTTGACAAGATGACAGAGAAGCCTAAGGTGTTTGTTTTCAATCCCGTGACAGGTCAGCTGACCCTCCGTGGACTGATGGTTTCGGTGAAGATTGACAAGAAGAGCCTCGCAGCTTTGCAGTCACGCAAGGATTCGGTCTCCATCCATGATGTAGCCACCATTATCTACACTTCGGGCACACTCGGTACACCGAAGGGCGTGATGCTGACACATTTCAACTTGATGAGCTGCGTGGCCAACTATGGTCCGCATTATCCCGTGCCGTCTTCGCACAAAGTGGTGAGTTTCTTGCCGCTGTCGCATATATACGAGCGTTCGGTGTTGTTCACCCACCTCTATCTCGGCAACTCGACTTATTATGTGGAGAACTTCGGCACTATCATGCGCGACATCGCTGATATTAAGCCGGAGCATTTCACCACAGTGCCTCGGGTTATCGAGAAAGTGTATAATGGCATCGTGCGCAAGGGCGACAAGATGAAAGGCTTGAAGAAACGTATCTTCCATTGGGCCTTCCAACTGGCTGAGCGTTATGACGAGACGGGCAAGAAGAACGGTAGAGCTTATCGCTTCAAATTGTATATTGCCAATAGATTGGTTTTCAAGGATGTGAGAAAGGCTTTTGGTGGCCACATGGAGTTCATTATCTCGGGTGGCGCCAGCTTGCAACCTCGTTTGGTGCGCCTCTTTGCCGCCATGGACATCCCGATTATTGAAGGCTATGGCCTCACCGAGACCTCGCCTGTGATTGCCACCAACAGCATCGCATTGGGCATCATCAAAGCCGGTACCGTGGGCGTGCCTTGTGACAGCGTACAGTTCAAGATTGACCCGGAATCGGGTGAAATCCTTGTGAAAGGCTCTGCTGTGATGAAAGGTTACTACAAGAACGAGGAGCAAACTAAGCTCGCCATCGACGAAGAAGGTTATTTCCATACGGGTGACATAGGCGAGTTCGACGAGGACGGCCTGCTGAGGATCACGGGTCGTATGAAGGAAATCTTCAAGGACTCCATGGGCAAGTACATCTCTCCGGCCTTGATTGAAGGCAAGTTCACCGAGTCGACGCTCATCAGCATGATGATGGTGGTGGGAGAGAACCAGAAGTTTGCCGCTGCCCTGATTGTGCCGAACTTCGAAAACCTGAAGAACTGGTGTGAGGAAAACCATATCACCTATACCACTAATGCCGAAATGATTAAGGAAAAGAAGGTGATTGACCGCTATCGCAAGGAGGTGGATGCCTACAACAAGCATTTCGGTGATTTCGAAAAGGTGAAGCGTTTTGAGTTGGTCGACCGCGAGTGGACCATCGAAGAAGGTGAAATCACGCCAAGCCTCAAGCTGCGCCGCAAGGTTGTGGCCGAACATTACCAAGACTTGATTGACGGGATGTTTGCGGAATAAGGATTTTTCGTAACTTTGCAGCAAACATTTTCGCGAATTTATGGAAAACCTACCCGCCTTATTTGCCGACCTTGCCTTGATACTGGTTACTGCTGGTATCACTACCGTGATTTTCAAGTGGTTGAAGCAGCCCGTTGTATTAGGCTATATCATTGCAGGCTTTCTCATTGGCCCTAATTTCGAGTGGTTTCCCGTCATCAACGACCACATAAGCGTGGAGACCTGGAGCGAAATCGGCATGGTATTCATGCTGTTCGGCATAGGTTTGGAGTTTAGTTTCAAGAAACTGAAAAAAGTGGGAGGGACGGTAGGCATCACCGCACTCACCGAATTAGTGACGATGTGTGTGGTGGGTTTCCTGATGGGTAAGTTGTTGGGCTGGTCGCAGATGGACAGCGTCTTCCTTGGAGCTATGCTTTCCATTTCGTCCACGACGATTATCGCCAAGGCCTTCGACGACATGAAGTTGCACCGTGAGAAATTCAGTGGCAACGTCATTGGCGAGCTGGTGGTGGAAGACCTCGAAGCCGTGTTGCTGATGGTGATTCTTTCGACGCTTGCAGTGAGTAAAACCTTTGACGGCATGCAGCTGGTGACCAGCATGTTGAAGCTGGCCTTCTTCTTGCTGATATGGTTCCTTGGCGGTATTTTCCTGGTGCCAACGGTGTTGCGTTGGTCGCGCAAATTCATGTCGGAGGAGACACTGACAGTGTTCTCCGTGGGTTTGTGTTTCTTGATGGTTGTTTTGGCCAACGTCGCAGGATTCTCCTCGGCTTTGGGCGCTTTCATAATGGGTTCCATTCTGGCTGAAACCCTTGAGGCTGAAATGATTCACAAGGTCACCACACCGATTAAAAACCTCTTTGGTGCGGTGTTCTTTGTCTCGGTGGGTATGTTGGTCGACCCGCAGATTTTGGTCAACTATTGGTGGCAGATTCTTGTGGTGACGCTGGTGTTGCTCATCTTCAAGCCTTTGAGCAATGTTGTCGGTCGTCTGATTGCTGGTTTGGGACTAAAACAAGCTATACAAGGCGGTTTTTGTTTCTGTCAAATCGGTGAGTTTTCTTTCATCATCGCGTCATTGGGCTTGAGTTATGGAGTCATTGATGAGTTCTTGTATCCTATCATCGTCTCGGTGTCCATCATCACCACTTTTATCACACCATACGCCATCAAGTCGGCGGTGCCGGCCTACAACTTGGTGAGCCACAGCTTCCCTGAGCGTTGGCTGAACCATCTGGAAAACACCGACCGTGGCATCAAAGTGAAGAGCGGCAAGAAGGTGAGCATGGCTAGCTTTATTGGACGGCAGTTTAAGTATATTATCATCTACATTGCCATCGTCATTGCAGTGATGTTCATTTGTTTCTGGGCCGGTGCCTTTATCATGGTTTATGTGTCAGGCTTGTGGGGCAATGCCATCGCGGCGGCCATTACCTTGGTGTTGGTGTCACCATTCCTATGGGCTATTGGTTTCAAGCATACCTTGGTCAAGACCACTCATAAGTTAATGGAACATAGTAAGTTCAACAAAGCGGTGATTCTGTCGATTTTCATCATCCGCTTCATTATTGTATGGGTTGTTGCTACCTCTGTGATACGTCATTTCTTCAATGCAGCGTTCTGGTTGCATCTTGGCATTGGCGCGCCCTATTTCCGTTGGATCAATATCGCTATGGCTCTGGTCTACACCATTCTGCTCCGTGTGCTGAGTCCAGCAATGCGATTCTACAAGCACATCGAGGACCGTTTCACGGACAACCTCAACAAGCGTCAGCAGGTGCAGGTGTTTGAGATTCCTGAGATTTTGCAGGAAAACTGCCATTTGCAGAAGATGACGTTGAGCCCCGACAGCGTTTACTCGGGGCAGGTGATTAGGGAAACCGATTTCCGCGACAACTACAACGTGAGCGTGGTGAGCGTGGAGCGAGGCAAGCAGATTTTTGAATTGCCGAAGTCTGATTTCCAACTGTTTCCGTTCGATAAAATCACATTTGTGGGACATGAAGATCATTTAAGGCTACTATTACCAAGGGTGGAAGCCTTTGACGATGCCTTGATTCATGAGCATGAAGAAGGCGAGGTGGACCTATATAAGGTAGAGGTGGAAGATGATAGCCCGATGATAAATGTCGCTTTGATGGATTCCGGCTTAGCAGACAAGTACGATGCTATGGTGATTGCCATTGAACGTGATGGACACTTTATCTTGAACCCATCGGCGCGTATTACCTTCCAATCTGCTGATTTGGTGTGGTTTGTGGCACAAAGGGACAAGGCTGAATATTTGATGCAACTGCATGCCGCAGACCTGAAATCTGAAATTTCAACACGTAATTGAAATATTGGGCAGACACATGGGTCTGCCCCTACACATAATTGAAATGATCGTTTGTATAGCCGAAAAGCCAAGCGTCGCCCGCGACATCGCTAAGGTGCTGGGAGCCAACACCGCCCATGAGGGATACATGGAGGGCAATGGCTATCAGGTGACATGGACTTTCGGCCATCTCTGCACACTTAAGGAACCGCACGACTACACCGACCAATGGAAAGCTTGGGCTTTGAGTCGGCTGCCAATGATTCCGCCACGTTTCGGCATCAAGCTGATTGCGGACAAAGGCGTGGAGAAGCAGTTCAAGGTCATAGAATTGTTGTTTCAGAAAGCCGACAGCATCGTGAATTGCGGCGATGCGGGGCAGGAGGGAGAGCTCATCCAACGTTGGGTGATGCAGAAAGCCGCCGTACATTGTCCCGTGCAGCGTTTATGGATATCCTCGTTGACGGAAGAATCCATCCGTGAGGGTTTCAAAACCTTGAAAGACCAGTCGGAGTATCAGTCATTGTACGAGGCGGGTCTCTCCCGTGCTATTGGAGACTGGCTGCTTGGCATGAACGCTACGCGGCTTTACACCTTGAAATACGGTCAAAACCGACAGGTGCTCTCCATCGGCAGGGTGCAGACACCCACATTGGCCTTGATTGTCAACCGCTACCATGAAATCGTCAACTTCAAGCCTGAGGCTTATTGGGTGTTATCGACCATTTATCGTGACACGGTTTTCACAGCTACCAAAGGCAAATACGGCTCTGTAGAAGACGGACAAAAAGACTTGCAAAGCGTTGAAGGGAAAGAGTTTACGGTTACAGATATTTCCACCAAGAAAGGCACAGAAGCCCCACCGAGACTGTACGACTTGACTTCTTTGCAGGTGGAGTGTAACAAGCATTATGGCTTCTCGGCCGACCAAACCTTGCAGACTATCCAGAGCCTTTATGAGAAGAAATACACCACCTATCCGCGCGTTGACACCACTTATCTGAGCGACGACATCTATCCCAAGTGTCCCGATATTTTGACGAAACTCACCAATTATGCCGAATACACTGCGCCTTTGGCAGGCAAGAAACTGCCCAAGAGCAAGAAGGTGTTTGACAACAGCAAAGTCACCGACCACCATGCCATCATCCCTACGGGTGTGGTGCCACAAGGATTGTCGTTTGCTGAGGAGAAAGTGTACGATGAGGTCTGCCGCCATTTCATCGCCGTGTTCTATCCTGACTGTCAGTTTGCCACAACTACGGTCTTAGGCAAGGTTGAGGATGTGGAGTTCAAGACCTCGGGCAAGCAGATTCTAGTGCCGGGTTGGCGAGATGTCATCAAACCAGTGAAGCAACAAGACGAGGAGAACCCTTCGACAAGCTCAGGGACCAAGGAAGGGCAGGAAGACGAGGAAAAGACTTTGCCTGTTTTTGAGAAGGGCGAGCACGGGCCGCATAAGCCGCAATTAGCCGAGAAATGGACCACGCCACCGAAGCCTTACACCGAGGCGACTTTGCTCCGTGCCATGGAAACAGCTGGCAAACTCGTTGATGACGAATCTTTGCGCGAGGTGATGAAAGAGAACGGTATTGGACGGCCTTCCACACGTGCGGCCATCATCGAGACGCTGTTCAAACGCAATTATATAAAAAAGGTGCGCAAGAGTTTGGAACCTACGCCTACGGGCATCGAACTCATCGGCCTCATCCATGAGGACTTGCTGAAGAGCGCTGAACTGACGGGCATTTGGGAAAAGAAACTCCGTGAGATAGAACAACATAAATACGAAGCCCGACAATTCCTCGATGAGTTGAAGCAGATGGTCACAGAGATTGTCACCACGGTGATGCTGGACAACAGTAACCGCCGTGTTGCGGCAACGGTGGCAGAAGAGAAACCGAAAAAGGCTGGAGCCAAGAAAAGCACCTCGCCAAAAACAAAGAAAGCTAAGGAAGGCATAGATCCCAGCCATCGCACGTCCCCTCGCAGGGATGACATGCCTTCCAGTAAGAATCCCTCAGAAGGCATGTCATTCCAGCGTAAGGCTGTGGGCGAGCGGGAATCTATGCCTTCTGACACAAATCCCGATGCCATCATCGGTCAGCCTTGCCCGTTATGCGGCAAAGGACATATAATAAAAGGTAAGACCGCCTACGGTTGCTCCGAGTGGAGGAATGGATGCACCTACCGCAAACCCTTCTAACTCTCAACTCTAAACTATAAACTCTCAACTGATTTCCAGCGTTTTCTTGCAAATCTCAATCTCTTCGGGGTCGCCTGTGTACTTGCCGAGGTCGTCGGAGAGTTTGACCACTTTCTTCCAAGTTCTCTTTTCGGTAATCTTGGCCGCCGTGAGCTTCACCACGATGTTCATGGCCTTCACGTTGTCGATGTCGCAGGTGAGGTGGGTACCGATGCCGTAGGAGTCTTGCATGCGTCCTGCCACGGCCTCGTGTATAGTGATGGCCTCGTTGACGTTCAAGCCATTGCTGAAGATGATGGATTTTTGTGCTGGGTCGATGCCGAGTTCTTTGTATTTGGCGATGATTTCCTCCAAGGCCTCATAGTTGTCGCCGCTGTCGACACGCAGGCCGTCGAACAACTTGGCGTGCAGTGTGGTGAAATTCTGGAAGAAAGCCTTGCGCGTGTAGGTGTCGTAAAGGAACACACCCAGGCTGCCGGCATACACCTCCTGCCAGTAGTCCATGGCGATGTAGTTGGCCTCGTTGTAGCCGTAAAGCGAGCAGGTCTCGATGAACTGGTGACTCATCGTGCCGATGGGGGTGAGGTCGTATTTCATGGCCAACAGTACGTTACTGGTACCCACAAAACAGGTCTTGGTAAATTGTTTCTGAGCCTCGATGAACGAACGAATCACCATGTCCTGATGTTCAAACGAGAAGCGGCGGCGTGTGCCGAAGTCGCTGAACTTCACACCGTTGCCGATGAGACGGATGCCCTTGTCGTAGGATTTCTTGTATTCTTTCTCGGCATCGTAATGCTCGAACTCGCCTTTCAACTCATGCATCAGTTCGGAGACAGTGGCCAATATGGGCATCTCCCAAAAGACGGTGCGCCACAGCAGGCCCGTCACGGTGATGTGCAGATGGCCTTCCTCGTCTTGGCTCACCTCGACCTCGGAGGGACGCATGTGGAAGCCTTTCAGGAAGGTGAAGAACCACAGCGGGAAGTAGTAACATTTCTGTTTCATGAAACGCGCCTCTTCGTCGGTGATGCGGATGTTGCCGTAGAGGTCAAACTGCTCGCGTAGTTTCTCTGCAAAGCCCTTGGGATAAACCGTGTTGTTGCGGTCAACGAAGGTGTATTGCCCTATGGCGCGGGGGAACTTCTGCAGATAGGCGTAGCATACACTGAAGGTATATAGGTCGTTGTCTAACAGACTGGTGATGATTTGTCTCATGGTGTTTATCTTTTTGGGCTTTCAGCTTTCAGCAATCAGCAATCAGCTTGGTGATTTCATGGCTGATAGCTGACTGCTGATGGCTGACTGCCATTTACAAATTACTAATAATACTTCTTACCTTATCCGATATATATTTAGCAGAATTGGTAGTGTTTTCAAGCACTTGCACCAAGTCTTTGCGCTTGATGATTTCGGTGAGGCTATAGTTCTGTTGGAACAGCTTGTTGATGTAGTTGCCGTAAAGCTCATCATTGTCGTGTTCCAAGGTCTTGATTTCTTGGCAGAGGCGGGTGATTTCCTTGCGTTTGTCGTACATCACAGGCAGGTCGTGGATAATGCTGCAAAGATTCTCAGCGGCAAACATGATGTTCTCCGCCATGGTGTTGAGGTCTTCATCCACGGCAAGGAAACGGCGTGTGAGGATGATGTTGGCCGAGTCGTCGATGTGGTCGAGGAAGGTGTCCATCATCTCGGCAAGCTCATGCACATCTTCACGGTCGAAGGGGGTGAGCACGGTGGCGAAAAGTTGGCTGTAGAAATCACGCAATACATCGTCGCCTTCGGTTTCGCAGGCCTTGATTTCCTTTTTGAGGTTTTCAAGCCGTTCAAGGTCGGTCTCAATGAGCATCTGCCGCAATAGTTTAGCGGCTTTGTCGATGTATTCCGCCTGCTTCTGGTAGAGCGGGTAGAACTTCTTTTCCTTGGGGACGAAAAACTGGAAGAAACTGTTGAGACTCATGGCATTACTTGACTAAGAGGTGAAACAACAGGTTCAAAATGCCGCCAATGACCAGCGGCACGGGTATGGTGAGGATCCACGACAAGACAATGCGTCTGGCCGTGACCCATTTCACGGATTTCAAGCCATCGGTGAGACCCACGCCAATGACACCACCAGTGATGGTGTGCGTCGTGCTGACGGGAATGCCGAGGAAAGAGGTGGTAATCAGCGTGGTGGCACCTGCAAACTCAGCCGAGAAGCCTCTGACGGGCGTAATCTTCGCCAGACCGCCGCCCATGGTCTTGATGACGTTTTTGCCACCAATCAAGATGCCTAGCGACATGATGATATAACATGTGACGGCAAGCGTGTCTGGAATATGGAAGGACTGGCTGCTGTCGTAGAAGTTGCTGATGAAGGCTTGCATCTCGGGACTGACACCTTGTGTGGTAAACACGCTGGCCATCAGCACGGCGATGATACCCATGGTTTTGGGTGCATCGTTGGAGCCGTGGCCGACACAGAAAGCCGCCGTGGAGAAATGCTGCAATACCTTAAATATCTTGTCGACTTTTTTGCGGGGACTGTTCTTGAAAATCCTCAAAAAGATACATTCGAGGAAGAAACCCAAGAACAAGCCAATCAACGGGGATAACACGATGAATGCCAGCGTGATGATGATGGGTGTCATGTGCAGCACCGCGCTGCCGTTGACGAACCATGCCGCCCCGATGATGCCGCCGATGAGCGCGTGAGAGGTGGAAATGGGCATGCCGCTCTTGGTGCAAACGGCCACCCAGATGGCGGCGCCTACGAGGGCGGATAGGATAAGGTAAGGGTCGATGACGTTTTGGTCGGCGAAGTTGGCCATGGTGTTACCCACGGCAAACTGTTGGTTGAGGATCAACCGGATGAAAATGAAGGCCGTAAACTCCCAGAACGAAGCCCATAGTATGGCTTGAAACGGTGTCATCACCTTGGTGGCGATGATGGTCGAGATGGAGTTGGCCGCGTCGTTCATGCCGTTCAGGAAGGTGAAGACGAAGGCAAGGACGATGGACAGGATGATGGCTATGGTCAGGAGGTTCATCACGATTCTTTTATGATAAGACTTTTAACGGTGCTGGTCACCTCCTTGGCGCGGTCGGTGGTGTCTTCCACCACTTGGGCGATCTCCTTGTATTTCAGTAATTCAATCTCGTCCTTTTCGTTTTCGAAGAGGTAGGAGATGTAGTCGCCATAGATGTCATCGACGGCGTGCTCGATAAGGGTGACCTTTTGGCACAAGTCGCTGATTTGCTGATGGTTCTTTCCCAGGTCGTCGAGGAGGCCGAACACCTGCATGATGACGCTGGCGTCTTCGTGGATGTTGTCCACAATCTCCTTGATTTGCTTGTCGATCTTCTTGGGATTATACATCAGGATGGTCTTGGCCGAGTGGTTGATGAAGTCGAGGAATTTGTCGAGGTCCATGGCCAGGGCGTTCATGTCTTCGCGGTCGAAGGGCGTGACGAAAGCGCCGTTCAGCTCGATGTAAAACTCGCGCAGCAGCTCGTCGCCAGTGGTCTCCTGTTTCTTG
The DNA here is from genome assembly GCA_937902805.1 of uncultured Bacteroidales bacterium. Classification (GTDB taxonomy): domain Bacteria; phylum Bacteroidota; class Bacteroidia; order Bacteroidales; family F082; genus Limimorpha. The sequence continues at coordinate 15,349 of CALEMB010000159.1, forward strand.
ATCATGCGGGTGAGCAGCTTGCGTTCCTCTGGGTCGTCGCTCTTGACCAGCTCCTTAAGGTATTTGGCGGCAATCTGTGCTGTCTCCGCTTGCTTGACGTAGGTGGGGAAGAAGTGCTTCTCGCGACTGCTTCCTCTGGTGAAAAGGTTGTTCAGTGCCATTGGGCAATGGTTTTTATAATTTGGGGCAAAGATAAAGAAAAATGTATTGTGATGAAAAAGAATGGGGAAAAAGTGTCGAAGGGACGTTGGCTTGAATGGAAATGCAGGTGGCGGAGTGCGCGGTGAAAGAGGTTGGAACTGAAAAAAGAAAATTCACGAAAATAGATTTCGCAAACAATTCGTACCTTTGCGGCAGAAAAATAATAAACTATGCCCGCAAACAAAAACGCCGTAACACGCTACTACATCCTCGACAAGCTGTTGGCCAACCGCTATCACCATTATTCTACTGAGGATTTGGTAAGACTTGTCAATGAGGAGTTGGCCGAAATGTGCCAAGAGCCTGTCAGTCGTCGAACCATCGAGCTTGACCTTAATTATATTGAAAACGAAGGACCGTTTCTGGCGGAGATAGAGCATTACCAGGTTGACGATGTCAGCCAGCGGACCCTCAAAACCATCAAGAAAAGCTGCCATCGGTATGCTGACCCGTCGTTTTCCATATTTACGCAAAAACTTACCGATGACGAGAAGCACCTGCTTGGAGAGGCTTTCACGCTACTCGGGCAATTTGACGGCCTGCCTAATCTTGAAGGCTTGGAAAGGCTGAGGGAAAGCCTCAAAGTGAAAACCGACCGGCAGATAGTGTCATTCACAAAGAATCCTTTGGAAGGCAAGAACCTGTTGGGTGAATTGTTCACGGTAATTTCGCAGAAACAGGTCGTGGAATTGCATTACCATCGATTTGACACGCCCGATGAAGACCGCAAAACCGTTGTGCATCCCTACCTGCTTAAAGAATACAACCGCCGTTGGTACCTTATCGTTGCCGCTGACAATGATGGCAAACTATTGTCGTTTGCACTCGACCGTATCGATAAGTTTGTCCCTTTGCCTTCGCGTAGTTATAAGGAATACGACGGCGACCTCAACGAGCGATTTGAGGACATCATCGGGGTGACGCTCATCGACGGCAATCCGTTGCAGACCATCATGTTCTGGGTGAGTGATTTTTCTAAGGATTATGTGGCCACCAAACCCTTACATGAGTCTCAGCGGCATTACAAAGGGGAAAGAGAAATGGAATTGCGTCAACAATACCCAAAGCTTGAAGGAGGTGCATTTTTCTCCATTGACTGCATAGAGAACTATGAGCTTATCCGCGAATTATCCTCTTTCGGCAAAGACCTGTTGGTTCTCTCGCCCGCCGACATCCAGCAGAAGGTGTACGACCGCGTGACGGCACAATTCCAGGCGTATCAGGCATTGTAATGGATTTATTTCTATCTTTGCGTTTCAATAACTCTGTAGAAAGATGACTGACAAACCGACATTCGTATCCCGTGACATGATGACTGCCGATGAGGGCTATGTGCAATGGATGGCCGACATCAAGCAGCGTTTCCGCCAAAGCCAAGTCAAGGCGGCGGTTCGTGTGAACACTGCCATGCTTGAGTTTTATTGGAGCTTGGGAAGAGACATGGTGGAACTGCGTGCAGAAAGCAAATGGGGCAGCGGTTTCTTCGATCAGTTGAGCCTTGATTTGAGGACTGCTTTTCCCGAAGAATCGGGTTTCTCAGTGACCAACCTCAAGTATATGAAGCGTTGGTATGCCTTTTATAATGAGAGAGTTGCAAATCATCAACGACTCGTTGACGAAATTCGTCAGCAACCTGCTGACGAAATTAGTGCTGTTCAAAGTGATGAACCAAATGTTGTAATTCGTCACCAAGCTGGTGACGGATTGGGTGCTGCAATTCGTCAGCAACCTGCTGACGAAAAAGGTCAGCAAGCTGCTGACCAATTGGAAATGCCTGATATTTTTGGCAGAATACCATGGTTTCACCATGTCCTCATTATTTCCAAATGCCAAACCCTCGACGAAGCCATTTTCTATATCAATAAGGTGACTGAGGAAGGCTGGAGTCGCAGCCGACTTGAAAGCCAGATGGCGGCCAATCTCTTTGGCAGTCAAGGGGCAGCCGTGACCAACTTTGAGCACACGCTTCCGGCCCCGCAGAGCCAGTTGGCCAAAGAGATACTGAAAGATCCTTATCATTTCGGATTCCTTTCGATGAGCGAGGAGTACGAGGAGAAAGACCTGGAGGATGCGCTTGTGTCGAATGTCACGCGCTTCTTGATGGAGTTGGGCAAGGGCTTTTCGTATGTGGGGCGACAGATGGAGTTGCAGATGCCCGGCGGACAGACCTTCTTCCCCGATTTGTTGTTCTATCACATCCCGCAGCACCGCTATGTTGTCATTGAGCTGAAGGTGGTGAAGTACATTCCCGAGTTTGCTGGCAAGCTGAATTTCTATGTTACCGCTGTTGATGAGTTGCTGCGTGGCGAGGGCGACAACCCCACCGTTGGCCTGATCATCTGCAAATCGACCGACAAGACCGTTGTGGAATGGTCGTTGCGCGACATCAACAAGCCGCTTGGCGTATCCACCTACCAGCTTGAACAGGTGGTGGAGCGCACGGTGAGGGAACTGGAACTGAAAAAAGAAAATTCGCGAAAATAGGTTGCGCAAATTGTGGATCTATACCTATGTTAGAACCTAACTTTTCTTTCTTTTTTCCCGTGATTTAATATAGTTTTTGTATTTTTGCGCTTGCATCTGCATGAATTGCCTATTTGAAAAAAATGAGCAAATGATTTGCAGAGCACTACATATGAAAAGGCGTTACTGACGCTTTGTTTTTGGTTGTTTCGAAACTACCACAATCGAATTAGCGGTCAAAACAATGCAGGAGTAATTGCCACGGAGTGTTGTATATGCTCTCCGTAGTGTGCAGGGGGTACATGTACCTCCATGCACACTTTACGGGTGTATCATATACTCCAACGTGGGTGTTTCTCTTTCCTGTTTACCGCTAAGGCTGTGGTAGGCCTCGAACAACGAACAGGCAGATGGAGAGCACCCACGCTTTTTATATGTGGTTTGCGTAAATAAACGAGCCTGATTCTGGGTGCCTAGGGCAAAAAGAGCATTATGCGAGGGCAGACTACTTCAGGACATCGAATCAAGCAGTTAGACTTGTTTCAATTACAACAAGAATTTCCAAAGGAAATCGTAATAAACCAGGACAAGAATTCAGCCTATGATGACATAGACATATCGAAAAATGTTCTAATATGCAATGTTAAGAAAGACAATATGGAACATTTCATGGATGGTACTGCAAAATTGTACTATTCAGGAAAGCGATTTCCCTCAACTGTAGCATTGAATGAGTTATACTACTTCATTCCATATATTGGAAAACAATGCGATCTTGATTATTTTGGAATTAGAGATTTGTATCTTATAAAGATAGCACGGGTTGGCTCCCGTCGAGAAGGAGAATTGGACAATGACCCAAATGATCTGCGCATCGTTTTCGAATTACAATTCGTAAAACAATTGTTTGCTGATTATAAAAAGCATAGGCTTCAAATATGGGATACCTACTCAGACCTGAAATTGGAAGAGCTGATGGATTCCATGGCTAAAGTAAAAGGAACCGCATCAAAGCGCCCCACATATATCAGTTTGTTTAGTAGTGCAGGAGTAGGTTGTTTTGGCTTTAAGCAAGAAAACTATGATTGTATTGCTACCGTAGAGATAATCGAACGACGGCTTAACGTGCAGAAATATAATAACAAATGCCGATTTGACAGCGGATACATCTGTGGAGATATTACTTTGAATGAAGTACAAGATAGGGTGTTTCGTGAAATACAAATGTGGAAAGAACATAAACTAACCAATGATATTGATGTGGTTATTGCCACCCCTCCTTGTCAAGGAATGTCTGTTGCGAACCATAAAAAAGGCAATGAGTTAAAACGGAATTCTCTGGTCGTTGAATCAATAAGACTAATACAAATAATAAAACCTCGGTTTTTTGTATTTGAGAATGTTCCGGCATTTTTGAAAGCCATTTGTACGGATATTGATGGTAAAGATAAGCCAATCAAAGAAGCAATCACTATAGACCTTGAAGGAGAATACAATATTGCGGCCAAAGTAATCAATTTCAAAGATTACGGCAATCCGAGTAGCAGAACGAGGACATTGGTGCTCGGTGTGCGGAAAGACCAAAAAGAGATAACGCCTCTTGAACTTTTCCCTGATAAGCAAGAAGAACAAACCCTCAGGCAAACTATAGGTCATCTTCCACACCTTTTCAGTATGGGTGAGATTTGGGATAAGGACATTTATCATGCTTTCAGACCGTATGCGTCTCAAATGCTTCGATGGATAGAAAACATCAAAGAAGGGCAATCGGCTTTTGATAACGAAGATGAGAGTCGTATTCCTCATAAGGTTGTGGATGGAGAGATTGTTTTCAATCAGCAAAAGAATGGCGATAAATATACAAGACAATACTGGGATAAAGTTCCACCGTGCATACACACTCGAAATGATATTTTAGCCAGCCAGAATACTGTCCATCCAACAGATAATCGTGTTTTTTCTATCCGAGAGGTTATGCTTATGATGTCTGTTCCTGAATCTTTTGAATGGAGTTCTATTCCATACGGACAACTAAATTCTATGTCACTTGAAGAGAAACAAAAGTATCTGAAAAAGGAAGATGTAAACATTCGTCAAAGTTTAGGAGAAGCAGTTCCTACTATAATTTTCAAGCAAATAGCGCATAAAATCAAAAGTAAGATTTCGGAAAAAGTATTGACGGAGCAAGATGTGCTTGACATAATAGAAAAGAACAACTTGACAGACTCGAACAAACTTCTGGAATACATAAAAAAGCATAAAAAGTGGGGATTTGTACAGTTGGCAAAGATTGCGGAATATGCAAATGGTGCCAGAACTGAGACTGCTGCGTATTATACAAGGCAAGACATTTGCTATTCTGTTGTAAAGCATTTGCCAGACTATCCTGACTCAAAAGTACTGCATATACTTGAACCAGCGACTGGGGTGGGTAATTTTTTGCCATCATTGTTTTTGAAATATGCCAATGTCTCAGAATTACATATTGATGTCATCGACATAAACCCTGATAGTTTGGTGCTGCTCAAACAACTCATTCGCTCCATCCCTTTGCCAGAGAATGTTAGGCTGAACTATATCAACAAAGACACTCTATTAGAACAATTCCCTAAAAGATACGACATTGTAGTTGGGAACCCACCCTATATGAAAGTAAAAGATAAGAAACTACTGAAAGAATACAAACAAGGTGTAATTAACACAGATACGAATAACATCTTTGCTTTCTTTATTGAAAAAGCCATCGCGCTTGGCGATGTTGTTTCTCTTATTGTTCCAAAAGGATTGGTTAATGTTCCAGAGTTCGAGAAAACACGTCGTTTGATGAATGAATTACCTATTACTAATATCGTGGATTTTGGTGAAAAGGGATTTAAGGGAGTGAAAATAGAGACAATTGCCTTTTCGATCAATAAAAAAGCAAAAATAGATGTCACAAAAGTTGAGTCTTATATTACCAACTTGGTTGAGTTTAAAAAACAAGCATACATTACAGATTCTTCTTTCCCTTATTGGTTGTTGTATAGAAACAAGGAATTTGACGATGTGGCTAACAAGATGGATCTTGGTGTTTTTAAGGCTTTTCGTGATAGAACTCTCACTAAATCCAACACATTGGCCAAAGGCACAATTCGCGTATTGAAATCGCGAAACATTGGTAGCAATGAGATAATTGATATACCTGGTTATGATACTTTTATTGATGATGTTTCGGGCTTGGAAGTTGGAAAATATCTCAACCATACTGAATGTGTTTTGGTTCCCAATCTTTCATATAATCCCCGTGCTTGTTTTATGCCTGCTAATTGCATTGCGGATGGTTCTGTAGCAATTCTGACAACGACTAATGGGGTAACAGTTTCAGGAAAAGATCTGTCTTATTATGCAACTGAAGAATTTTGCAAATTCTACAGCATCGCCCGTAATCGAGGAACCCGTTCTCTGAATATTGACAATAATTCCGTGTTTTTCTTTGGTAAACTAAAATGAATACTCTTAAGACAATAACAGATTTCCTAAATCAATTCGATTTAGATGTTCGCAAGAGTGGCGATGCCCGCTTTATGGACCAAAAATGCACGCCGGATGTTGTATGCTTTATCGCTGACTGCATTATGAATCTTGACCCTCAAGGAGAATTTGTCGTACAAGATATTTGGGATATGCCTTATTTTGTAAAAAATGCCTCTGCAATATTTGGCAAACCGAGCCCGAAAAATGTGACAGCAAAACATGAATATGACAAGTTTATACAACAACCATTACGCATGTTGGCATACGCGCATGTCTTAGGAATGGAGAAACGAGGGGCAGTAAACCATTATTGGATAGCCAATCAAGAAATCCTCGATTACATTTCAACAAAAGAAAGGAATGCATATAACTTTCTATACATTTATATTACGAAAGTTCTTTCTGATAGCAATATCCTGAAGCTGTTTGAAAAATTCAAGCAGGTTTGTTATAAAGGCAGTGTAACCCAACAAGACTATTTGGAACTAAAAGACAAATACACCCGATTTATTATCGGTAATACCGCAATTAACGGAGAAGTGGAGGTGTATCGAATATTTACCAAGGTCATAAATGTCTATTCTGCTGAAAACGATATTCAAGGAACAGAAAAAGGAAGGTTGTCTAAAGACATCATTACATTTTCGGATTTGATGTATAATAGAAAAAATTGGCGCGACATTGGCAAATCAAAATCTCAAACTCGGCAAGAGGCCGCAAGTATGGAGGAGATAAGTCAACAAGAAGCATACGAAAACTATCAAGTTACCAAGGCAATGAATTTGATTAGAAAGATACAGTCAGATAGTGAAGTGAAAGACCAATATGCCATTGGTGAGGCGACACAGGTCCACCATATTTTCCCGAAATCGATGTTTCCCGAAATCGCTCATTATTTGGAAAACCTCATCAAACTTACTCCGACCCAACATTACACAAAGGCCCATCCAAATAATCACACGCAAACGACCAATAAGGATTATCAACTAGTTTGTCTTTTGGCCAAGTCTCAAAACATAGAGCAATCAATTAAAACAGTTGGTGAAAAATACTATAGGAAAGAATCTTTCATCTATGTGATAAATGTTGGACTTGATGCCGAATTGAGCTTGAAACTCTCTTTTGCTGATATTCGCAAACAATTAAGGCTGCTTTATAATGCAGCATAGTTTCTGGTAGGATAAACTTGACGAGCATTTCGATAGCTTTGAGCCAGGCAGATACAGCTATAGCGCCATCTGGGGCATGAAAACTTTCCCCATACCCCTCGAAAAATAACTGTAACAATTGTAACAACTGTAACACGGAAATTATAATGCATTGATTGTTTGCGATATACATTCTATGGGTTTTACTCCCCTTTTACTGCCCTTTTGGCCATCTTTTAACCAACGCTAACCTAACTCCAAGGTAATGCTCTATCAAGCAATGATATAGACAGCCTCTTTCAAGTCACAAACAGTTCCATTTGTTACAGTTGTTTCAGTTTCAATTGTGTTTTAGAGGTACAGTCATGTTTCATTTCTCCTTCATAATACCATATAACTAATTAATAATTAGTAGGTTATATAAATATAGCAAGAATTGATACCCTTTTAAAATATAACTGAAACAACTGAAACTGTAACGCTTGATTGTTTTAGTATCATATAAGAATCACAATTACAATAAGTTACGATAATAAAGAATCAACAGATTGCTGTCCCAAACCCCGAAAATGTCACAAAAAGAGCTACTTTTTTCCTCTAAAAAGCTGCAAAATGCAGGCAAAACCCTATTGTTTTGATAGTTTTATCCCACTTTTGTGCAAAATCTTGCGTTCTGAAAAATCGGTCTCAGACCTCGTTCCGAAAGGTTTTCTCTCAGATTTGAGCGATTTTGATGTAGAAAATGGGGGTAACGAAAGGCGATTTGAGAGATATGCCTTTTCTCTCATAGTAACATGCCTTTTCTTTCAAAGCGATAAGCCTTATCTCTGCCAGAGACAAGGCTTATCGCTCAACGAACCCGGAAACCGATTTTGACCAAAATGACCATGACCGGTTTTGACCATCAAAAACTTCAGCCGCACCTACCCCTCGAAAAAAAACTGCAACAACTGCAACAACTGCAACGCAGAAATTCTGATCGTCATTTTTCGCCAAAAATCGAGTCGTTTTGCATCAAAATGCAGCTTTTTTGCCCTATTTTTGCCTCAAATCGGTGGGTTTTCGGCCTGATTTTACCCCAAATTTGAGGCATTTTGACCAGAATAGTCATTAAGGATAATATGTATTGTGTTTGTTTATTGCTTATAATCAGACGATTACAAAGATTTTGCGGAATATGTGGTCAAGATGGTCATTAGTCATTAAGGTTTTTGGATTTCTGCTTTTCGAGGTTTTTGCTTACAATATACTAATAGATCGAGATCGGAAG
>CALEMB010000160.1 GCA_937902805.1 uncultured Bacteroidales bacterium
TTCGCACTTCGACAGGCTCAGCAACATCCTCGCAATGACGCGAAGCGGCAACTCTAAACTCTCAACTCCAAACAACTCTCAACTCTAAACTCTTAACTCTCAACTATTTACCCCCCCCCCTGATTTTTTGGAAAAAAATGCCATAAAAATCTTCGAAATCCCTTGCATTTATCGGGAAAAATTGCTTACTTTTGCGCACATTTTAAAAGCACCGTCATGTGGTGCGGCAGTTTTTAGTTATTGACTTGAAAAAGAGACGTTTGTATTATGACTAAAAGAGAAAAATACATTTCAACAAGAAATAGGCTGGCAGTGCTGGCCCTTTTCTTCCTTATGCCTTTGGTGGGGTGGGGACAGATTACCCCTACAACCGACAGCGATGGAAACGGCACAATTGATGATAACGAGAAGTATCTCTATCTGATTCAGACTAATCAGTTTGAGAGTTTCTATATTGCACCTAAAAATAATAATCTTAATACAGCGAACCTTCCTCACGCTAGTATGCTGTGGTATTTTTTGGAAGCAGAGAATGATAATGGCACGCATTATTACTACATTGTCAATAACTCCACCAATAATTACATGTGTCATGGTGGTGGTACAGCAAACAACACCACTAGTAGAGGTGTTACGCTAGTTCAAAAAAATGCAGACAATGAGGAGAGATGTAAGTTCAAACTTGTTGAGAACAATCCTAATGGAATGGACGGTTTTTACAATATACTTGTTAAAGGTAATCCTACTTATTATGCTGTGAACAAACAAAGTGGTAACGTATCCGATAATAATATCAGATTAACTGATAATGCATACGTCAATAATATTAACTCTAGATGGAAATTTATTCCTTACAATGGAACTTTGGTTTGGCCCAGCCCTCCATTTTCTGTGTCAACGGATTTAGAAAAACATTACTATAAGATTCGTAATAAAAAAGATGCTACATACTATATCTCTACGGATCAAACTACGAACAAGGCAATATACTCTAACACTGTGAACAATGATATAGCGTGGTATTTTAAAGAGGCATCAACCGAAGGCTTGCTGAAATATTATTATATCATTAATCCGGAAGCCAATGATAAGTATATGTACTATACCGGCAACACAAATACCAGTGATAAACCCAGTGCTCTAAGCATAAAAGACATAAACGATCCAGAAGCAGAAGCCAACCGATTCCAGTTTGTCATCGTACAAGCAGCCGAAACGAATGGAGATAATCCTATAAATGGGTATTACATGATTGTTCCCAGATTGCTTGTTAATAATCTATGGAACAGTAACAGTATAGGCCAAAAAGCGGAAACAGACAATGATTTGGATATCATTCTCGGTAGGGAAAATAATAGCACCTCACACTGGAAATTTGAAACCATAGTTTATCCCATGTCTTGCTCGACCCCTACAATCACTTATTCAAGCGAAACAGGTAAAATAACGATCGCTACTACTACACCTGAAGCTGTTATCCACTATACTACAGACGGAGTGACTGTGCCTTCTTCCAGTGTGGGAACAGAATATACTGGGCCGTTTGATGTGTCATCTACCGTTACCATCAAGGCCATTGCCACCAAAACAGGTTATGACGATTCACCGGTGGAGACAGTGTCTTTCAATCAAGTTGCCGAACCGGGTTTTGAACTGACAGACGATACAAAAGTGAGGTTGACTTGTGCCACCGATGGTGCGAGTATCTATTACGCGATGGGAAACACCCAACCGACCAGCGTAACAATAGACCCAAGCAACCTTTATTCTGGACCCATTGAAAATGCCGATGGCAAGTATATTGCGGCCGTTGCAGTGAAAGACGGATTATGGATTAATTCCACCCTTTTGCAAACCGGGCAGATTACGTTTCCCTGTGCCAAGCCCGTCATCACAAAGACTTCGGCCACCACATTCACCATCACATGTAGCTATCCGACCAGCGGGGTTACCATCTATTATAACACAGGTGACGGCAACCAGGCAGACCCGACGAGTGCATCAACTGAATACAGTGGAGAGGTGACTTTCAATGAGAGCGATCTCCCGTTCACCGTGAAAGCCATCGCCATGGCCTCTGGGTATGAAAATTCTGAAGTGGCCACCAAAACCATCCGTGAAGAACTTACACCTGATGGGGATGGAAATTATCACATTACTAATCAAACCGACTTTGAAACATTTGTGGATATGGCCAGTTCGGCAGACGGAGCTTCATATCATTATGTTCTCGATGCCAACGTAACCGCAGTTGCGGAAATTGCCGAGCCATTTACGGGCATCTTCGACGGCAATTATCACACCATCACAGGCCTCACCAACCCCTTCTTCAACACTGTGGATGGAGGCACCGTGAAGAATGTGATACTCGACAATGTCACTATTAGCGGTGGAACCAATGTTGGTGCCATTTGTGGAGTGGCTACAGGAGCAAGCCGCATCTACAACTGCGGCGTGTTGGCTACTGGCAGTACAGTAAACACTGACGAAAACGGTTACACTTTTCTCACCGATTGCAGCAGCACCATCAGCGGCAGCGGCTATGTGGGCGGCATCGTGGGACTGCTCGACGGCAGTTCGCGCGTCATTAATTGCTTCAGCTATGCCGATGTTTCCGGAGGTAGTGAAGTTGGAGGTATTGTAGGTCATAACAACGTTGCCACCACTTCTGCTGCTGACAACCTCAAGACCATGGTGATGAACTGCATGTTCTATGGTGAGGTCAGCGGCACTTCGATAGCCCCCATATATAATGGAACAAACATTGTAAACAAGGAAGCTAATGGTGTCGGCAACTATAACTATTTCCGTTTGGAATCATCTTACGTACAGCCCACAGGTGTTACTTATAACTGTGCTTTAGGTGCTGAAACTCGTTTCCTACAGCGCTTCGAGTTTTACCGTCATCTACTCAACAGCCACCTCGAGTTGGCGGGATGGTGGGCAACGGGCACCTACAGCAAGAATGATATGGCCAAGTGGGTGCTTGAGCCAAGCCAGATAGGCACAACTACACCTTACCCTATCCTGAAGCCAGCCGACTATTACCCCTCGGTGGTAAACATCGACGCAGAAAATGCTACTACACAAACCGAGCGTAACAAAGGTGGTAAACTAGGTACGCTGACGGTGAATATCCAGATGGGCGACGGTGCTGTGTATAACCACCCTGGTACTGGGGACACCGAGGCTAAAATCACCACCTCGCAACTCACCCTCAACATCACTGACAAGGACCCTGATCACTTTAACTTTAACTACTATAAGGTGCAATTGCCTTACTACAACGATGTTGGCACTAAGAATTATACCGGCAACCGTGTAGTGACCGGCTGGAAGATAGTCAGTATCACAGGTGGCACGGCCGGCACATATAGCACGGGTGAAAACGTGACTTATACAAACGGCGAGTTGACGGCAACCCCATACAATTTTGCCGACCGCAACTGCACCAACAAAGACCTCTACTCCGTCAGCAAACGCGTGTTCAACCAGGGAGCCTACTGGGATGTGCCCTACGGTGTCACCGCGATTACTATCGAGCCCTACTGGGCCAAATGCACCTATCTGGCCGATGAATACGCCGATGTAGTTTACAATACCGATATGAATTCAGCCACCAATGTACCCAATGTCGGCGGTGGCCGGATATACATCAACGGCAACAGCTATACCATTGCTGGAGAGAGCCAAAAGGTTTTCACCACCAAGGGCAATGCAACCTCATCTTCGAACTCGGGACTTTTTCAGGGGGTGACTGGCACACCAAGTAGTCAAACTGTTTATGATTATGCCGTGGTGCTTGTGGGTAATTATCATAATTATAATGACATGGAAGCATCAATGGACAAGCCCTATACGGTTACCTCTGTTGACCTTGATGGCGACAATGAGCCCGACTATTCCTATATCCTGCGTTTTGACAGTCGTAAAAAACTACATCCCGCGAGGGTTGACTTTATCAATATCCCAGGCCTCGGCATGGCGCAGAAGTCCACTGGAGGTACTGGTACCTACAATTTCGGCATCATGCTGCCTAAAGGCTGGTTCGAGAGCACCAACACCTCGCTCTTCCGCGTCACGCAGTTCGAGTATGACAATGGTGAAAGAATCGCAGCCCCTTATATTCTACAGGGCGGTGTGATGGAGCAGTGGGTGAATGGGCAGAACCAAGGTCACGCCAATAAGACCACCTATTTCCATGTAGGTGGCAATGTTTGGTTCAAGGAGTTCCACCGCGGAACACACCAAGACCAGCAATACGACGCAAACCATTCTCCAGTGTCAGTTACGGGCGGTGACTTCGACCAGTTCCACCTCACGGGTCTCTACCGCGCCGATGCAGCTATCTGTGACGACAATGCCGAGTGCTACATCACCGGCGGACGTTTCGGTGTGGTAGCAGGCACCGGCATGGACGGCCTCGGAACCACCAACGGCGGCAACATCACCTGGATTATCGACAATGCCGACATCAAGGAGTTTTATGCTGGCAGTTTCAACGCCGACAAACCTGCTATCGGCAACTTCCACACCATCATCAACGGCGGACATATCGACTTATTCTGTGGTGGCCCCAAGTTCGGCGATATGAACTCCGGACGCACTGTCACCACCACGGCCACGGGCTGTACCTTCGGCACCTTCTTCGGTGCAGGCTACGGCGGCAACTCCTACAGTCGCCAGGCACCATACAACCATAACAATATAATAAACTTCCCCCATAACACTAGTCAGGCAGGCAACGATGCTTCTTGGAACGCTTGGTTGAATCGATTCTACCGTCAGTCCTACAACGCCACTTACGGCGGTGTCTCCACCCAGTTCAACTACCAGTTCATACCTATGTCTGGTAATACTGACAACTGTGCCCGTATTTTTGTGGAATATGTGAAGTTCTCGTTGGCAACCACGCACAGCGTCACCTCCAACTTGACGGATTGCACCATCCTCAACAACTTCTACGGCGGTGGTAACCTTGGTAAGGTAGATGGTCAGGTCAGTTCCGTTTTAGAATCCTGCACAGTGAAGGGTAATGTGTATGGTGCCGGCTATTCGGCATCGCTACCCACGGTCGAGGTTGATAGTATCGGCGGCTTCCGGGTGGAACCTTACTATTATAAAGACCTTGGTACCTATCGTATTGGCGTGAAAGGAAAAACCACCACCTATACTTGGGAGCCCCGCGATGAGGTCAACAGCACACAAACAGCCATCTATACTAACACTAACACTAACACCTATATCCTCTATACCCAAGAAGACCTTGGAACGCTTGGCACCGTCGATGGCAACGTCACCCTTACTCTCAAAGGCAATACTATCGTGGGCGATGGCACTGAGGGCACCGGCAATGTCTTTGGCGGCGGCGCAGAGAGTGTCGTCAATGGCAACACCACCGTCAAACTTCAAGGCAAGGCTCACGTCCTCGGCAACGTCTACGGCGGCGGCAACGAGGGTGAAGTCGGCGGCGACGCTAAAGTAATCATTGAAGATGAACCTCAAGTTACACCAGAACCCTAATCGGGCAACTAAAACGATAAGACAACAAACACCATATATATAATTAATATGAACAAGGTATCAAAACGACATATCAAACTTATAATGACATTGGCAATGTTGGTGATTGCATGTGCGGCGATGGCGCAACGCACAGATACCCCTTCCAGCGTTACCGTGGGCGGTAACGTCTTCGGTGGCGGCAATGAGGCCATGGTGGGTGGCAACTGCACCGTTATCATCAATCAGGACCATGCCACGATAACGCATGATGTCTATGGTGGGGGAGCGTTGGCCAAGGTGAATACCATTGACGGCACCACCCTCACTACAGGCAAGTCCACCAATGTCACCCTCATGCGAGGCATCGTAGAAGGCGACTTATACGGAGGTGGTCTGGGAGACAACACTTCAGGTAGTGAAGTGGCAGCCGATGTTCTCGGTCCTGTGACCGTGACCATTGAAGGCGGAACCGTCGCAGGAAGCGTCTTTGGTTGCAACAACCTATATGGCGCTCCCCAAAGCACCGTAACGGTGAATGTCGTAAATGATTTGAGTGGTGTTACGATGACACTCCACAACGTCTATGGTGGCGGCAATCTTGCAGCTTATTCGAATAACGGTAACAACTATCCTGAAGTCAATATTAAGCATGGCACGGTGGATGGTAGCGTCTTCGGCGGCGGTCTTGGCGCAACAGCAGTGGTCACAGGCAACCCGCAGGTGACCATTGGCGACGATGTCGCCGAGCATACGGCTATTGTCAATAATAATGTTTATGGCGGTGGTGACTTAGCAGTTGTCACAGGCAGCACCACAGTGACTGTCCAGAACGCACATTCACAAGTCGGCATAGATGTTTACGGCGGTGGTAACCAAGCTGACGTGTTGCATTCCACCACCGTGCATATCAATAACGGCACCATTGGTCAAGACGTTTATGGTGGAGGTGCTTTCGCTGATGTGGGTACTAGCAACAGCGACCAAACCACAGTCAATATTCTTGGTGGCACGGTCACTCGTGATATCTATGGCGGCGGCTTGGGACAAACTGCCGTGGACGACAATCCTGAGACCCCTGACGATGACGAGTCGCTTCCTGACATTGTAGCTTTGGTCAACGGTGTGGTGCATGTCAATATCGGTACAGTCGACAATACGGATCCAGAAAATCCTGCTTATTCCGGAGCGGCCACCATCGGCGGCTGTGTCTTTGGCTGTAACAATATCAATGGCACACCCAAGAACAATGTTTTTGTGGATGTGTATGGAACAGCCCATACCTCAGCCAACACCTATCCTAATCCTGAGCCTACGTTGGATCAGTTGCTCATTCCTGCAGCAGACAATGCCTATGCCATCAAGGCAGTGTACGGCGGCGGCAACAAGGCCGCTTACGCCCCTGTGGATAACGACAAGACGGCGCAAGTTCATGTTTATTCTTGCGTGAATACCATACAGACCGTTTACGGTGGCGGTAACGCCGCTAATGCCACCAAGGTGCATACCATCATCGACGGCGGCCGCTTCGACCGCGTGTTCGGCGGCGGTAACGGATACAGTGAAACGGGCAACCATGATTATCCTGGACTACCAAACTACAACCCTGGTGCCAACGTCACCGTCAGTGCCACCACCGAAATCCACGGTGGACTCTTCCGTCAGGTCTTCGGTGGCAGCAACCAATATGGTGACGTGGCCAACGCCTCGCTTGCCATTGATAGTCAATCCGGTTGTTCAGAACTGATTGGCGAAGCCTTCGGCGGAGCTAATGAGGCCAATATCACTGGCAATGTGACCACTACTTTGGGATGTAGCAACGTTAGATACGGCAACTTCTACGGCGGTTCCAACCTGGCCGACATCACAGGCAATGTCACTCTTAACGTCAATGGTGGCTACTACACCAGTGTCTTCGGTGGCTCAAAGGGCCGCCTGGATGATAATACGGTGTCACCCGCCATTTCAGCCAAAGCTGCCAACATCACTGGTGATGTCACCCTCAACCTCTATGGTGGCATCATGACCAACGCCTTCGGCGGCAGCGATGTCAACGGCAATATTGGCGGCAAGATCACCGTCAACCTCGACGATGCCGAAAATCCGACCTGTCCGTTGGTCGTCCACAACATCTATGGTGGCGGCCGCGATGCAAGCTATACGCCCAATACTCCTGGAGCCTACCCCGTGGTCAACCTCATCAAAGGTACCGTTTCGACCTATGTGGAGAATGAAGTGACTAAAGGCGGCCTCGTCTTTGGCGGCGGCTTGGGTGAGACGGCAGAAGTTACTTCCAACCCCAAGGTGAACCTTCAAGGAGGTGTCGTCCAGACGGCCATCTTCGGTGGTGGCGAGGCAGCCCCTGTCACGGGCAACCCTGTTATCAATGCCAATTACGGCACTGCTCCCACCATCCACGGCGGAGGTTGGGGTAGCACAGCCATCGTCACGGGAAATCCTTCAGTGGTGGTCAACGAGACGAATGGCAAGACGCTCACTGTCACTTCCGTCTATGGTGGTGGCGATGCGGCACTTGTGACTGGCAACACCATCGTAGATCTCATCGTCGGCACTCTTGCCAACGCCTTCGGAGGCGGCAACCAGGCAGGTGTCAGCGGCACCGCCAGTGTCAACCTCACAGGTGCCAGCGTCACCAGCGGTCTCTACGGCGGCTGCAATACCAGCGGCATAGTAACCGGTAATGCTACCGTTAACGTCACAGGTGGCACAGTTGGCACGCCAGCCGAGGGTACACTGGGCGAAGAAGACTATGTGGCACCAGTACCTGCCAATATCTACGGTGGTGGCCTAGGTGCCAATACCCGTATGTCGGGTGATGTGGCGGTGAACATCGGTGCGACCGATGGCGAGGCAACTCCTACGTATTCAGGTACGGCAATCATTTACGGCGACGTCTATGGCGGTTCGGCCAAGGGTAAGACCAACTGCAATGCGGATGGTGATGCGCAGAACGGTTCAGCCAAGACGGATGTCAACTTATATTCTGGAACTGTTTATGGCGACCTTTATGGTGGCGGCCATGGTCTGGATGGCGCATCAGCCGACGTTTGGGGACCGGTGACGGTCACGGTCTACGGAGTCAGTGTGATTCGATACAATGTGTCTTCCACTGAAACGAAGGGCGGCCGTGTTTTCGGATGTAATAACCTCAATGGTACCCCTAAAACCAGCACATTGGTTGATATTAAAGGAGGCGTAGTTGATTACAGTGTCTTCGGCGGCGGCAACCTAGCCAACGCGACAATAGACACTCATGTCATTGTCGAGGGTGGCACTGTTAATGATGTGTATGGTGGCGGTGCCTATGCCAGCACAGGAGCGACAATTGTGGACATCCTTGACGGCATAGTTGAAGGAAATGTCTATGGTGGATGTTTGGGCGGTGAGAAAAACGAAACTACCTATGTGCCCGCTGTTAACGGGGATGCCACTGTTAATATTGGTTCTGGCACGGTGGCTACTTCTGGGGAATATGAAGGTTTTACTACAACTCCTAATAATGGCAATGCCACTTTCATAGGCGGTTCGATTTATGGCGGCAACGATGCCAAGGGTTCGCCGACAGGCATTGCCACTGTGAACATCTACAAGACAGCCCACACCGATGGCACTGGTAACAACACTGTGACGGGAGACTACTATGCCATTATGGGTGTATACGGCGGCGGCAACGAGGCCGACTTCATCGGAACGGAGTCCCATGTGAACGTCTACGGTTGCGACAATACCATCGATCGTGTGTTCGGCGGCGGCGACGAGGCATCGTCGAATACGGTGTATACCATGATTCAGGGTGGTCGTATCAATCAGGTGTATGGCGGCGGTAACGGTTATCTTTCTGAAATCGAAGTTTCTGACATTGCAGCCAATATCTATGGCAGTGTCAACCTGAGCATCCACGGTGGCAACATCAATCAAGTGTTTGGCGCCGGTAACGAGAAAGGAACCATATCGGGTGCCATCAACCTTACGATTGACGGTAATGGCCCTTGCGGAGGTTTGGATGTGACCGAGCTCTTCTGCGGCAGCAACTTGGCCGACATTGGTACTGCCCAAAATCCTGTCTACCTCAACTCCACGATTGGTTGCAACGCCACCTTTGGCGATATCTATGGCGGCTGCAACCTGGCCGACATCACCGGTGATGTCAGCCTCACCATCAAAGGCAGCACCATTGCCAACGTCTATGCCGGTTCGAAAGGTCAAGCGGCTGTAACAGCTGACCCCGACAATGGTATAGATGAAGTTGAGGCCAAGGCCGCTAATATCAGCGGCAGCGTCACCCTCAATCTCTACGGCGGCAGTGTTGGTAATGCCTTCGGAGGCAGCAACATCAACGGCAACGTCGGCGGCAAAATTACTGTCAATATGGACTGGAGTAGTAATACATGCGAGACCCCCAGTCTCACCAACCTCTACGGAGCCAGCAACCTGGCCACCTACACTCCAACCACGCCCGGCGCTTACCCCGAAGTCAATATCATCCACGGCACCGTCAGCGGCAGTGTCTATGGTGGTGGAAAGGGTGACGTCAACGATGCTACCAAGGGCGTCGTTACCTCCAATCCCAAGGTGACCATCGGCGACAACAATGACAGCCATCTGGTTATTGTTACCGGCAATGTCTACGGTGGCGGCGATGCTGCTGCCGTGACGGGCAGCACCACGGTTGAATACAAGGACAACAACGCCAACAGCACGGTGGGCAAGCTCTTTGGCGGCGGTAACGCTGCGGGTGTATCTAGCACCGCCAGCGTCACACTCACTTCTGGCACTGTTACCCAGGGCCTCTACGGCGGCTGTAACTCCAGCGGCACGGTGGGCGGCAACATCACAGTGGCCCTCAACGGGGGCACTGTGGGTGTCGATGGCACCACTACCGACGTGGTCTATGGTGGCGGCTTTGGTCATTCGACCAACACCACTGGCAATATAGGCCTGACCCTGAACGGCACCACTGTCTATGGCAACCTCTATGGCGGCTCGGCCCTTGGTGCTGTTGGCGCTACAACGGTCACCCTCAGTGCCGACGGCCTCCATGGCATGCTCTTTGGCGGTGGCATGGGTTCGGACAGTGGCGATGCGACTCGGGCCACAACCAATGGCGACATTATTATCAACTACAATGTGGCCAATACCAACCTCACTGGCTTCTACGGCGGTGCCAAAGTCAACGGCACGGTGGCAGGCGACATCACGGTGAATGTCAATGCCAGTGTCGGTTTCTCAGGAACTGGAGGCAATATCGACATTTTTGGCGGAGGCCTAGGTGAGCATACCTCTACTACTGGCGATGTGGAAGTCTTCATCAATAGCGGCGACCTCTATGGCGATGTCTATGGCGGTTCGGCTTTGGGTAGTGTCAATGATGCCGATGACCAAACCACCGTCACCTTGACCGGCGGTACCATCCATGGTGACCTTTATGGTGGCGGTTTGGGTGATAATGATAATGCAGCAGCGGTTAATGGTGCAGTGCAGGTGAACGTCAATGGTGGCACGGTGACCAATGTATTTGGCTGCAACAACGTCAATGGAGCTCCGCAAAGCACGGTGCAAGTCAATATTAATGAGACAAATCCTAATACCATGTTTGTCACCGATGTTTACGGCGGCGGCAACCATGCTGCCTATAGTGGCTCTCCCGACGTGAACATCATCAACGGCACGGTGAGCGGCAACGTCTATGGCGGCGGTAACGACATTACCACTGCCAACGCGGGTATCCTCAACAGCGATGTGGTGATGACCGGCGGCACCGTCCTCGGCGGCATCTACGGCGGTTGTAACCTGAATGGCACCGTTACAGGTATCTCCGAGGTGAATATCCTCGGCGGTGTAATCGGCTCTCAAGACTTGCTCAATGCGAGAACCACTGCCAATGTCTTTGGCGGCGGCTTGGGTGAGAATACCCAAGTGAATGGTGATGTCACTGTTACCATCAGCCGTGCCAGTGGCAACAATGCACCAGCCGCACCTACGATTTATGGCGATGTTTACGGCGGATCGGCTCTCGGCAATGTCAATACCGAAAACGGATCGTACACCACCACTGTCAACATCCTTGACGGTATACTCAAGTCAAATCCAGAGCAGTGTCTGATCCCTGGAACGACCGATAGGTACTACTATATTTACCATGGTGGCAACGTCTATGGAGGCGGCTTGGGCAGAAAAGCTGATTCTGAGCATAGTGTCACAGCTGTGGAAGCCAAGGTTTTCGGTGCAGTGACGGTCAACATCGGCTCGGGTACGGTGCAACCTTCCGGCGACGAGTATGCTGGCTATACCACAACCCCAAATACGGGCAACGCCACCATCTGCGGCAATGTCTATGGCTGCAACAACGCCAACGGCTCGCCCGAACAGAATGTCACGGTGAATATCTTTAAAACGGCGCATACCCCTGACAACGAGTTTGAAAATGGCACGGGTTATGCCATCGCCAACGTATTCGGCGGCGGCAACGAAGCCGACTACACGGCATCGGGTATGACGGCGTCGGTCAATGTCTATGGCTGCGACAACACCATCGAGCGCAGCTTCGGTGGCGGTAACGCGGCTGCGGCTCCCCATGTGGCTACCTTCATCCAAGGCGGACGTTTTGCCCAAGTCTTCGGTGGCGGTAATGGTGAGAGAGGTTCTTCCTATGGTGCAAATATCACTAACGGTATCGAACTGACCATCCACGGCGGAAATGTCGGACAGTTCTTCGGCGGCAGTAACCAAAACGGTGTCGTTACAGGATCACTCAGCACCACTGTGGACAATAACGGTCCTTGCGATGGCGACCTGACGATTACAGAATTCTTCTGCGGTGGCAACTTCGTCAATATTAATGGCGATTTGGAGACCACCATCACTTGTAGCGATGGCATGAATGTCACCAGTCTCTATGGCGGCTGCAACATGGCCAACATCACAGGTCATGTCGTGCTCAATCTTTATGGTGGTAATTACACCAATGTCTATGGTGGCTCGAAGGGCGACTTGGCCAGCTTAGGCTCGGGACATATTGACCAAGCAGCCAACATCGGTCAATATGTTACCCTCAACCTGTATGGCGGCACCATTGAGAATGCCTATGGTGGCAGCAATGTCAATGGCAACATTGGTGGTGTCATCACCGTCAATGTGCTTGACGAGGAAGACCCTGTTTGCCCGCTCCATATCACCAACATTTACGGCGGCAGTAATATGACGAACTATACACCCACAGGTTCCAATGTCATTAGTCCCGTGGTCAATGTGATTCATGCCAAATACGGTATTGGCGGCAATGTCTATGGTGGCTCGATGGGTGTTAGTGGCACGGAAGTTGATGTAATGGCCAATCCTTTGGTGAACATCGGATATGATGCGAGCTTGAATGGATACATTCCATCGACGGGTGCTAATGCTTACACAGTACCTCTTTCTCCTCGCGCCATCGTAGCGGGTAGTGTTTTCGGCGGCGGCGACGCAGCCAAGGTACAAGGCAATACAGCCATCTTCCTTAGGAACAAAGCCAAGGTGTTCGGCAACGTCTATGGCGGTGGTAACATGGGAGAGGTTACGGGAGATACTAAGGTGATTGTCAATGGAGCGGATCAATAATATATTAAATTAAGGAGTGGTTTTTGAAAATGATACAGAACAACATTAATGTAATAGGTGTAATGAGAACATCGCGGCGTTTGGCTGTGGGTTGTCTTTTGCTCTTTTTCATGTGTGGAAGCATGATGGCGCAGAATGACACCCC
Source organism: uncultured Bacteroidales bacterium (assembly GCA_937902805.1). Lineage (GTDB taxonomy): Bacteria > Bacteroidota > Bacteroidia > Bacteroidales > F082 > Limimorpha. The sequence continues at coordinate 13,265 of CALEMB010000160.1, forward strand.
CTTTGTCATCAAGAAGGGCGACAACTACTTGGCGCATGTGAAAATCGAAGAGGAATATGTGCTGCAAAGCGCTAGCACATTCAATCCTTCTACCTGTTTATGGTACTCAGGACCTACCTACAACCCCACGGGATACACCCACAATTATTATTTCGAGGACGATGCGCACAACCTGCGGTTTCTTGCTGCTCCGTTGGAACCCAACGGCGAATTGTCGCTGTCCGCTTCTTTGCCTTCGGTATCACTGTTGCGCAACACCGACCAGGTCTATTACTTCTACAACTGGGACCCCGAAACCCATTTGAATGGTGTGCCTGAAGGTGGTGGCGTGGCCAGAGGTAAACGGTATTATGTTAGTACCCAGGAAGAATGCCAAACTTGTGGTGATAACAATGGTGCCAGCTGGTACGTGCCTCAAACGGGAAATCCCCAATGTTGGGAAGTGTACTGGATTGAGAATCAAGAAAACAACTGGAAATTGTCGTCGGCTTCGAGTTACAATATCACGACGGGTAAGGCTGCCCGCTACCGCAAAGTGACCGTCACGGAGCATGAGAAAGAAATCACAGCAGGTGGTCTGACCTCTTTGACAGTCCCGTCAGAGATGAATTTCCAAGAGAATCCTCTTTCATCGGCGGTTCTTTCGGCTCTAGTAGGTAGTCCATATAGCTACATTCCTGCCTATGCCAATTATGTTTTCTTGGAGAATGGCTCAGAGTCTGTTCACAACTATTGGGGCAATACTGACCATGGGGGCACCCCTCCCGGTGCAATCGAAAATGTCGCCATCGGAAGTAAGAATTACCAATGGACCATTTCTGGCGACGGCGTGGAATACCTTTCCTTCAATTCAGGTTCTGATGTGAACACGAGTACCGATGAGTTACCGACGCTCTATTACCGTGTTCCAAACAACACCGGCCATAAGATGGCCACGATAACCGTCACTGTTACTTACACTGCCCAAAACGAGCAAACCACACAGACACGCTCGGCAACGGTTTTGGTAAAGACCCCTTGCGGGAATCCGTCACAGGCTGCGGCACCAGTGGTTACCTATACGGGTGTCACCGTGTCATGGGCTGCCACCGCCGCGAAATATAAAGTGGATTGGAAAAAGCACGCGGATGAAAACTATGGTACTCCTGTCGAAGTAATAGGTGCTTCCTCATACACTATTATTGGTTTGGACTATCAAACCCAATACGATTACAGAGTGACTGCCTATTGTGGTGAAAATTATGAGACCCCTCCAACAAGTCCAACGGGTACATTCACTACAAAAGCTGAGCCTGGCCTGTTGGTCAATGGCGCCATCTTCGGTGGCGGACGTATGGCCAACGTGGGCGGCAAGACCGAGGTGGTCATTGTCAACTGCGACAGCATCGGGGCTATCTATGGCGGCAACGATATTGCTGGTGAAGTGGAGGGTGGCGACGGTTCCATCATCAAGTTGGGTGTCAACTCGGGCGATGCATATGCTTCCTATGGCACTACTCCGAACAATGGCAAAATCAGGGTCAGCTCGGTGTATGGTGGCGGCAATGGCTACTACACTTACGACGGCTACGAGCCTGGTATAGAAATAGGTACCACGGTGCTTACTGACCGACAATTCCACTCCAGCGTTACCGAAGTAGGGGGAGGTGATAGTTATGCCACATCGGGTGTCATTCCCACTATCAGTAAGACCGCTATTATGGTGACCAACGATAAAGTCAAGGTCGATTCCATCTTTGGAGGCGCCAAGAATGCGTTCCTTACATATAATGGTACTAACGCTGAACCAGATGGTTCACTCATTACCATCAACGGCGGCACCATTATGGCCGTGTTTGGCGGCAACAACTTTGGCGGCAAGCAAGGCTATGGCCTGCACCATATTGTGGTCAACGGAACGACTACTTGTCTTACGAACAGCAATGGTCAGCCTCAGGCAGGAACGCTTGGGCATCAATTTGGCCACGACTTTGGTATAGGTTACCTTTTTGGCGGTGGTAACAAAGTGTATGGCTCTACTACGAACATCGAAATCTTTGGTGGCCAGACCGACAATGTGTTTGGTGGCGGCAACTCAGCCGATGTGTATGCAGCCAACGTAACGGTAAATTGCTCCTTGGATGCCTATTCAAGCAATTACACCTTCGGCAACACCTACACTAACGCCATCCCGACCTCATATCAGAGCGGAGCTATCTCCATCAAGGATGATTATGAATGGGATGGCAAGGATATTTACAATGTGCGAAACCTTTATGGCGGCAACAACATGGAGCATATGGCCAGTGTGCCTACTGTCACTTTGACCTCGGGTTGCGTGGGTACGGTGTATGGCGGCGGCAATGCAGGCGACATGCTGGCGTCTACTGCCGGTTCCATCGACGAGGACGATGACAATAGCACTCCCGCCATTTCATTCAATTATAGCACTAAAGTTATTTTGAACAGTGCCAACATCATTGCTGACTATCTCTATGGCGGCTGCCGTATGAGCAATGTTGACTACAGCACATGGGTGCAAATCCAGAATGGTCATGTAGGCACCGTATTTGGCGGTTGCAACGTGAGCGGCGACGTGGGCAGCACCCGCGTCAACCCCAGCGCGGCAAGTGGAACAGCAGCTTATCAGGAAGTTCAAGGTGGCACTTATGTTGAGGCTTCTGGTGGCACCGTTTACAAAAACCTCTTTGCTGGCGGCAACGGCTTTTATCACTGCAACCAGAACTTCCACTATGTCAGTGGCGTCAACTACACCGATGAAAACTTTGTGGGTATGCTTGTGCCTTCCCATAATGAGACCTATGCTAATGTGAGGACTGGAGCCACCATTAAAGGCAATGTGTATGCCGGTGGCAATTTGGCTCCTGTTGGCTTCCAAGACCAGGTGGCCCCCTATTTTCCGTCCTTCCCCACCGACGCAGTGGGCTGGGCTGTGGTACATATCTATGGCGGCACGGTTGAGGGCAATGTGTTTGGAGGTGGCAACATGGCCGATGTCTATGGCAGCAACGATGTCATGGTTGCGGGAGGCACCATCGCGGCTGTCTATGGCGGCAACGACCGTACAGGCCAAGTGGGGGAATTCTCCAACCGTGTCCTCCCCACTGATTATTCTTATGCCACGGATGGATCCACCATTCTGATTACACCCAATGACGTGCGCGCCTATGTAAGAATAGTTGGCAACCCCACCATTCAAGAAGTGTATGGCGGAGGCAATGGTGACTACGACTATGAACACGGTGATGAGGTCGTCCATCAATATTGCGATGAAAACGAGTCGGGACCTATACAAAGTAACACTTTTGTTGATATTCACATTGATGGTGGCGAAAATGGTGGACATATTGGCACTGTGTATGGTGGTGGCGACGGAGTAACTGCTTCAGGTTTCATCACGGTATTTATGAACATCGTCGAGCCCAATCCGGCAGAGGATTATGTCAACGTAAATACGGTTTTCGGTGGCAATAACAAGGGCGACTTGGATATTGTGCCTAATATCATTTTGCTTCATGGCCAAGTCGGAACCGTTTACGGTGGTTGTAACGAAGGTGCTATGACTGCTGCGACTGGTGTGACTGTTGGTGACTATGCGAACATAGGCAGCTATGTGCGCCTGCTTAGTCAATACAAGCCCAATGGAACAGGTACTCCGGTACCCGTCACCGCCAAAGTCACCGAAGCCGTCTACGGTGGTTGCCGCATGAACGGCGTGACCCGCAACAGTCTCGTCCTTGTGGAGGGCGGCGATTTCAGTGGCATGACGAAGGGTCTCTTCGGCGGTAGTGATATCAGCGGCGATGTGTCGGGCATCTCATACGTAGTGATTAATGGCAGCTACAACTCTGAAACCAGCACTTATAATGGCATTGTGAATGAAGCCTATGGCGGTGGCAATGGCAATTATACGTATGATTCAGGCCCATATAGCGGATTGACCCCTCCTTTTAGCCGGGATTCGCGCGTCATCATGCTGGATGGAAAGGCAGCCAACCTCTATGCGGGTGGTTATGCCGGCCAATGCGGTGTGACCACAATGACGTTTGATGGCGGCTTGGTGACGGGCAGCGTCTTCGGCGGTGGTAATATGGCGGGCTCGGCAACGAGTTATAACCTTACCACCACCACCTTTGACGATCAGCATGTCTCTCATACGACTACCTCATCTATTACCACCACGGGCAACAGCTCCGTTACGGTGAATGGCGGCTCAATCTACACGGGCGTTTATGGCGGATGCAACAGCAGCGGCACGATTGCAGGTGATATTATAGTTGATGTGTTGGGCGGCATCATCGGCGCAAGTGGAGCAGGCAACGAAGCTAACATCCATGGCGGCGGCTACGGTGCTGCTACCCAAACCTCGGGTGATGTCACCGTGAACATTGGCGCGACCAGTGGAGGAGAGACACCAACCTATTCCGGAACGGCTGTCATCTATGGTGATGTGTACGGTGGTTCGGCCCTAGGCCAGGTGAGCGCTAGTAACAACCTCACTCAGGTGAACTTCTATAAAGGTACCATCAATGGTGACGTGTACGGTGGTGGTCTTGGTAACAACGAAATCCCTGCTGTGGTTTCAGGTGCCGTCGAGGTCAATATCCGTGGCGGTGTGTTCAATGCTGCTGATGGTACGCTGGGCGGCGGCAGAATCTTTGGCGGCAACAACGCCAATGGTACCCCCAAGGGCAATGTGAATGTGAATATCTATGCCACTGACCACGGTACAACTCCGCAAACCAACATGTATCCGACCGCTCCTGAAGGTGGCTGGACGATAGCAGCATTGGATGAAAACACTGCATTGCCGCAAGCTTATGCCATCAGTGCCGTTTATGGCGGTGGTAATAAAGCTGCTTACAAACCTGTAGCGAACAAGAGCACCACAGTGCATATTTATAATTGCGACAATACCGTGAAAGACGTTTACGGCGGCGGCAATGCTGCCGATGTGGGTACGACAGGCGAAGGTGCTGTTGCTGCCAATACCTTCGTCATTGTGGACGGCGGTCGCATCAACCGCGTGTTTGGCGGCGGTAACGGTGCTGGATCAGGTAATCCTGGTGCCAACATCTATGGTACCGCCACTACCACAGTCAAGGCGGGTCTCATCGACCAAGTTTTCGGTGGTGGCAACGAAAAAGGCTCCATTACAGCCACCAGCCTCACCGTCAACCATGCAAGTTCTGATTGTGAAGAGGTTATTAGCGAAATCTTTGGCGGTGGCAATCTTGCACCTATCGCCTCCAGTGGAGGTATCAGTACCCTTGTCGAATGTGGCACCGATTTAGTGGGCGACATCTACGGCGGTTCCAATAAGGCCAATATTACTGGCAATGTCACCCTTAATATTAAAGGTGGTGAGTATGTGAATGTCTTTGGCGGTTCGAAGGGTGTGGCAGGAACGGCTGCCAACATCGACGGCAATGTTACCCTTAACCTAATGGGCGGCAAAATTACCAATGCCTTCGGCGGTAGCAACATCAACGGCAATATCACAGGCAACATCACCGTCAATGTGATTGATTATGAGTTGACGGATTGCGGCCTCGACCTTACCAATGTGTATGGCGGCGGCAAGGATACGCCTTACAATCCAGACTCTGATAACCATTCCGTTGTCAATGTGATTCATATTAAACAAGATGATGGTATTCGGGGTAATGTCTTTGGCGGTGCCAAGGGCTCCACGGCTACAGTCACAGCCAACCCGGTAGTCAACATCGGCTACAATGCAACGACTATGTCAAGTTATGTGACGGGTCTCACCGTTCCCAATTCTCCAAGGGCTTACGTCAAGGGCAACGTCTTTGGAGGTGGTGATGCTGCACCTGTCGATGGCAGCACGAAGGTTAATGTCTTTAATGGCGAGATTGTTCACAAACTGGTGGGCGGCGGTAATGAGGCAGGCGTCTCGATGAATTCAGAAATTAATGTTTACGGAGGTAGCTTGTGTACCACGACGGAAGACAACAAAGGCATCTTCGGCGGCTGCAACACCGACGGCGACGTGGAGGGCGACAGCCATGTGACCCTCATCAACGGCACCATAGGATCCACCTCCGCGAGAGCCAGCATCCACGGCGGCGGATATGGAGAATCCACTGGAGTTTTGGGCAACGTCACCGTCGATTTCGGCCAGGCAAGCGCTTCACATAACAACGGCCTTCTCCTCTACGGCGACCTCTACGGCGGCTCGGCCCTCGGCAACGTCAACGACAATTCCTACGACATCACCACCGTCAACGTCCTCAATGGCATCATCCAAGGCATTGGCGACGACCCCTCTATCACCGGCTATTACGGCAACGTGTTTGGCGGCGGCTTGGGAGATGAAAGCCATCCAGCTGCGGTCAATGGTGTGGTTCACGTCAATATCGGCACTGAGACTGCTAACGGCCTCGCCTCGCTCGTCCGTTGCAACGTGTATGGCTGCAACAACCAAAAGGGCTCCCCGCAAGACAATGTCTTTGTGGATGTGTGGGGAACAACGCATACCACCACGGATGAAGTTGACTATTACGATTTCGACCGCACCTACGCCATCTACCAAGTGTTTGGCGGCGGCAACCAAGCCCACTATCATGCGGCAAACAATGGAGATTTCTTGAAGAGAACCCATGTCACCGTCCACAATTGCGACAATACCATAAGGTACGTCTATGGCGGTGGCAACGCTGCGGATGCAGATGGTGTGGAAACCATCATCTTAGGCGGTCGTTTTGAAGAGATCTACGGCGGCGGCAACGGCCGTGTAACCCCGGCCAACATTACCGGCGGTGGCATTGGCCTTAACGTCGTGGCCGGTAACGTCAACTTCCTCTTTGAAGGCAGTAACAAGGAAGGTGAGAACGTGGGAGGACATTGGTATAAACCAGCTGCTTCCTCAGACTGCTTGGGCGGTCTGTTCGTTGACTCCTACTTCTTCGGCACCAACGAGGCCGAGCTGTATGGCGACTTGACCAACATGATCAACTGCGCCGATGCAGGCGATTTCGAGTACAGATACGTCTATGCCGGCAGCCGTTGGGGCATCGTCTATGGCGACATCAACCTGATGGTGGGCGGCGGTACCATCGAGAACCTCTTCGGCGGCTGCAGAGGCTATTCCGACTATAGCGCAGACGTCAGGAGATTCCCCACGTTTGAGGAGATTACGACGGATTATAATGCACACACAAGCGATACAACCCAAAGAAAATATTCGTATGCCTTGAGACAACACATGGGCTATATTGATCCAGGCAAGCCTGGTTCTCCGGGTACGCAGCCTGAGTATGCCGGTCATGGCGGCAACATCAACCTGGTCGTCACGGGCGGCACCATCGGCAACATTTTTGGTGGCTGCGACGTCAAGGGCAACGTGGAAGGCAACATTTCCGTCACCGTGAGCGAAATCGACAACGCTTGTCCGCTCTTTGTCGGCAACGTGTATGGCGCCAGCAACCAGTGGTACTATAATCCTGAGCATAGCGACATCAACTCGCCTATGGTGAAAATCCTCAAAGGCACCATCGGCGGCACCCATCCCGACCTTCCCGTGAACAACATCTACGGCGCACCCGCCACGGAATACGAAGGCAACGTGTTTGGCGGCGGCAACCAAGGCAACGTCACCTCCCAGCCGAGAGTGATCATCGGCGACGGCACCACAGGCGCCACCGCTACCCCTGTCACCGTCAAGGGCAGTGTGTATGGCGGCGGCAACAGAGGCGACATCACCGGCAGCCCGCAAGTGGTTGTCGTCCCTGTAAGGCACACCCTGACTTATAGCGACGGAAGCGGCGGCTCCATCAGCGTCACTGATAGCCAGTACCAATCCGTGAGTTCCGGCGCTGAAATCGGCGAAGGCATCGACGTCAGCATTATCGCTACGCCTGATGACTACGCCCATACCTTCACTGCCTGGGCTGTCAGTAGCGGAGATGCCATCATAGCGGAACCGAACGCATCCTCCACCACCCTCACCATGGGCACGGAAAATTCCACCATTACGGCAAGCTTTGCAGCGGCATCCGCGAACATTTTGAGCTGGTCAACACCGACAGGCGGCACCTTCACCGTCACCGGATTCAAGGGTACTGTGAACAGTGACGTCAGCGTCGCGCCAGGCGTAACGTTCACCCTTGCGGCCACCCCCGACATGACGCATAAGTTCAAGCAATGGACAGTCACAGGTGGCTCTTCCGTGGCAAGTACCCAATCGGCCACAACCACCTTCACCATGGGTTCGGCCGATGCCACCATTACGGCTGAATTTGAAACTGTAGATACTCATACATTGACCTTCACTTCGACAACAGGTGGCTCCTGCACCGTCACCGGTTCCAGCGGCAATGTAACTTCCGGCGCAAACATCGGCGAAGGCGCAGTGCTCAACATTGTGGCCTCGGCCTCTTCAGGCTATGCTTTCAGCAACTGGACCGTTACAGGCTCGGGGTCGGTGGCGAATCCGACCAGCCCCAACACCACCTTCACCATGGGCACGGCCGAGGCCACCCTTACGGCTCACTTCGTCCCCACCCACGCCTTGACCATCAATGCGCCCACCAACGGCACCATCAGGGTCACCACCGGCTTGGGCCAAGAGGTGAATACGGATGCTGCCGTCGGCGAAGGCGCGAAGCTCAACCTGAAGGCCACGCCTGCCACGGGCTATGCCTTCGACAAGTGGACCATCACCGGCACAGGAGCCAGCGTGGAGAACGATGTACTTATTAGGCCCATCACCACCTTCACCATGGGCACGACGGATTCCTCCATTTCGGCCTCCTTCATCACCGCCCACACGCTGACGGTCGAGGAACCGGTAAACGGCACCGTCAAGCTCACAGGCGTCCTGAACCAAAACATGTCCAGCCCCGCCAACATCGGCGAGGATGTTGTAATCAGCATCCAAGCCATACACGATGAGGGCTATGTCTTCAATAAATGGGAAGTTGTTAGCGGAAACGGCACGATAGGCAACGAAACTGAGGCTTCCACTACATTCACCATGAGAACACAGAACACCATCATAAGAGCTGTTTTTGTCGCACAATAATACACGATCATGAAGAACACAAATAATAGAAGGCATAAGAAACGTAAGATTATGACGCATCACAATCCTTTCATCAAGGGCCTGACCTTTACGGTCTTAATGTTGCTTGGCGGCGTGGCCTCGGCGCAAGTCGTCATCGAGGGCAATGTGTATGGCGGCGGAAACATCGGACAAGTGTCCGCGAACACCACCGTTATCGTCAACGGTGGCACCATCGGCGACAAGATTCCCTTGACGGACCGAAAGGTCGACGCAAACGGCCAAGTCACCCACATCAGATACGGCAACGTGTATGGCGGCGGCAATGGCTATGATGGGACGGATTACACTTCCAATGCTCCCACCAACATAGAAAAGACCTGGGGGCGAGTGCAAGGCAACACTTCCGTCACCGTCAAGGGTGACGCGGTGGTGCGCCATGCCGTGTATGGCGGCGGCAACCTGGGTACGGTGGGTATCATTGATAGCTTCGATGAATATGGTCGTGCTTTGTATTCTAATGGTGGAAAAACCCTTGTCACCATCGAGGGCAACGCCCTCATCGGCCCCACGAAAGCCGACTTGACAAAAGACAATGAAGGCAATAACTTATCCCAACCGGTAATTGACTCCGCCTTCAAGTACCTCGGTGGCAACGAAGGCTGGGTGTTCGGTGGAAGCCGAGGCCTTTCGGGTGACGAGCTGAAGGAGTATTCCTTCGTCGACACCACCGAAGTCATCATCCAAGGCAATGCCAATGTGGTGGGCAACGTGTTTGGCGGCGGCGAGAATGGCCATGTGCAGAAAGGCACCGGCGTCCTCGTTCAGGGCAATGCCGTCATCGGCGGCGTGCCGCTGCATGGCGATAAGGTGGCCGAAGATTATAGCACCTATAATATCACGACAGCTCCTTACGGCACGCCTTCTGATCCAGTCACCGTTCATCTTAAAGACATAGAAGGCTGGAGCGAGGGCGAGCTCATTGAAGACGAGTATGGCGTAGGCCGCCGTGTCTTCCGTGGCAACGTGTTCGGCGGCGGCAAGGGCAACGATTTCGTCCCGTGGCTCCTTCCTTCTGTGCAGCAATATAGCTATACCGCCGGTGATGTGTATGGCAATACCACCATCCAAATCAAGGGCGGCAATATATATAATAAGTTGTATGGCGGCGGCACTATAGCTTCGGTGGGCACCTTCCAACATAACAACTCCTCCAATCCTCATGCCGTCACAGGTATTGTCAAAAATACTGTTACGAATAAAGATACCGGCCAATGCTATGTCACCGTCACGGGTGGCCAGATTGGCACCAACGGCCTCAACAACGGCGAGGTGTACGGCGGTGGTCGTGGCGTGGTGGGCAAACCTTACGTAAGTGGAGATCTCCTGCCTATCCATCAGGCCATTGATTTGGCCTACGCGGGCCACACCCATGTCACCATTGACGGTGCCACCATCGCGGGCAACGTGTATGGCGGCTCGGCCAACGGCCACGTGCAGGGCAACGCCAAGGTGCTCATCAAGGAGACCACAACGGGTACCACCTTCATCGGTACCAACACTTCAGCAGGCTGGCACGGCAACGTGTACGGCGGCGGCGGCGGTACGGCTCGCTATAAGGAGGGAAACACACTTAACCTCAGCATCACCTCAGGCCGCGTAGATCG
>CALEMB010000161.1 GCA_937902805.1 uncultured Bacteroidales bacterium
CAGGAACGGATGGCATATTCAAATAGATTTCGGCGTTCATTTTTTTTTTTTTTTTTGATGGATTCAGACTGCAAAGATAGACAATTTTTTATTAATAACCAAAATTTGGTTACAATTGAACGAAAAAATGTAGAGACGGTGCATGCACCGTCTCTACAAACGTTCAATTCCGTTAAAACAGATTCTCCAAAATCTTGTCCTCCACCAAATTCGGCAGGGTGACCTTCAGCTTAGGCTCGGCCTCCATGGCACGCTTGATGGCGAAGGTGGCGCCTTCGTTGCGGGCCCAGTTGCGGCGGGCGATGCCGTTGTTCACGTCCCAGTGCAGCATGCAATGGAGTCTGCGGTCGGCATCGGCGCTGCCGTCGAGCACCATGCCGAAGCCGCCGTTGATGACTTCGCCCCAGCCTACGCCGCCGCCGTTGTGGATGCTCACCCAGGTGGCACCACGGAAACCGTCGCCAATGACGTTCTGCACAGCCATATCAGCGGTGAACGACGAGCCGTCGTAAATGTTGGAGGTCTCACGGAATGGGCTGTCGGTGCCGGAGACATCGTGGTGGTCGCGACCAAGGACGACGGGACCGCTCAGATGCCCGTCAGCGATGGCCTTGTTGAACTCGGCAGCAATCTTGGTGCGGCCTTCGCAGTCGGCATAGAGGATACGGGCCTGCGAACCGACCACGAGGTGGTTCTCTTGTGCACCACGGATCCACTGGATGTTGTCACGCATCTGCTGCTGAATCTCAGCGGGAGCGGTGCGGGCAATGTTCTCAAGCACTTCGCAGGCGATGTCGTCAGTGACGGCGAGGTCTTCAGGCTTGCCCGAAGCACATACCCAGCGGAAGGGACCGAAGCCGTAGTCGAAGCACATCGGGCCCATGATGTCCTGCACGTAGGAAGGATAACGGAAGGTGCCGTCAGCCTTCATGATGTCGGCACCAGCACGGCTGCTCTGCAGCAGGAAGGCGTTGCCGTAGTCGAAGAAGTACATGCCCTTGGCAGTCAGCTTGTTGATGGCAGCCACATGGCGGCGCAACGAGGCCTGCACCTTCTCCTTGAACAGCTCGGGGTTCTCGGCCATCATGGCTTTCGATTCCTCGAATGATTGTCCGACAGGATAGTAACCACCTGCCCACGGGTTGTGGAGCGAGGTCTGGTCGGAGCCGAGGTCGACGTGGATGTCGTGTTCGGCGGCATATTCCCAGAGGTCCACCACATTGCCTTGGTAGGCATAGCTGCGGGCTTCCTTCTTGGCGAGGCTGGCATTAACATGCTTGAAGAGTTCTTCGATGTTGTCGTACACTTCATCGACCCAACCTTGCTGATAGCGTTTCTGCGTGGCAGCAGGGTTGATTTCAGCGGTGATGCTCACCACACCGGCGATGTTGCCGGCCTTAGGCTGGGCACCGCTCATGCCGCCCAAACCGGCGGTGATAAACAATTTACCAGCGGTGCTTCCACCGTGCTTACGTGCGGCATTCAAAACGGTAATAGTGGTACCGTGGACGATGCCTTGAGGTCCAATATACATATAGGAACCAGCGGTCATCTGGCCGTATTGCGTCACGCCGAGGGCGTTGTAACGCTCCCAATCGTCGGGCTTGCTGTAGTTCGGAATCATCATGCCGTTGGTGACCACCACACGCGGGGCGTCCTTATGCGACGGGAAGAGGCCCATCGGGTGGCCGCTGTACATGGCCAGGGTCTGGTCTTCGTCCATGTTGGCGAGGTACTGCATCACGAGGCGGTATTGTGCCCAATTCTGGAAGATGGCGCCGTTGCCGCCGTAGATGATGAGCTCGTGCGGGTGCTGAGCCACGGCAGGGTCGAGGTTGTTCTGAATCATCAGCATGATGGCAGCCGCCTGCTTGCATTTGGCGGGGTATTCCTCGATCGGGCGGGCGTACATCTTGTAAGACGGACGGAAACGGTACATGTAGATACGGCCGTATTTCTCCAATTCCTCGGCAAATTCGGGGGCCAAGGTGGCGTGGAACTTGGCGGGGAAGTAACGCAAAGCATTGCGGATGGCCAGTTTCTTCTCAGCCTTGGTGAGGATGTCCTTGCGCTTGGGCGCATGGTTGATATTCGGGTCGTAAGGTTTCACTTCCGGCAGTTCATCGGGGATGCCGGCAAGAATTTCTTTTTGGAAATCGTTTAATGCGTTCATTCTATTTGATTTTACTTGTTTTTCGATTTTGGCTGCAAATTTAGGGAAATTTTTGTCATTTTTTGCAAATTCGTTTGTTCTACTTAAAAATAGCTAGTTTTCCCTCCGAATTGGTTTGCCAGTGTTTACATAATAATTCATTGGCCTATAAAATCATCGATAACTGCTTGAGGAAGAAATACATGGTCGGTAATGCCATCCGATGCTGGTCGCTTTAGGAATAATGCATATACAATCTCCTTGTCTTTTGCGAATGGCAAGCCTTGTGCCTTTGTTTCAAGGTCGTGGAAGAGTCTTCCGGCTTGCTCGCCTTCTGTCCATTTGCACTCGCCGACGAGGATCTTCTTTTTGTCCAAGGATTCAGCCACCACATCCAACTCTATGTTTTTCTTTTCCTTATTAATGATGACCGTCCCCCACCAAGGCGATGCTTTACCCCAAGTCGTGCCAAGCAGTTGGTTACCACTGAAGGCATTTCGGCAAAGGCGTTCCCAATGTGCTGCCACAAAATCGGAGAAGGTGTCGCTGATGGTTTTGGCCACAATGTCCTTTCGGTTCAGGTTGATTAGCGAGCGGTTGGGAATCACATATCGGTAATAGGTGCGCATAAAGGGGTCGCAAATCTGGTAATAGCTCCGTTTGCTGTTGCGTGGGCTTTCGCCGAAGGGAGTTTCACGCTCGATGTAGCCCAAGTTGATGAGTTTGGCGAGCGGACCACTGAGGTCGGTGGCGTTTTTCTGCATCCGTCCAGCGATTTCGGAAAGCCGATTGGCGCCGTTGCCGATGAGGGAAAGCAAGGTGGCAGATTGTGTGGTGTGTTGGAAGTCATCAAGAAACAACCTTGATGGCTCGTCGTATAAAGTGCCATTGGGGTCAATGATGTTGTAGGCGATGGCTTCCATCAGCGAAGTCGCTTGCTCACGGATTTCCCAATAGCGGGGAACGCCGCCCCAAACAGCCGATTCCTCAACGGTTTGTACGGCATCGGTATGGAGGATATCTTGTAAATATCTAAAGGGTATAGGCTCAAGTTTCATAACGACATCACCGCGACCATAAAGCGGCGATGTGGCATCGAGCACCAAGCCTTGCATCATTTGCTGTGACGATCCGCAGATGATGAGGTTGAACGGCATTTGCTTGCTATCGATATGTCGTTGCAGTATGGAAGGCAGGCTTGGACTGGATTTGACCAAGTAGGGGAACTCGTCCAAGCACAGCGTGAATCGTTGGGTGGTTCGGTGCGCCAAGCTGACGATGAGCGTTTCCCAGTCGGGATAAACGACCTTGTCGAAGTCGGGGAATTTCGTTCCGATGGTTTTGGCCAACAAGGAAAGTTGCTGACTCTGTTCGGTTTGGTCGGCCATGAAATAGATGTCGTTGTCGGTCAACACATGACGGATGAGCGTTGATTTCCCCAAACGCCTTCGTCCGTAAATGATGACGAATTGCGAGGCTCCGGCTTGGCTTAGAACCCGTTGAAGCCGCATGATTTCATTCTCTCTATCTACAAATTTCATCTGTTCAAAAAAATTATTTGCGGCAAAAATAATGTTTTTGTTCTATAATTAAGTTGTTTAATGCAAAAAACAAAGAAAAATCCATTATTTTCTGTGCTTTCGTTTGCGCAGCCATAAATTTCCCTATTTTTGCAGTCTCAATTAATGGGTACATTATAGGCCTCGGTGCGGCATACGTAATGAAGAAGAGGAGGGAGGAATAAAAGGTGATCATCAATTAGAAGAAAAGCCCCGTAATAGCTACGGGGCTTTTTTGATGTGTTGTTTCTTCTTTTCGATGTTGATGGGCGGGCTTTGCGGAAAGGCGATGCTGTAGGCCTCATCGAGGGCTTTCAGGTCAACTTTCCGCATCCCGATGCCCAGCTTGA
>CALEMB010000162.1 GCA_937902805.1 uncultured Bacteroidales bacterium
AAGAAGATTCCATCGTTGATGGGTGAGGTGGATGTCATCAAGACCATCACGCTGCTGCCAGGTGTGGTGTCGGCATCGGAAGGCTCGTCGGGCTTCAGCGTACGCGGTGGTGCTACCGACCAAAACCTCATCCTTTTGGACGGTGCCCCGATTTACAACGCCTCGCATTTCCTGGGCTTCTTCTCGGTGTTCAATAACGATGTCGTGAAAGACGCCACGCTTTATAAAGGCGATATTCCCGCTAACTTTGGTGGCCGTCTGTCGTCGGTGCTCGACGTAACAATGAAAGACGAGATGCCCAAACGCTTTGGCCTTCAGGGTGGCGTGGGTCTGGTGACCAGTCGCCTGATGCTTGAGGCACCTTTGTTCCATCAGAAAACCTCTGTGATGGTGGCTGGCAGAACCACCTATGCAGGCTTGTTATTACCCCTCGCCAGTGAGGACTTGAACAAGTCGAACATCTATTTCTATGATTTGAACGCCAAGGTGACCCAATCGTTGGGCAAGAATGACCGTTTGTTCGTTTCCTTCTACCATGGTCACGACGAGTTCAACATGCAGCAGATGATAGGTATGGGATATGGCAACACCAGTGCCACCTTGCGTTGGAGCCATATCTTTTCCGATAGGTTGACCTCCAACCTTTCACTTATCGGTTCGCGCTACCGATACAGCATCGATATGAACTACGCTCCTTACGACTTCTCCATAAAGGCGGGCACAGAGGCCGCTTTCCTTAATTACGACTTCTTCATGCATTGGAACGAAAAGCATGTGTCGAAGTTCGGTTTGACCACGGGCATCCAGTCTTATTTGCAAGGTGAGATAGACGACCGTGGTGGCGCCTTGTCGCAATATCTCCAAATAGAACCAACGATGGCTGTGTCACGTAAGGCCTTGGAACACGCCATTTATTTCACGCATGACTACATGCCCACACCGCGCCTCACCTTCCGTGCAGGCTTGAGGTTGTCTTGTTTCCAGAACATCGGCACCGAAGACTTCATTGTCGTCGACCCAGCCTCATATATCGTCACTGACACTATTCATTATGGCCCAGGTCAGGTGTTCAATACCGAAATCAACCCTGAACCCCGTGTGGCTGCCATGTATCAGTTGGATGAGCATTCTTCTGTCAAGGCCTCGTATTCTCGCACGGTGCAATATGCTCAGGTGGCTTCGTCGGCAACAGGAGGTCTGCCCATCGATGTGTGGTTTCCTGTCAGCCCCAACATTAAACCTCAAAAGTGCGACCAGTTTGCTGTGGGCTATTTTCGCAATTTCTTGAACGATGGTCTTGAGACTTCTGTAGAAGTGTTTTATAAGAACATGAAGAATGTCATCGACTTCAAGGACAACGCCATCACTTACGGCTCTTTGTCGCTCGACGGTGAGTTGCGCATAGGCAAGGGCCGTTCCTATGGTGTGGAATTGCTAATAAGAAAGAATGTAGGCAAGTTCACGGGATGGATTTCCTACACGTATTCCCGTAGTTTCCGTACCATCAAGGGCATCAGCCATAACAAGGAGTATTGTTCGCCTTACGACCGCCCCCACAATTTCGTTATAGTGGTCAACTATGACATTACGAAACGCATCAGTGTGGCTGCCAACTGGATTTACAACACAGGTCAGCCCGTCACTTTCCCTTGTGGACAATACACCATCAACGGCATGACCTACGCGGTGTATAACGGTTATCGCAACGAAAGCCGTTATCCCGACTATCACCGCCTCGATCTGTCGTTTACCTGCAAACTTGGCAAGATGGACAACCGTCGTTGGCAACATGAAATCAATCTTTCAGTGTATAATGCATACGCACGTCACAACACATGGGCCATCACCTTCGACCAAGATAATAGCGGTGCCATGGTTACCAAGAACATGTATCTGTTCTCTGTTGTGCCTTCCATTTCCTATAACTTCAAATACTAATCATGATGAAGAAAGGAATTGAAATATTGCTTGTTGGCTTGATGATGATGGCTGCGGTGTCATGCACTGAAGAGTTTATCATCGATGTGGAGGAAGGTGATCGTATGATTGGCGTGGAGGCTTATTTATCCGATGAGATGAAGCAGCATGAAGTCATTTTGAGCTATACTGCCGACTTCTATAACATGGATGAGATTTCGATGATTAGCGGCGCAATGGTTTTTGTCACCGACGGTGTGGATACTATACCCTACATTGAGGATCAGGACAATAAAGGCCACTATCTTACCGATGTGGTTGCAGGCAAGAAAAACACGGTTTATCGTCTTTGCATCAACGTCACCGATGCGGATGGCGAAGTGACACAATTGTGGTCAGAATGCCTCATTCCCAATAATGTAGAATGTGTCGACAGCTTGGTTATCAAGCCTTTCAACGGGGGCAACGACTCCATTCCGGCGGTCTTTTTCGGCGATACGATTGAATGGGTGTATCCTTATTTCCAAAGCCTTCCCGACCCCGATATCGTCTACTTGCCCATTATTTACAAGAACGACACTATTGTCAACGACTCGCTGATGCAGCAGATGACCTTGCCCGTTGGCGGTTATGCCGGCTACTACATCAATGGACCCGAGATGCAAGCACAGAACAAGGAAATCCCCGTTTATTATTTCAGAAAGAAAAAGCTTAGGGATGGCGACCGTATCCGTCTTGACCTGCGCAGCATCCAACCTGAATACCTATATTTTTATTACAATGTGATGATGTCGACGGGCAGCAACCCCATGATGGGTGCTCCTGCCAATGTGAATACCAATATCTATCCAACAGAGAAGGCTGTGGGTTGGTTTCTTACTGCCTCTTCCGTTACGGTGGAAACAACCTTTGTTGACAACCATTTTAACACTGAACCGAGATGAAGAAGATTGTAATATATTGTTTGTCGGTGTTTTCCATGCTCTTGTTTTCCGCTTGTACGGAGAAGATTGTCATGGATGTGCCTGAAGGACGGAAGAGGCCAGTCGTTGAGGGCTATTTCACGGACGAGTTGAAATGTCATGAGGTCATCCTCAGCTATTCTTCGGAGTTCTATTCCGACGACATGGAGATGATTTCGGGGGCAGAGGTGTTTATGGTCGAAAGTAGACAATATCAAGGGCCTGGAGACACGATCTATTTTTATGAACGAGCCGACAAACCAGGCCATTATTTCACGGATTCTGTGGCGGGGACAAGAGGCCGTTGGTACCAGCTGAGAGTTAATGTGCAGGAAAACACGCTTTACGACTCTCCGCTTGTGATGTATGCCGATGCCAAGATGCCCAACAATGCCATAGGCATTGACTCGGTAGGTTTGCTGCCTTTGTTGAACGAGGAAGGAATTCCTTTTGTCGACGAACAGGCCGCCGTTTGCATTTGTCCGTATTTCCAAACTTTGCAGGATCCTGAGATTGTGTATAACGTGGAGTTGTATCTTAACGGCAGCCGCTTCAAGAATCGTCCTTCCAAACTGTTCCAACTTTTCCCAATGCAAGGCTATGCTGGATATTATTTCAATGGCCCCGAAATGTTGAGCGACAATATCCCGATTCCTGTCGGTATCATGAACAAGTCCTATCTCCACGAAGGTGACCGTGTCAAGGTGAAGCTGTACAGTATCGCGAAAGACTATCTGTATTTCCTTGTGGGACAAAAGCTGGCCATAGGGGTGAACCCTGTGATGGGTGCTTTCCCCGCCATTGCCTCCAATGTGTTCTCCAACTGCAATGCAATAGGATGGTTTGCCACCACGTCAGAGATTGAGGGCGAGGGAATTTACCACGAATCGGTTTTCGATGTGGATGAATAAGAAACAATAAAGGCATAAGAAAAGGCGACCCCGTTAATGACGAGGTCGCCTTTGTCGTTTTGGCGAGTTGGTGATTATTTCACCACCACCTTTTCCACATGGACTTGAGCGCCATTGGTGAGGCGGATGAAGTAAACACCCTTGGTCAGGCTTTCGACATTGATTTGTTCAGTGCCTTGGGCCTTGCCGTTGGCCACAACCTGTCCCATGCCGTTGTACATCATATAGGTGAATTCGCTGTCGCCACCGTTGATGTAAAGGATGCCGTTGGTAGGATTCGGATAGAGTGCGAAGGTGTCGTCGCTTTCATCGATGCTAGTGAGGTCGACGATGACGCATTCGGGATTTGAGTTGCCGTCAGCATACTCCGCAATAACGCAGTAGGTGTAGTAGATGGCCAAGTCGGTTTCATCCACATAGGAGGGTCTGGAACTGCGTCCGATTTCGATGCCGTTGCGCATGATGATGAAGCCTATAGATCCTTCAGGAGCATCCCATGACAGCGTGACGGATGCCATTTCAATTTCGGCGGTGAGGTTCTCGACCACGGCGAAACTGGTGGTAGGCGTTGCACCACCAGCGCAGTTGCAATCAAATTGATGCAGCACACCTCCGTTGGGGTTGCTGGCAGTGTAGATGGTTTCGCCAGATTCATATTTCACCGAGAAAGAGCATTCGTAGGTGTAGTTGCCTCTGATCCAATTCAGGGTGACGTGGACACCGTTGCCGATTTCAAGGTATTCAGTTTGCGAATTGCCGTCCTCAATGGTAAGCTGGATATCAGGTGTGCCGTCGCTGAAGCTGAACTTCAAGGCGTTGCCGTTCCAGCCGTCACCATAGGAGTCGTTCATTTCGACGATGACGACACATGAGTTCTTTAACACCATGGTGCCTTCGGCAATCAGCTCATTGTCGGCTTGCATGGTGAAGTTGATCTCGATTTGTTCAGTCTGCGGGCATTCCTCATCGATAGCGATTTGGAACGGACAGATGGCGAGACCTTCGGGGTCGATGGTACCGATTTCAATGGTGTCGTTGAGGATGGTAACATACTCGTTTTCGCTGGAGATGGTGGCAAAAGCATGAGTGGCCATGTAGTGACCGATGTTTTGGAAGTTGGCCACAAGGCTCACTTCTTCGCCAGGGATGAAGCTACCGTTCCAACTGGCTCCAACATAGTCGAGAATGGCTTGGCCTGCAGTGACAAAGACTTTACCAGTCCAGGTGTTGGTGTTGTCAGTCATGGTGACATCGATTTGGAAACGGGTGCCATCAATGACATGTCTGTCGATGAGGAAACTAAAGGCGTTTTCGAGTGTGACGGTTTCGTCGGCGGCCAGCACCTCAGAGGTGGCAGTGTCGTTGATGAAGGTCAGTCTCGGGCTGACGCACGATAGGGTGACGGTCACAGGGCCATCGGTCGGGTCGACACCCACATTCTTGAATGACAAGGACAACTCAGTCTCCAGGTTGACGGCTGTGGAGTTGGGGGTGCTGTTGGTTACACTGAGGTAGGGACCCTCGGCGGGGAGAACCTCTATGGGCATGATTTCGGTCACCTTGTTGTAGCCAATCACCGTCAGGGTGGCGGTGCCCACTTCGTTCAACGGGGTGAAATTGAGGGTGCAGGTGCCATTTGAGATGTTGCTGCTGCAGAGGACTTCACCATTCATTGTCAAAGTTGCGATGCCAAAATCGGTGTTCTCGGCAGTCAATTCCATCGAGCTCATGCCAAGCATCAAAGCGGCAGGCGAGCAGGAGATGTTCATGCTGACGGGGTTGTCGGTGCGCACCATCAGACTCGGGTCACCGAAGAGGATCCAAGTGTTGTGCGTGGCGCCGTTGTCGGAAGGAGCAGCATCCAAGACGTACATGTTTCCGTTCAGTGAAGCGCCACCGAAAGTGTGGCAGTATTTGTCGCTTGACTTCCATCCAGTCAGGATGTCAACCATTTCGTCTTGTCCGTACATGGGCGGTTGCCAAGGCTGTGAGATCCAGCTGAACATGCCACCAATGGCACCAGTGGGAGCACCTGTGTTATTGTTTGTGGCTCTCAGCCAAGCCTCGCCGAAGCAAGTGCCATCGAATTGGCCGTTGTTGCAAGCCACTGACCAGATGTAGGGCCATTTGTCATCATTCACCAAGGCATCAACGTGGCTGTTGCTGTAGTTGGCAACGGCCCAGCTCGTCTGTGAACCGTGGTTGCAGTAGTTGATGATGCTGGCTCCAGCATTGACATCATTGCTGATGGCTGTGGCGCTTGTGCCACTGCCCACGCCACTGTATTGTTGCGTCACGGTTTCATAAGTGTAGTGCATCAAGGTGTCGCGGATAAAGTTCATGTGTACGTAGTCGGCTTCGCCAAAGTGGCCATTACCAGCGCCTTCGTTGGCGGCGATACCGATACCCTTGTTGAGCCAGGTGAGGCCTTCCGGCATATCTCGCTCATAATACAATACCTTGTTGACGTGGGTCTCCACATCATTGATGCTTTGCACCGAGAAACGGCCGACGAGGACTTCAAGGTAGTAATCGTTGCCTTCCAGCTGACCAAACCAGTTGTCGGAACGTCCGTTGCTCATTGAGTGGGGTGTGATGTGGTTGTAGTCACCAACGAGGAGGATATAGCCCAGATAGTGATCGGGATCGTTGTAGATGCCTTGGATGTAGCTCTTGATCTGGGTGTCATTGTTGCCGCCGACTTCGGTCACGCTGACCATCGTGGTGGGACGGCCCGATTGGTTCTTCCAATCCACAAAGGGTTGCATGGCTTCCACGAATTGGTCGGCGCAGATGATCAGCATTTCGCCGTGGTCCTGAAGGAAAGTGTACTTGGCAGCGCTTTCAGCGTAGTTGATGAAGCGGTGGCTGTAGGCAGCATCCATCTCAGCAGACATCTTGCTGTTGGCTTTGCGGGCTACTTTTTGGTTCACGCCGTTGTCGCTCACCTTCTTCATGGCGATGGTCATGCCGTGATAAACGCGCAAGGTCTTCGTCACAGGGTTGTAGGCGAAGGGGCGCACTATGATGTTTTGGCCACGGAAGTCGCGAATGATGTAAGGCGTCTCCAGATAGGCTTGGGCAGCCGGATAGAAGGCGTTTTGATTGTACATACTTCCATAAGTGTAAGGCATAGTCTCAGGGTCGATCTGGCGGCTGAAGTTGCCTTTGGAAGGTGCAATCTCGATGTTCTCGTAGTCGGTGTAAGTGCTTTTGACGACACTGACATTCATCTCGGCCATGTCGCCGATGATAGCGGAAACGGGGAATTGCGGGAGGTCGGGAGAACCGGCCTCGAGCATGGACGACATCTTCGGCACCGACACGATGTTCTGGATGCCGTTTTGTGTGTCCACGCTCGTCAGGTTGAACCCACCAAGCGTGAATTCAACAACGACTTCCTTCTCGCTGCTCGAAACCAACTTGACCTCGGGAGCGGAAGGTGTGCTCTTGTTAATGCTTGTCCATTGTTGGGCAAAAGTCATGGTTGACAATGCCACAAGAATGAGAGATAATAGTACTTTTTTCATGTGTAAATAGATATTGATTACAACTAATTCAATTAAAGGTGGCAAAGATACGAAACTTTTTTCTGTAGTAGGGCGGTTTTTTATTATTTTCTGGCGACTTGCCGTTTTTTGTGTACTTTTGCCGCCTAAATCAAACTAAAAGCTATATTTCGATAAACTCAATAACCATGGGATTTTTTCTGAGATTGATATTGACAGGATTGGGATGGGCGTTTGGCGGCCCTTTGGGTGGTATCATCGGCTATGCTATCGGTGCATTGTTTTCGGGCAACGGGCCGCGCGTCATCCGCTCCCAAGTGGAGGACACTTTTGGCAACACAGAAGAGAAGCGCGACTTCAATGTGACCTTGTTGGTGCTTTCCGCCGCCGTGATGAAAGCCGACGGCAACGTGAAACGATCGGAGCTGGATTATGTGAAACGGTTCTTCCTGCAGAATTTCGGGCAGGAACGCGCCGAGAATTATGTCAAGATGCTGCGAGAGATTCTCGAAAAGGAGTACAACCTATATGAAATCAGCCAACAGGTGGGTCGCTATATGGATTATTCTTCGCGCCTGCAATTGTTGCATTATCTGTTTGGCATCGCCGATGCTGACGGTAGGGTGTCGCCTGAGGAACTGAGCGTCATCAACACGATTTCCGATTATATGGGCATCACCAACAGCGATTTCCAGTCGGTGAAAGCCATGTTCATCAAGGAGACCGACAGTGCCTACAAGATTCTCGGTGTGGATGCCAATGCCACCGACGAGGAGGTGAAGAAAGCCTACCGCGAGATGGCCAAGAAGAACCACCCCGATTTGGTGAGCAACCTTGGTGAAGAGGTCAGGGAGGCCGCAGAGAAGAAGTTCCAAGAGATTAACGCGGCTTACGAATCCATCAAGAAACAACGAGGTATCTAAACGAAAGGAGGCAGCCGATTGGCTGCCTCCTTTCGTTTCAATGGATCAAGGTCATTATTCCACAACAACCTTTTCCATGCGGATCTGAGTGCCAGAGGTCAGGCGCAGGAAGTAGACTCCCTTGGCCATGCCGTTGACATTGATCTGGGTGTTGCCAGAGGCTTTGCCTTCGGCGACTCTCTGTCCCATGCCGTTGAACATCTCGTAGGTGTACTCGGTGCTGCCGCCGTCGACAAACAGGGTGCCGTTGACAGGGTTGGGATAGACGGCGAAGTTGGCTTCAATCTCTTCGACATCGTCGAGGAACTCGATTTGGATGCACATGGGCACTGAGAAGTTGCCGTCCATTTCGGCGACCACGCAGTAGGTGTACATCATCTCGACATAAACCATGTCTGTGTAGGTATGTTCGGTGGTTTGGCCGATTTCAACGCCGTTACGATAGACGTGGTACACAATCTCGTCCTTGTTGTTCATGTTCCAGAAGAGGATGACTTCGTTGCCATTCAGCTCACCGGTGAGGTTAGTGACAGGATCCACGCTGCTGGACGAACCGCTATCGCAGTTGCAGTCAAACTCGTATGACCACGAAGCACTGAGATTGCTGGCTTGAGTGATGACGGTGCCGTCTTCGTAGGAGACGGAGAATGAGCATTCATAGGTGTAGCTGCCACTGACCCAGCTCAAGGTGACATGAACGTTAAGTCCGATTTCGAGAATATATTCAGCAGCGTTGCCATTATCGATGGTCAGCTCTTGAGTGGGCGTGCCGTCGTTGAAAGCAACGCGGAGCTTGTTGCCGTTCCAGCCGTCACCATAAGAGTCGACGAGCGAGAAGATGACGTTGCAGGTGTTCTTAAGGGTGGCATTGCCTTCAGCGCTGAGGCCACCGTCGGCATTCAAGGTGAAGGTCAGAGGCAGTTGCTCCGTGGTGGGGCAGGAAGCGTCGATGGTGACATAGAACACGCAGGTGGCAGTGCCGTCGGGATCGATGGTGCCCACTTCGTAGGTGTCGTTCATGAAGCTGACATATTCGCTTGTGGAAGCAATAGTAGCGATGGCGTTGGTGGCCATGTAGTGACCAACATTCTTGAACGTAGCGGTGACAGCGACGGTTTCTCCAGGAGTGAAGCTGCCCGCTTGGGCATCGACAAATTCCAGGAGGGCTTCGCCAGCAGTGATGTAGGCTTTGCCTTCCCATGTTTCGCTATCGCAAACAGCGGTGACATTGATGGTGAAGCGCGTGCCATCGGCAACGCCTTCAGCAATGCGGAAGCTGAAACCGTTCACGGTGGTGATGGCTTCAGGAGCGAGGACGTCGAACGAACCTGTGTTTTCGATGAGGATCAGTTCTTCGCTTTCGCTGCTCAGGGTGACGTTGGTAATGCCGTTGGTGGCGTCAGTGCCAACATTCTTGAAGTTGATGCTCAAATTGACATCTTCGCCGACATGGACGTTGGTTGGATTGTAGCTGTCGACAGCAATGTAGGGACCTTCCAAAGCTGCGGCGGGAATGACTTGGATATAAGGAATGCGTTGGGGAGCGGTCACGCAGATGGTGACGTCGCCGGCAGAGGTGACAGGCTCAACGGGAACGTTGACCACACCCGATTCATCGACGAGAGCGGTGCCATGAAGGACACCATCCTTGCTGATGGCCACGTAGGAACCAGGATCGGCGCTCACTTCAAAGGTGCTCATGCCGATGGGGAAGATGGCCATGTGGCTGACGGTGTTTTCGGTGGGTTGCACGCGGAAAGGCATGACAGAACCATCACCCAAGGTGTGGTAGGCTTGCCAGCAGTAAAGGGTGGATATATGTAACGTGTAGCCGAGAGCTTGGGCAGCGTTGCCAGCGAGGTTGCCAATGAAGAGGTAGGAGTTGACGGTGTGATATGCGTTGTCACTCCAAATGGCGTCATACAGACCCATGGTGGTCTCTTCGTAGGAAGGCATGGTACCGTCGGCACGGCTGGTGGCGCCAACGCCAAAGTAGTAGTCGTTCAGCCAATAGGTGTTCGGGCAGGAGCCGATGTAGGCGTATGCGCCCTTGTTCTCGGCACGCACCATGGCTTCACCGAAGCAGGTGCCGTAACCCCAGTCGCCTGATTGGCAGCAGTTGCCGATGGCGAGGAAATATTTGTGCTCGTTGGTCAATTGGTTGACGTTGTTGACGTTGAATTCAGGACCAGCCCAGCTAGTTTGGCTGCCGTGAGCCGTGTAGTTGGCAAAGCCAACGCCCGTGCTGAGGTAGCTGTAGCAGTTGGTATAGGTGCCATGGCTGAACTCATTAACTTGGGCAAAGCCATGCTCGGTGTTGTAGTAATAGTTAGTGGCATACCAAATGGTGGGACGACCCACAGTGACACCCCAACCGTTGTCTTCACCAGCGATGAGAAGCACGTTGTTCAGATAGCTCGGGTCAGGCATGGTGTATTGTTCATATTCCATGGCCTTGTTGAGCATGGCTGTCATTTGGTTGGCGTTCGTAGCGGACAAACGGCTGTGGAACATGTCGGGGAACTGGTCGCCATCAGCACTTGAATAGTAAAGGTCGGTCACGCATGAAGTTTCGCTGCCAGTTGCAGAAGCAGCCACTTGGTCCTTGTCACCCAAGATCATGAGGAAGGTGGGAGCATCTTCGGCATACTTGCCTTGGATGAAACTCTTGATGGCGGCGGCGGTGGTGCCAATCTCGTCGGTGTAGTTCACGTCCAGATAGAAGCCCTTGATGGTCTTCCAAGCCAACCAGTCTTGGATGCAGTCTTCAAACATACGGTTGGCTACGATCAACATCTTCACGGGAGCCTGCCACAGGTCGGGGTGTTGGTCGTACACGTCGTCGCGCCAGTTGAACATCTGCTTGTAGATGCCAGCGAAGTAAGGGCTGAAGGTTCTGGCAAACTCGTTGTAGGAAGCCGACTTGTCGTATTGGCCATAGCTCACTTCAACCTCGATGTCGTTGTAGACGCAGATGCTGTTGGTGGCGGCGTCATACTGCACGGGGTTGATGGTGAGGGCACCGATTTGGATGCCACGCATCGTGCCTTGGATTTGCACTTGAGCGATGGGGCGGTTGACAAAGCCCTTGGTAGCGTAGGCCTTCTCGCTGTAGGCGAAAGGAACGTCTTCAGGCTTTTGGTTCTTTAAGAGCAACTCCTGTTGGGGATAAATCGTGTTGATGCCATAGTCGGCAAGACGATAGGTGCTCGTGCTGTAGCTCTTTACCTTAACAGAAAGGTCTTCGACACCGAAGGGGACAGCGATGAGTTTGTTGGCGACTGGCAAGGAGGGCTCGCCGATGTTGCCAGTGGGATACGTGCCATCCATGGTGATGTTGGAGAACACACCCTTTTCGGTGTTGACTTCAGTGGCATCGATGCTGCTGAAGGAGAAGGTGGCGGTGAAACCGTCATTGGTCACGTTGACGCACTTTTGCGCCGACTTGGCTCTGCCCAGTTCGATGTGCCCTTGGGCCATCACTTGCGAGCCAAACAACATTCCCATCAAAAGGAACATTGCGGAAATGATACTGAATCTCTTCATTGGTTGAATTTTAGTTGTTTATAGAATAATTGTTGATGTCCGATTTCAACGGTTACAAACGGCAAAAATAGCATTTTTTCCCATAGGGCAAGGATTAATCTTGAAAAAACTATTTCCCTTTTAGGATACTTTTGTACTGTTTCTCATTCCCAAGGACTTCCAAGGCTTTTTGTATGCCTGGGTCAGTGTCGGCCATCACTTGGTAATACATGCCTGTATCCCAGACGTTTCGGGCGATGAGGGCCTTTGTTTGAAGGAGGAGGAATTTCTCGGAGCGGGCATACTGTTCGTCGTTCCATTCCACCTTGGATTCTTCAGCGGCTTTCTTCAGCCCTTCGACGAGTTCCTTGCCGACGGTGAAGTCTTTGTTGAAGTGCTCAAAATCACTATATTGCGCCTTTATGTTGTCGCGATGCTTCAAGGCATAGTCGGTGGTGAAACGGTTGAGGGTACCTTTGCGGACGAGGTTGGTGTAAAGCTTGCTGTTATAGGCTGTGTCGACGGGGATGAAAATGTCGGGCATGATGCCGCCACCGCCATACACGGTGCGACCGCCGTCAGTCTTGAATTTCAGCGAGTCAGGGAAGTGAATGCTGTCGGCATGGTAGTATTCTCCGTGCTCAAGGCGCTTGGTCATTTCCTTGGCGTAGTCTTCCACACCCTTTTCGTAAGGGCGTTGAATGCAGCGTCCGGAAGGGGTGTGGTAGCGCGAGGTGGTGAGGCGGATTTGGGCACCATCGGGCAGATTGAAAGGCCGCTGTACCAAGCCCTTGCCGAAGGAACGACGACCGATGACAACACCACGGTCGTGGTCTTGGATGGCACCCGAAAGGATTTCGCTAGCCGAGGCCGAGCCTTCGTCGATGAGTACGACGAGCTTGCCCGTAGTGTAAAACCCTGCGGCAGTGCTTCTCCATTCCTGACGAGGCGAGTGTATGCCTTCGGTGAAGACGATGAGCTTGCCTTCGTCGATGAATTGGTCGACTAATTCGATGGCAGTGTTGAGGTAGCCGCCCGTGTTGCCGCGCAGGTCGAAGATGAGCGACTCCATACCTTGGGCTTGCAGCTTGGCGAAGGCTTCTTTGAATTCAGCTGTCGACTCTTGTGCAAAGCGGTCGAGTTTGATGTAGCCTACATGGTTGTCGAGCATATAGACGGCGTTGATGCTATTCAACGGGATTTTGTCACGGATGATTTCAAAGTCAATGAGTTCGGGGTCGTTGCCGCGCTTCACGCTGACGGTGACCTTGGTGCCTTTCTTGCCGCGCAGGTGCTTCTGCACATATTCGTTGTCGACTTTTTTACCAACGGATTCCTCGCCGTCAATCTTGATGAATTGGTCACCGGCCATGATGCCCACCTTCTCGGAGGGGCCGCCTGCCGTGGGGCTGATGACGGTGATAGTGTCGCGGATGAGCTGGAAGGTCACGCCGATGCCCTCAAAACTGCCCACAAGGGGTTCGTTTGCTTTCTCCACGTCCTTTTTGGAAATGTAGGCCGAGTGCGGGTCGAGTTCTTTCAGTGCCGCAATGATGGCGTCTTCCGTCACCTTGTCTATATTGGCGGTGTCAACGTAGAAGTTCTCTATCAGATAAAGCGTGGTGCCCAGTTTTTGGGCGTTCATCTGGGCTTTGGATTGGGGTTGTTGGGCTGTTGCCGCCATTGCAATGAAACAGGCAATAGCCAAAAAAAACAATTTCAGTGATTTCATAGGTCAAAATGGGGTTTTAGGGGTGCAAAGATAATGCATTTTTCGGAAAAGAGGTGGAGCGAATAGAAAACTCTTCGTTAGACACAACAGGAGAGCGACTTACTTTTCTATGAACAATCTAAAATTGATGGGTAGGGTGAACATAACCCTGACTTTTTCCCCATCATTCTCCGCAGGGATCCATTTGGGCATCATCTTGACGACACGGACGGCCTCCTCGTCGCAGCCACCGCCAATGCCTTGAAGTACCTCTACATTTGTTATGCTTCCGTCGATTTCGACAACAAATCTGACGAGCACTCTTCCAGAAATGCCATGATCTTGAGCGTATTTGGGATATCTGATGTTTGTGCCTATGAAGTCCATCACTCCTTCTTCGCCTCCAGG
Organism: uncultured Bacteroidales bacterium; assembly: GCA_937902805.1. GTDB lineage: Bacteria > Bacteroidota > Bacteroidia > Bacteroidales > F082 > Limimorpha. The sequence continues at coordinate 13,867 of CALEMB010000162.1, forward strand.
AAAAGCTGGCATCTTGTCTATCACTACCATTTTAGTGTTGTTGTCGGTCATACTAGGCTTTGCAGAAATGCGTTTCACTTCGTCAGTCACTACCATTTGATACTGTGCTTGCTGAGGTTCGACAATCTTGTAATTGATAGGTAACATGGAACTGACGCGAACGGGCTCCCCATTACGCTTTCCTGGAATCCATGCAGGCATATCCTTTACAACGCGAACGGCTTCAGCATCGCATTCCTCGCCAATCCCCCTCTTGATTTCGACGTTTGAAATGCTTCCGTCTTTTTCGACCACGAAGCCAATGAAGACCTTGCCTTGGATGCCTTGGGCTTTCTCGGCTTGAGGATAGTGGACGTTGTGAGTGATGTACTCTACTAAAGCCGAATCGCCGCCTTGAAATTGGGGCATTTCGTCAACAATGGTATAAATGGTTGTGTCGTTGTTGGCAGACTCTTGGGCTTGAGCGGAAACCATAGCAAACGCACAAGCCAAGGCTATCATCATTGTTTTTATATGTTTCATGGCATCACTTTATTTGGGTTATTGTCTCAAAATCTCAAAAGTATTGTCCGCGTTCAGCTTGATGATGGTCGAGCTTTTGGGCTTGCAGAAGCTGTCGTGGTAGAGCTGCACCACATAATCCACCGAGTTTTTGATTTCATCGCAGATGTCGCTGAAGATCATCGATGAAGGTTGCCCGGTTAGGTTAGCCGATGTCGATGTGATGGGCTTGCCGAGGCGGCGGATGACTTCCTTGCAGAACTCATTGTCAACCACGCGGATGCAGATGCTCTTGTCGTCGGAAACGGCCTTGGCCAGGTTCTTGCTTTCGGGATAGATGATGCTCAGCGGACTTTTGGCGCCTTTGATGAGGTCGTATGCGATGGCAGGCACGTTAACCACGTAATCCTGAAGCCTTTCCACCGAATCGACGAGGATGATGAGGCTCTTGTTGAGCGGCCTCTGCTTGACGGCATACACGCGCAGGCAGGCCTTGTTGTTGGTGGCGTCGCAGCCCACACCCCAGATGGTGTCGGTAGGGTAGAGGATGGTCTTTCCGGCTTTCAGCGCCGCCACTGTGCGTTCCACTTCTTGTTCAAATGATTCTTCCATAATGGTTGTGTTTTATTTGGGTATCACTTTCCCCCTTGGTCGTTATTGACTCGCTTCGCGTCGTCGAATCGGGGATTTGCGGGCTTGACCCGCAATCTCCTATGTGAAAGGGGGTCCTTCTCATTCAGGAGATGGCGGATCCTTGTCCGCCATGACGCTTAAAGGCTCTGTCGTCGTTATCCCATTATTGTTTCTCTTTGATTTTCTTGCGTAACAGGTTGTATTTATGTCGGTTGGCTTGTCTCATTGTGTGGCAGATGCTGAATCCCGTCTTGCCGTAGAGGAAGCCG
>CALEMB010000163.1 GCA_937902805.1 uncultured Bacteroidales bacterium
AGTTTGCTTGTACCAAACTCCTAGTTTGCTTGTGCCAAACTTCGAGCTTGCTTGGACCAAACTCCCATGGCTCCAAATGTCCGATTTGAAGCAGTTTGGTATTGACTTTACACTTGTTCAAGAAAGAAGGTACTGAGAAAACTGACAAAGGAAAACACCTATCCCATTTGCTTCGCAACAAAATATTGTGTATTTTTGCCGCAAAATACAATTGACGATATGATACAGACTGTAGATGTTGGATTAAACCAAGCTCAAATGGATTTTCTTCGGTTATTGGCTCATTTCACCACTGAAGAGGAGGTGAAAGAGCTGAATGATTTGGTATGTGAATACTATGCCCGAAAGGTGGACGAGGAAATGGACAGATTATGGGACGAAGGCAAATGGAGTCAAGAAAAGATTGAGGAAGCATTGAATGAGCACTTAAGGACGCCCTACAATGCCTAATCCACTGAAAATAGTGCTTGATACAAACTGCCTCATTGTTTCTTTGTCGCGGCACAGCGAGTATTATCCTGTTTGGAAAGGTCTTCAAACAGGCAAGTACATTCTTTGCGTTTCAAACGACATTTTGGAAGAATATCAGGAAATCATTGCTCTCAAAACATCATCTGAAGTTGCAAGAAATGTGGTGAACTTGCTATTGAAAAGCAAAAATGTCGAATGGGTCACTCCCTATTTCAAGTTTTGGCTGATAGAGGCCGACCATGACGACGACAAGTTTGTGAATTGTGCTTTTGCGGCTAATGCCACTTATATCGTTTCCAACGACAAACATTTTGACATCCTTGAAAGAATTCAGTTCCCTCGTTTACTTGTTTTGAAACTTCAGCAGTTCCTGCAACTATTGGAAAACGAGTAGGTTTGTGAAACTGGTAAAATCTATAGGCATGAGTTTGAACGATGAAGGCGCGACAATCATGCCGCGCCTTCTTTCTGCCTTTTCTATTTCGTATTGCTGATGTTTAAGGCTTTTGGATCGCAAATCCAAAAGAGCTGGTTTATGCAATGCTTGTTACTGAAGATACTCTTTCCACGTGTCAGTGTTGTTATTAATTTTTCGAGAAGGTCGTTTTACTTTATTGTAGTATTCGTGATTTAATGCGTAGAATTCATGTAATCTTTCGAGATAATATACCTTTGCAAGATTTGATGATGCTGGAACCTTTTTTGTTGCTCCCTCGAACCAATAAGAAAACTCATTTATTTCTAATTTTCTGGTATCATTTTGTATTAGTTCTTCAAGAGTTGTATTTCGGATTTCATCCGTAAGTTCAATCGTTGGTTCAAAATTTATGTTGACATCGATTGTTGCTTGAGGTGCAGGTTTTTCATTTACTACATTATTAGAAAAGTTGTTGTTGGTATTATATTTATTATAGTCGTTACAAGAGGAGAGAACACTCATTCCTATCCATATTATAAAGATTCTTTTCATATTACATAAGGTATTATGGTTAATAATTACATAGGGTCCGATATAATCATACCTATTTCAAAACACAAAAGTACATAATATTTCTGAATGGACTAAACTTGTTTTTCCAAACTGTGGATAGTGCAGAAAAAATAGTAATACTTGCCTTCCTGATTTTGTAATATCTTTTTTCCACGAAATTTCCCTATCTTTGCGCCCTTATAAGTGCAATCGATGACCATCGGAATCCCCATTTGGATGTTAACCTTGTCGCTGCTGGCAGGTCTGGCAGCGGCCACGGTGTTGTATGTCCGAAACAAGAAACAACACTACGGCAAAGCCTTGACAATCATCTTGTTTGCACTGCGGACGCTGATGGTGGGTTTGGTGGTGTTGCTGCTCTTCAACCCGCTCATTCGGCAGAAGTTCAGCTCGGTGGAGACTCCGACCATCATCCTTGCACACGACAATTCCTCGTCCGTCGTCCTTTGCAAGGATTCTGCGTTCTACAAAAACGACTATCAAACACAATTTGAGGCTTTTAGAAAGGAATTAAGCACTGATTTTCAGGTCGATGAATACCTTCTCGGCGAGGAAGTCCGCGATTTTGATCGACTCGATTTCTCCGACCAACTCACCGACCTTTCTTCGCTGTTGAGCACCCTCGACCGCCGTTACTACAAGCGTAATGTCGGAGCAGTGCTGCTCTTTTCTGATGGCATCTACAATCGTGGCTTCGAGCCGGAACTGCTGGCCGAGAATTTCCCATATCCTATCCATACGATTGTCTTAGGCGACACGATTGCCTATCCCGATTTGGCTATCCGCGATGTGCATTATAATAAGGTGGTGTCGCTCGGCGCGACCTTCCCCGTCCGTGTGACGGTGACCGCTCGCGACTTGGCCGGACGCAAGGCCCAACTGAACCTCAAAGAGGGCAGCCGCGTTATTGAGAAGCGCGACATTGAGATTCCCTCCAACCGTTTCTCCAAAGAAATCGACTTCATGCTTGATGCCACCAAAAAAGGCGTGATGGCTCTCGACATCGAGGTGAGCGGCATCGCCGAGGAGGAACAACTGCTGAACAACGTGCGGCATATCTATGTTGAGGTGCTCGACCAGAAATACAAACTGCTGTGTGTGGCGGCCTCGCCGCATCCCGACTTGGCGGCCCTGCGCAGTGTGCTCAACGACAACTACGAGGTGGACTTCTGCTTCGGGAAGGAGCCTGTGCCCGAGTTCGGCAACTACGACTTGGTCATTCTGCATCAGGTGCCCTCGGCGCGCACGGATTTCAACGCTTTGAAGTCGCAGTTGGACAAGAATGTGAAGATCCCCGTCTTCTTTATCATCGGCAACGACACCGACCGCGAGATGCTGAACAAGTTGCAGAATGTCTTTGCCTTGCAATCCGGCGCGACCAACACCCAGTTGGATGTAAAGGCGCACCAAAACACGGCCTTCTCGACCTTTACCTTCGACTCGAAGTCGGAGCAACTCATTTCGAAATACCCGCCTTTGGCCTTGCCGCATATCGAAATCAATGCCATGAAGCCGCACGACGACCTGCTCCTGCAGGAGGTGATGGGCATCAAGTCGGGGTTGCCGCTGCTGAGTTTTGCCAACGATGGGCGCAAAGTGGCCTTCCTGTTCGGCACCAACATCTGGCGTTGGCGTTTGTTCGAGTATTATCAGAACAAGAACCACGACGTGTTCGATGAGATGTTTTCCAAGTCGCTGAAATACTTGCTGTTGTCGGCCAATGACGGCTCTGCCATTTTCGCCAAAGAGACTTATTACAGCAATGAGCCAGTGATTATCACTGCCGAGTTGCGCAACCCGAACAACGAGTTGGTCACCGACCCTGATATGACGATCCTGATAGAGAACAAGCTGACGGGCGAGACCTACGACTACGCATTCTCGAAACGAGACCACGACTACGAACTGAATGCTGGCCTACTGCCCGAGGGACTTTATACATTTAAGGTGCAGGCGCAGATGGGCGAGCGCAGGCTCAATGTGAACGGCAACTTCAGTGTGGTGGCTATCGGCATTGAGGCGCAGCAACTCACCGCCGATATCGACCGGATGCGCACTTTGGCCCGCCTAACTAACGGAAACTGCTATACCGCCCGGCAACTCAACCAACTTGCAGCAGAGCTGCGTAACGATACACGCATCACCTCCGTCGAGCACCACGAGAGCCGTTTCGAGGACCTGATTCATTCCAAGTGGATATTCTTTGTCCTTATCGGTCTGGCAGCCATCGAATGGTTGTTACGGAAAATGTTCGGATCATATTGAATACGGAATGCTGGATTATGAATGCGGAATGTGGAATGTAGAATTGCTATCAGCTATCAGCAGTCAGCTATCAGCTCGGTTCAACCCAGGCTGAATGCTGATTGCTGACAGCTGAAAGCCAATAAATATAAAAACATAAAGCTTTAAAACGAATACACTATGAAAATCCAAGATCAAGCTGTCGTCACCATGACCTACGTCTTGCGTGAGAACGACGAAAACGGTCCCATCTTGCAGGAGACCACCAAAGAGAATCCCTTTGTTGCCATCTTTGGCATGCACCAACTGTTGCCCAAGTTTGAGGAAAACCTGATGGGCAAGGAGCCTGGCGACAAGTACGCCTTCCACCTGACCCCTGAAGAGGGTTACGGCGAGCGCGATGAGGCCTACGTGATGGACCTCGACAAAAAGATGTTTATGCAAAACGATGTCCTGATGGATATGGTGAAGGTCGGTGCGCAACTGATGATGCAGACCTCCGACGGTCGCCCCATCATGGGAGTTGTCCGCGAGATTGGCGACAGCCACGTGAAGATGGACTTCAACCACGATATGGCGGGCAAGCACCTCCATTTCTCGGGTGAGATTCTCGACGTGCGCGAGTCAACCGATGAGGACTTCAGCGCTGGCGGCTGTGCTGGTTGCGGCGGCAGCTGCGATGGTGGCTGCGAGGGCTGCAAATGATAAGATCG
>CALEMB010000164.1 GCA_937902805.1 uncultured Bacteroidales bacterium
CGAGATCTACACTCTTTCCCTACACGACGCTCTTCCGATCTCGATCTATCTGATGCTTCTTTGATTGTCCCCAATGCATCGTTATATCATTTCGGGGTTCTCACCAGCAATGTTCACATGGGATGGATGCGTGCTGTTGCGGGTCGTTTGAAAAGTGACTACCGTTACAGTGCTTCAATCGTCTATAACAACTTCCTTTGGCCTAATCCCACTGAAGCACAAAAGGCAAAGATTGAGCAAACAGCACAATCCATCCTTGACGCTCGCGCCAAGTTCCCGGATTGCAGCCTTGCCGACCTCTACGACGAGGCGACCATGACACCCGAGCTGCGTCGTGCTCATCAAGAGAATGACCGCGCTGTGATGCAAGCTTACGGCTTCCCCGTGAAGTCAACTTTCCAGGAAAGCGAATGCGTGGCGGAGCTGTTTAGGCTGTATCAGGGGATGGTGAAGTAATAGTGGAACCAAGGGGGTAATGGATAGTACATCGCTGTGATGAATAACATAGAGACATACGAATACTATATTCAGAATACCGTCATCAACCATCTGGAGCAGATGATGGACGGCGGCAATGTGCCTGGCGAAGCGTGTATGTGGGGGCATCCTGGATGTTCCGTCCCCAAGGATTCTGTTTATAAAAGCATCCTGCATACGAAGATGGAGCCTTATTACCAGATGTATCTCTTTGGCGCCCCACGTCTGTGTAAGCCCAATATGGAGAGCATCCGCTTTGAAATGAAGCGCATCATTGATGACGACGACCTGTTTGGACGTTGGGCATCGGAACAGGACTTGATAACGTCAGCCGAATGTTGGGGCGACAATATGAAACGCATCGATGAAGCGAAACGCATCTACCAATACTTTTACATTTTGGAGGCGTTGCTGCGGGCTGACTGTTGCCAGGATTGGTCCAAGCTTTCGAAGGAACTGAAAGGGATGCTGTTCAAGTCCGAGGTGTATAGCGACTACAAAACCGACGAGGTGCTTTGTGTCCTGCATGCTTTCACGATGATAATGCAGCAGGATTGGACAAAGCAGAAAAAAGCGGAGAATCTGGAGCTGTTGAGGCGTCAATGGCTGTTTATGAAGTATTACTATTCCGTGATGACGCGGCACATCGTAGGCGTGAAATGGACCAGCTTCATCGATGTCAGCAAAACGGTGATGAAATCAAGCCAATCGTTTATGCCGCACATGCACATCTACTTTTGCGGTTTGATGGATTACGCTGACGAATTGAATCTCGACAGGAAACATCGCCGAATGCTGGATAAGACTATCGTTGAGATGCAGGATATCGTCAACCGGACGGAGCCTTCGGATATGCTTTACGAGTTGTGCGACACCCTCTTTCCCGAAGATTTCCAGCGGATGCTCCGCGAACACCGACCTAAGAGCTACAAGGAGATGGAAGACGAGAGCCGCCGAAAGGACGAACTTATCAAGCTGATGGACGAACAGAAGAACCAGCTCCAAAACGAACTCGACAAGACGCGCGAGGTGTTGCAAAGGATGATCGTGACGGCAATACCCATAGAAGACGTGGATGCGGAACTGATGAAGTATCCACCATCGATGGCGTGGGAATTATTGTGCAAGTTGAATGAGAGCCCTATCCTTAATGGCATAGAAGTATGGCATAATGCCTATCCGGCATTGCTGAACAAATATCGGGATCGGCTGGTGGATAGCATGAATCAGCAGAAGCAAATGGTCGAGTCGGTAAAGACGGCCATAGAACGCCCAACCAATTATTATAACTATGAGGCGGGGGCAACACATGACGACAAACGCCATCAGCTGTTGTTGAGCGAAGATAGAGAGAAGACATTACGACAAAAGCAAACCGGACAAATAGAATATGAGCGACACCTATAACTACGAAGAGGGAGCCGTCCACAACGACCACAAGAAGGTGCTCCACATCAGCACTGTCGGCAGCAAAGACATTGGGAAGCTGATTGGTGCTTTCTTCAGCGACGAGGCAGAGGAAGTGGAGCCCGAGGAACAAGACCCTCCCAAGCAAGTGGAAAACAAAACGGAAACACCCAATGATGCCTCACAAGAGTTGAACTACTTCGCCCCTCAGAAAAACCTCTCCGTGTTTCTTTGTCAAGACTGGTTTGACGAGTGTTCCTCGAATAAGAAGAAATACACCTGTAATTGGCGTGAGAAGTTGATGAAGGCATTGCTGGAATCAGAATACAAAGACGGAATTGCAGAGGAGTGGCTTCAGGAAAAGAAACGCACCCAAATGAAATGCGCTATTGTCGGTATCTTGATTAAAGCAAAGGTACTCAAGGGCAGCTATAGATCAGTGGCCGCCAAGTTGGGATTGGATGATTTGAAATCAGCATCTCTGGCCCGTTACATGAGCAAAGCCAAAAACCAGCCGTATTACGAGTGGTTAAAGGCGTTTGCGGAAAACTGACAAACTGCATTTTGCGATTGAGTCGTGCGATTGGGCATAATTCCTAATCGCACGAAATTTTTTTTGAATTTTTTTTGTCCTTATATCACAAAGAGTTAGGATGCCTCGGTTGTGCGATTGACCGAGGCTTCTTTTTGTGTGTTTTTCAGTCGCATAATCGCACCGTTCCTTTGCAGAGAATTTAACGGACAACTTATGGCGAATGAAATTATTCAATTTAACTAATCATTAACCCCGAGTTGAAGTGAGGAGGATGTTCTCGAGTAAATGGCCAAAGATTCCAACCTTCTGCTCACAAATCAACTCAAAATGAAAAAGGATAACAGCAACAACAAGAGAACGGCTCTGAAGAGCCAGACGACGCTGAACGGCATGATGACCTTCGGCAAAAACGACAACGGACTCCGCCTGATGGACTTCGCCTGCTGCGAAGAAGTGACGATGGAATCCTTCACGGGTGATTTCAAGGTGCAGGCGATGCGCGACGGCAATGTCTACATAACAGAGAAGAAAAAGCGCAAGCGCAACAAACCCATCTTCCGTGAAGACCACAGCTCACTCTCCTTGGGTCACGACGGGAAGTATTACTTCTACTTCGCGATGTCTGCCGAGCTGGTGGACGAACTGCCCGACCGACTGTCCCACGAGGCGCTGGTCATCGCCCAGAAGGTCGTCAACGAAATACTTTACACTCAGGCAGAGGAGGTATAAGCTATGTGCAACCACGTGTATAAGAAGGGCGGCAAGAAGGTTTGCCGCCCCATCACCAGCCGGGCGGACTATATGCAAGCCTGCAACAGCACCCGCAACATCGACAACTGGAACAAGTACCGCGAGACGGGCGAGGACAGGTACAAGCGCAACCTTGTGGAGATGGCCTACAACTGCCAAGTGCCGGACGGCGAACCGCTGAAGGGCAACACGACGGTGAGCCCCTTCTTCTTCTACGACATCGATTGCGGCAACCAAGAGGAATGCCGACGCATCATGAAGGAACTGGTGGAGCGCAAGGACGAACTGCAGCTGGTGGAAGTGTCAGAGTCGGCCAGCTACGGGGTTCACGCTGTGGGTCGCCGTGTACCGGGGACGACGATATTGGAAAACCAAGTGCGCCTGAGCATCGCCACCAAGACAGAGATGGACACCAACAACAAGGAGAACAACCGCGTGGTGTTTCACGGGCCGATAGACCCGCAGACGACACCTTTATTGGATGATGCGCTCTTCACCGAGCGCCTGACCGACGAGGAAGCCTACGAGGAATACAAGCGCCTGAAGGAACGCGAGAGGAGGGGAGAAGAGCAGGTGCCAGCGGGAGCGAAGAAGGCGAACAAGCACTACCGCCCTTGGGATGAGACAGAAGCAGTAGATCTGGATCGCTTCGTTCCTCGCGATGACGCGAAGCGGGAGTCTGACGCAAAGCAGGAGCCCGACGCGAAGCAAGAACTCGAGGCAAAACAGCAGTTGGACGCAAAACGGGAGCCTGGGGCTATCGAAACGGCTACCGAACGCACGCGATTCATCGCCAAGGGCGTGATGAAGGAGAAGCACTTGAAGGAGAGCGACTTCGTGAACGAGGGCGGCAGGCATACTACCGTGAAGATCTTCCTCGGTGGCGTGACCCAGCTGCTGACTAAGGCCGAGACCAACGGCATCCTTTCCGAGCTGATGCCCGAGCATTGGAATGATGAGAATATTCAGCAGCTGGTGGAGGATTTCTACGCCAACTATACCAATCCTTCGCAGAGGCTGTATAAGTATCAGGAGGAATTGTTTACGCAGAGCCAGAGGATGGTTGAGGTAGGAGGTGGGAAGTATGAGGTAGGAGGTTTGAGGGATGAGGTAGGAGGTGTGAGGTGTGAGGTGGCCGAGGACGAAGAAGAGGATCTGTCAATTGTCAATTCCCAATTCTCAATTAAAAAACTCCCGCAGGGCGTGAAGGAGTCCATCGA
>CALEMB010000165.1 GCA_937902805.1 uncultured Bacteroidales bacterium
GATTCAGCCTCTCCGAGGCTATTGAAAAATCAGTCCTATAGTAAACTTGAGCCATAATCAATTGAACACGCACCGATGTTTATAAGTACGGTAACAGGAGTTGCAGGAAATGCATTTACTTCCTTTTCGGTTTCGCCAACGGCAGTTCCTTGCGAGTCACTCGAACAAGTTCGGCGATATAATCGCGGTCGTCCACATCTTCGATGAAGAAATAGTCTTTCGCGCCGTCGTAAGGCGGACGCATTTCGACGCTGCGCAGCAATGAGCGGCCTGCTTCGGTTGGTTTCAGGTAGAAACGGTTGTCGCAGACGAGGCCAAAGATGACGCCGTCGCAGTAGATGCCGTAGTCACCGAACATCTTTTTCACGGTGATCTCGCCCGCACCTGCACATTGGTCGGCTAAACCTTAAAGACCACATCAGTAATACTCTCATTCAAGAAAGCTTTTTGATTACCTCCTGAAGGTCGTTGAGGAAACGGGCGGCTTCGAAGCCGTCCATCTGGGCATGATGAAACTGGAACGAGATGGGCAACGTCGTTTTGAACATCCCTTGATGGTATTTCTTTAGGATCAATCTCTTTCTTCATTGCGGTTGTTTTGCCGCAAAGGTACAAAAAATCCGCAACCCAAGCCTTCGCCTGAATTGCGGATTTTTCATGGAAACTTGTCCGATTATCTCAATGTGTCATACTGCTCGTCGCTGACAGGCTCCAGCCACTCGTTGCTGTTGCCGGGCTTGGCGTTGGCGTGATAGGTGAGGTGCTGCATCCAGCTGTCTTTGGCGGCACCATGCCAGTGTTTCACGCCCTCTGGAACGGCGATGACGGTGCCAGGAACTAACGGAATGGCTTCCTTGCCCCATTCCTGATACCAGCCACGACCGCTCACGCAGATCAACATCTGCACGGCACCGTGGTGAACGTGCCAGTTGTTGCGGCAGCCAGGCTCAAAGCTGACATTGCAGAGGCCAGTTGCGGGGTCGAGGACGGCGAGGTAGCTGTTGCCTATGAAATACTGGGCGTATGCAGTGTTGGGTTCGCCAATGGGCCAAGAAGAGTTTAGAGTTGAGAGTTGAGAGTTGAGAGATGTGTCTCCGTCAATGACTGTTGCTAATGCTGCTTCGGCACGATGCGCTTCTGAAACCAAGCCGTACGCTTTCAAAGCGGCAGGGATACTGCGCAACTGCTCCTCTGTGACACCCAGGTTCAAGGCACCGCGCACATGCGCCTGCAACTGTGGCATCACGTTCTCCAAGCCACTCAACGCACTCACGGTGATGAGTTCGCGGTCAGCATGGGTGAGGTTGTCGCGGGCGAAGATGTCGCCGAAGAGATGGGCTTTCAGATAGTAGTCCTCGGCAGGACAGAAGTCATAGTTGAAAGGCTGCCCAGAAAGTTTGGTTTGTACTTCCGTACCTTGTGCCAAAGCATTGTAATGGCTTGGCAGCGGCGATGCCTCAAGACCTTCTTCAGTGGCTTTGCCTTCGCTTTGGCGTTGCTCCATAACCTTCTGCAAAGTGCCAAGGGCATTCAGAGAACGAGGGAACCCCGTGTAGGCATAGAGTTGCGACAGGGCTTCCTTGATTTGGCTGACCGTCAAGCCGGCATCCAAGCCGCTGTTGATGGCCTCGGCCAAGGCGGTATAGTCGGCTTTGGCCTCGTTGCAGGCGATGGCCGACATGAAGGCCGCCTGCTCGGTAGTAAAGGTGAGTGTGTTCATTTCTTTTGCGTTTTCTTTAGTGGATTGCGTTCCACAGGCGGCCATTGTCAATGCGATGGCGAATATCATTATTGTCTTTTTCATAGTCATTAGTTTATCCGTAGTTTTCAATCAGATACTTCACAAAGTTCATGTCGTTGAAGTTGACTGTGCCTGTGTCGTGCTGGTTCATCGTGGCAATTTGAGCCATGTCGTCGTCGGTGAGGGTAAAATCAAAGATGTCGAGGTTTTGCTGCATACGCTCCTTGTGGCTGGACTTGGGGATGGCCACGATGCCGCGCTGCGTGAGCCAACGGAGGGCCACCTGCGAGGCGGTCTTGCCGTACTTGGCACCGATGCCGGCCAGCAGGTCGCTCTTGATGATGCCGTCCACACCTTGTCCGCCCAGCGGTCCCCATGCCATCATCTTGGTGCCGAACTCGTTGAGCGTAGGCTCGATTTCGCGTTGCTGAATCATCGCGTTGCATTGCAACTGGTTCACCATCGGCTTCATATCCACATAGTGGGCGAAGTCGAAGAAACGGGCTTGTTGGAAGTTGCTCACGCCGATGGCACGCACTTTGCCATCGCGGTAGGCGTCCTCCATTGCACGCCAGGTGCCGAACACATCGCCGTATGCCTGGTGTATGAGTAGCAAGTCGATGTAGTCCGTTTTCAGCTTGCGCAGGCTCTCGTCGATGCTGCGGGCGGCCTTCTCTTCGCCGTTGTTGCTGATCCATACCTTGGTGACGAGGAACAGGTCCTCGCGCTTGATGCCCGACTTGGCGACGGCCTCGCCCACGCCTTCCTCATTGAAATAGGCTTGTGCGGTATCAATTAAGCGATAGCCCACACTTAATGCGTCGCTCACGCAACGCTCCGCCTCTTGCGGCGGCACTTGGAACACTCCGTATCCTAAAACCGGCATCTCAACGCCGTTGTATAGTCTGATGTTTTGCATAGTTTTGAAGTTTTTTGATTACTATATTTTTGACAATGCAAAACTACAACCATAATTCATCATGGCTGTTATGGATTTTTCGGGAAAAGTTTCACATTTTGCGGTTTTGCTTCACTTTGCAGGTAATGACTACTCCCTGAACGAACTCGGCGAAGCCCCGAGATTGTTCTGGACGTAGCGCGAGAAGTGGCTGAGGGAGGCGAAGTTGAAGCGGTCGGCGATGTCGGTGAGCGTGAGGCTGCGGTCTTTGAGCAGGTGCGAGAGTTCCATGGCGGCGTAGCGGTTGATCCAGTAGTTGGCCGACTGGCCGCTGACGCGCTTACAGATTTCTGAGAGGTATTTGGGCGTGACGCACAACTCGCTGGCGTACCATGCCACATCGCGGTGCTCGCGGTAATCGCTGTGCTCCAGCATCGTCACGAAGCGGTCCATCACCGAGGCAGTCTGCGCCGACAGATCCGCCTCGCCATAGATGCGCGAGTGGAACTCGAAGAAGTCGATGAAGAGCATCTGAAGCACGGCAACCATCTCATCGCCGTGAAAATACTTGTGCGGATGCCTCATGCGACGGAACACCTCCTCGAAGTCGCGTTCGCATAGCTGTTGCTCCTCCTCGTTGAGGTGCATGATGGGGTCGATGTAGAGCGACATTCCGCCTCGTGTGCCGTAGTTGGAATGTGTGGCGCAGACGTTGATGAAGTCAAAATCCACATAGACGACATTCACACGAAAGTCCACTGATGGCTTCATTCGTGTCACCTGCCGATTGGCTACCACAATCATGCAGTCGCCCTTCCGGAAGTGCAGCTGGCTGCCGCCGTACCACACTTCGCACTCGCCCGCCGAGCAGTAGGCATGGGTGATATAGCTTTCCATACCCGCCTCCGCGATGCGATTAAGACTATTGTCGATGATGATATTTCGCTCGTTGAGTTCCACGATGCAAAGTTATAAAAAATCCGCAATCCAAGACTGTGCCTAGATTGCGGATTCCATCGTTTCATTTCGTCTCTTATTTGATCATTCTAATCACCTTGGCAGGAACGCCTCCCACAATGGCGTTGTCGGGGACATCCTTTCCCACCACGGCACCGGCGGCCACAATGGCGTTCTCGCCGATGGTGACTCCCGCCAATATCGTGGCGTTGGCACCAATCCAGGCGTTCTTCTTGATGACGATGGGCTTGGTGAGCAACGAATGTCTTGTTTCCGGGTCTTCGGGATGGTATTCTGAAGCCAAAACCACATGAGGCGCAATGAAGACGCCCTCCTCAATCGTGATGCCACCAAGTGCCAGGAAGGTGCAGCCGAAGTTGACGAAACTGTCCTTGCCGAAGGTGGTCTTCTTGCCGTAGTTGATGTTGAACGGCGGAAACACACGCACGGTGTCGTCGATGTCGGAGCCTGTTATTTGTCGCAGGTACGCGCGCACCTCGGCCTCGGTGTGGTAGCCGGTGTTCATCTCGGCAACCAGTTTCATGCAACGCTGCACATCGGCATAGAGTTCGTCGCTGCCGACGTAGGTCTTCCCTGTGGGTTGTTCGTTCATTTCTATTATTTCAGGTTTTTGGTGAAAAACTCCGCCAACGTATCCCACGGAATGTAATTGCCCTCGCCACCGTCGTAAAGGTCGCAGTGGGTGGCACCAGGAATGATGAGCGTGACGGAGCCATGATTTTCGGCGGTGAGGTTCGAGACAGATCGAGATCGGAAGAGCGTCGTGTAGGGAAAGAGTGTAGATCTC